>JBOHEO010000220.1:0-8428 GCA_050701055.1 Pseudonocardia sp. | reverse complement strand
GTCCAGAGCGGCTGCAGCATGTGCCAGTCGGCAGGGGCGGACGCGATCAGCCCGGCGAGTGCGTCGGCCAACGCCTGGGTGCCGGCAGGGACGTCGGCGCGGGCGGGCACCAGCACCGGGGCCGCCATCGGCAGCGACCACCCGTCGGGGGTGAACCTCGGGTATGCCGGGATCAGCACCGCCCCGGTGAGCGCCGCGAGCCGGGCCGGGCCGGCCGGCAGCCGGGCCGGCTCGCCGAAGAACGAGACCTCGACGCCGGAGGCGGTCAGGTCCCGGTCGGACACCAGGCAGACCACCCCGCCGGCGCGCAGGCGCCGGCTCAGTGCCCGGTAGGCCGCCGTGCCGTCCTGCGCCGCGATCACCTCGAAACCCAACGACTCCCGGTACCGGACGAACCGGCGAAAGAGTGACTCCGGGCGCAACCGCTCGGCCACCGTGGTCAGCACCGGTTCCAGACCGAGCCGCCCCAACGACTCGACCATCCACACGCCTGCGACGTCCCAGTTGCCGCTGTGCGGCAACGCGAAGATCACCCCGCGTCCCTCGCGGAGCGCCTGGAACACCGGTTCCGCGCCCGTGACCAGCGGGTCCATTCGCCGGTGCAGATCAGCGGGATCCATGGCCGGCAGCCGGAACGCCTCGCACCAGTACCGCGCGTAGCTGCGCAGGCCCGCCCGGACGAGATCGTCGAGCGCATCCGGTGTGGCGTCGGGCACGACGCGGGCGAGGTTGGCCCGTAGCCGGCGCGCCCCCTGGCCGGCCCGGCGAGCGGCCAGGTCAGCGCCCAATCGAAACCCGGCGTGCGCCAGCGGTGCCGGAAGGCCACGCACGACCCGCCAGCCGGCGGCGTAGCCCACACCGGCGGCGCGCTCCGCGAGCTCGCGCCGTGGCGACGGTTCGCGCGGTGTCGACGACTCACCCGCACGCTCGCGCCACGTCGATGACTCGCTCGCACGCTCGCTCATGGCGTGGCCTGCCCGGCACGGTACACCGCCACCAGCCGCTGCCCCACCGTCCACACCGACGCTGCGGCGAGCACCCAGAGCGCCACCGCCAGCGCGTATGGCACGCCGGCGCCTTCGAGGAACGCGCCGAGTAGCGTGATGATCAGTCGCTCGGCCCGCTCGACGAGCCCGCCGTCGGCGGAGAGCCCGGCACCTTCGGCGCGGGCCTTGATGTAGGAGACGAGCTGTCCGGCCACGAGGCAGATCAACGCCGCGACGCCGAGCATGCGCTGGTCGCCCAGCTCCAGGCACCACCAGGTGAGCCCGACGAACACCGCACCGTCCACCGCCCGGTCGCAGGTCGAGTCGAGCACCGCACCGAACGGGGTGCCGCGACCGCGGGCCCGGGCCATCGCGCCGTCGATCAGGTCGAACAGGACGAACACCGTGATCACCCAGGTACCGACGGCCAGCTCGCCGCGAGGAAGGAACCACAGCGCCGCCGCAACCGACCCGACCGTGCCCAGCACGGTGACAACGTCAGGGGTGAGGCCACGGCCCACCAACCAGTGACCGATCGGGGCGGCCACCCGGTCGACATGGGCGCGGACGAAGACGTTGAGCATGGGCTCCTGCCGGGTGGGCGGTCCGCTGCAGACCGGGGGCCCAGACTAGTCCGAACCCGCCGCTCCCCCGGTGGGCGGCCACGCGGTGGCGAGCAACTCCCTGGTCTCGGACAGCAGCTGGGGGATGACCTTGGTCTGGCCGACGACGGCGATGAAGTTCGCATCCCCGCCCCACCGCGGCACGACATGCTGGTGCAGGTGATCGGCGAGTGACCCGCCGGCCACGGTGCCCAGGTTGAGCCCCACGTTGAACGCGTGCGGTGCGGCCACCTGCTTCATCGCCCGCACCGCGCACTGGGTGAACTCCATCAGCTCCGCGGCCTCGGCGGCGTCGAGGTCCTCCAGCTCGGCGACGTGACGGTAGGGCAGCACCATCAGATGGCCCGGGTTGTACGGGTGCAGGTTGAGCACCGCGTAGACGGTCACGCCCCGCGCGATGACCAGACCTTCCGCGTCGGAGAGGGTCGGGATGCGGCAGAACGGGCACCCCGGAGAGTCACCAGCGCCCGCCTCCTTGATGTAGGCCAACCGGTGCGGCGTCCAGAGCCGCCGGAACCCGTCCGGGATACCGACGCCGTCCCGCGGCTCCATCGCCGGCTCGGCAGCATCAGCGCCCTGCTCCATGGGCGCCGATCCTAGGTGCCGCCGCCGGCTCGGCCACCACCGTCCACGTCCCGCTGATCAAGCCAACCTCGACGACGCGGGGAAGCCACCGTCGGCTCGGCAACCGAAGGCGGCACCGAAACGGCGAATTCCCGTTCCCGCGCGGAGGGTGGCCACCCACCGCTGCCCCGCCGTCCCCGGCCCGGCGCGACCCGGCCGGCGCGACCCGAACCCGGACGGGCGCGGTTAGGGGACCCGAGCGAAGGCCTCGGCCGTGGGACTTGCGTTGTTGCGGGCTGCGATCCAGCCGACGATCCGGTCCACCGCCTCGGCCACCGGCACACCGTTGGTCTGCCCACCGTCACGGAACCGGAAGCTCACCGCACCGGCTTCGACGTCGCGGGCACCGGCCAGCAGCAGGAACGGCACCTTCTGCAACGTGTGGGTGCGGATCTTCTTCTGCATCCGGTCGTCGCCCGCGTCGACCTCGACCCGGACACCCCGAGACCGAAGCGCGGCCACGATCTCCCGCACCTGCGGGGTCTGCTCGTCGGTGACGGGGATCGCCACCACCTGCACCGGGGCGAGCCACGCCGGGAACGCGCCCGCGTAGTGCTCGGTGAGCACCCCGAAGAACCGCTCGATCGAGCCGAACAGGGCCCGATGGATCATGACCGGACGCCGGCGGGAACCGTCGGCGGCGGTGTACTCCAGGCCGAACCGCTCCGGCAGCATCAGATCGACCTGGATGGTCGACATCTGCCAGGTCCGCCCGATCGCGTCCGTGGCCTGCACGGAGATCTTCGGTGCGTAGTACGCGGCGCCACCCGGGTCGAGCACCAGGTCGAGCCCGCTGGCCTCGGCGGCCGCCCGCAACGAGTCGGTGGCCCGCTCCCAGTCCTCGTCACCGCCGATCGACTTCTCCGGGTTGCGGGTGGAGAGCTCGAGGTAGAAGTCGTCGAGCCCGTAGTCGCGCAGCAGGTCGAGCACGAACCGCAGCAGCGACCGGATCTCGCTCTGCATCTGCTCGAGGGTGCAGTAGATGTGCGCATCGTCCTGGGTGAAGCCGCGGGCCCGGGTGAGCCCGTGCACCACGCCGGACTTCTCGTAGCGGTACACCGTGCCGAACTCGAACAGCCGCAGCGGTAGCTCCCGGTACGACCGCCCACGCGAGCGGAAGATCAGGTTGTGCATCGGGCAGTTCATCGGCTTGAGGTAGTAGTCCTGCCCGGGCTTGCGCACGGTGCCGTCGGCGCTGCACTCAGCGTCGAGGTGCATCGCCGGGTACATGCCCTCGGCGTACCACTGCAGGTGCCCGGAGGTCTCGAAGAGCCGGCCCTTGGTGATGTGCGGGGTGTTGACGAACTCGTAGCCCGCCTCCTCGTGCCGGCGGCGCGAGTAGTCCTCCATCTCGCGGCGGATCACCCCGCCCTTCGGGTGGAAGACCGCGAGGCCGGAACCGATCTCGTCGGGGAAGCTGAACAGGTCGAGCTCCACGCCCAGGCGTCGGTGATCACGACGCTCGGCCTCGGCGAGGCGTGCCACGTGCTCGTCAAGCCGGTCCTGGCTCTCCCACGCGGTGCCGTAGATGCGCTGGAGCTGGGGGTTGCGCTCGCTACCCCGCCAGTACGCGGCCGCGGAACGCAGGAGTTTGAACGCCGGGATGAACTTCGTGGTGGGGATGTGGGGGCCGCGGCAGAGGTCGCTCCACACGGTCTCGCCGGTGTGTGCGTGCACGTTGTCATAGATCGTGAGATCGCCGGCCCCGACCTCCATGACCTCGGAGGTGTCGACGTCGTCGATCGAGCCCTTGAGGTCGATCAGCTCGAGCTTGTACGGCTCGTCGGCGAGCTCCTTGCGCGCGTCGTCGAGGGAGTCGAACGGACGCCGGGAGAACCGCTGCCCGGCCTTGATGATCTTCTTCATGGCCGACTCGAGCTCGTCGAGGTCGTCGGGGGTGAAGGGGGTGGCGACGTCGAAGTCGTAGTAGAAGCCGTCTGTGATCGGCGGGCCGATGCCGAGCTTGGCCTCGGGATGGAGCTGCTGCACGGCCTGGGCGAGCACGTGGGCCGCCGAGTGCCGGATGACCGACCGGCCTGCCTCGGTGCCGGCGCCGACCGGCTCGACGGTGACGTCGGCGTCGGGAATCCACGCCAGGTCACGCAGCTCGCCACCGACGTCACGGACGACGACGACGGCGCTCGGGCCGGTGGCCGGCAACCCCGCCGCACGCACCGCGGCGGACGCGGTCGTCCCGGCCGGCACCCGGACGGGGGCGAACGCGGGATCGGGTGCGGGCGCGGACACAGGGGCCTCCAGTTGTTGCGAACCAAGGTGCCGGCCAGCGTAGACGGGTCAGTGCGCGGACTTCCGCCCGATATCGCAGCGACTACCGCACCCGCGGGCTAACCCGCGGGCTGCGCCGCCGGCACGGCCCGGCACAGCCCGAACGAACGGCACGTTCGTCCACACCAACCGGACGACAGTGCCGTTCGTTCGTCAGCGGGTGGCGTGCGGCGCTCGGCCACGCACGTCGTGGGGACCCGGGATTCCGTCGCGGCTCCGGTATCGCTGGTGTACCGCGGTGAGGAAACGGTGCACCGCGTCCACGGTGAGCGCGGTCCGCGCGGTCGGCAGGCCGTCGAAGCCGTGCTGGGCACGCGGCAGCTCCGCGTAGCAGACCTCATGCCTGCTCACCTGCCGCAGCCCCTGGACGAGCCGGCGCGACTGGCTCACCGAGCTGACCGTGTCGGCGCTGCCGTGGATCACGAAGAACGGCGGCGCGTGCGGCCCGACCCGGTGCAGCGGTGACGCCTGCCGCCACGAACCCGCGTCGTCGATGTGGGTGGTACCGAATACCTTGCCCTCCAACAGCGCGAACAGACCGTACTCGTCGACGCTGAAGTCGTGCACCCCGTAGAGGGGCACGGCCGCGGCGAGTGTGGTGTCGGCGTCGGCGAACCCGGGCTGGAAGTCGGGGTCGTTCGGGCTCAGTGCCGCGAGGGCGGCGAGGTGCCCACCGGCAGAGCCGCCGCTGATCGCCACGAATCCGGGGTCACCGCCGTACCGGGCGATGTTCGCACCGACCCAGCCGATCGTCCGTTTGACGTCGACGATCATCGCCGGCCACCGGTACCCCGGGCCGAGCCGGTAGTTCGCCGTGACGCACACCCAGCCACGCTCGGCCAGGTACCCCAGCAGTGGCGCACCCGAGCCGGCCTTGTCCCCGCCGGTCCAGCCACCCCCGTGCACCTGCACCAGCACCGGCGCGGCCCCGTCGCGGGGAAGGTCAGGTCGGGCCCAGACGTCGAGCTGCTGCGCCGGGTCGTCCCCGTAACCGATGTCGGCCGCGCGCCGGTACGCCCGACGGCCCGCTCGGCCACCCCGGACCTGCTGTGCTGGACCACCGGCCGCAACACCGAGCGGGGCGAGGACGGCATGCAACACCGCCGCGGACCGGACGGTATCGCGGTGCAGGTCGACGAGCGCGGCCGCGGCCAGCGCGTTGACCGTCGACCCGACGAGCCCGTCGCGCCGCCGGGCACCGCCCCGCAGGAGCGAGACCGCGACTGCGGCTCCGTGCGCCGCGGCCAGCACGCCGGGCAGCTCAGAGGCCAAGGTGCACGGACCGGCCTGGATGATCGACACCGGCCACCGGCGGATCAACGGGCGCCGGGCGCCGGCCGCGGCGAGCAGGCCGGCCAGTCCCAGCGCGATCACGGCGCGACGACTCACGACGTGCTCCTCTCCCTAAATCCACAACCGGACCCACCCGGACGCGAGTGTAGGAGTGACCGATGGCAGAATCCTGGTCGACAGATGGCGCAACCACCTACGGAACGTCACCAATACGGCCTCGATGACCGGATCGTGGCCGCCGTCGCCTGGTCCTATTGAGTGATGTGGAGCCGGTCGCCATACCGCGCCTCCCGGACCGACCGTTGGACCGAGCGGCGGCCTACCGAGACTGCTCTGTACCGCGATCGTCGGCGAAACGGGGAAGGGGGCGGATCGCGTGCCCGGAGCACACACCTCACATCCCGACCGGGCTTCACGTGACCAGGACCAGCGCCGTCCCCAGTTGCCCACGCAGGTGTCCCGGCGCGGCGCCCAGGCCCCCGGGGGCAGTCAGTGGCACCCTCCGAAGACCGGCCGTCCATCGGCTCCGGGGTCGAGCGCGGCTACCGACGACTCCGCCCGGCACCGCGCACCCGGCCCGACGGAGGTGCTGCCCGCCGCCGTGGACCCGGTGGAGCCCCCCCGTTCCCATCATCGCCCGGGTAGCCGTCGGTTGGCTTCCCGGCGCCGGCCGCGGCTCACCCCCGCCCAGCTCCAGGTCCGACGGCGCCGCCGGATCCGTCTTGGACTGCTCGGGGCGGTCGCCACGGTCGTGCTCGGTCCGGTCGTCGCGTTCGCGCTGGGGTACCTGTTCTTCGCGGTGCCGAGCCCTGACGACGCGGTCAACAATCAGGTGGCGCTCGTCTCCTTCGCCGACGGCTCCCAGCTCACCCGGCTGGTTCCCGAGCAGGGCAACCGGATCAAGGTGCCGATCGAGTCGGTGCCGGTGCCGGTGCGCGAGGCCGTCCTCGCAGCCGAGGACCGCACGTTCTACTCCAACCCCGGCTTCGACCTCACCGGCATCGCGCGGGCGGCCTGGAACCAGCTGCGCGGCGGGTCCGGTGGCGGCTCGACGATCACCCAGCAGTTCGTGAAGAAGACCCTCGTCGGGGACGAGCAGACGCTCTGGCGCAAGTACAAGGAAGTCGTCCTCGCGTTCAAGATCTCCCAGGAGCGCACCAAGGACCAGATCCTCGGCGACTACCTCAACGCCATCTACTTCGGCCGCGGCGCCTACGGCATCCAGTCCGCATCCCAGGCCTACTTCGGCAAGCGCGTCGACCAGCTCGGACCGAGCGAGGGGGCCCTGCTGGCCGGTCTGATCCAGTCGCCGTCGCGGTGGGATCCCGCGATCAGCCCCGACCGGGCCGTCCAGCGCTGGAACTTCGTGCTCGACGGCATGGTTTCCCAGGGCTGGCTGGGCGCCACCGAACGCGAGGCCGCGCTCTTCCCACCGACGATCATCCGCAAGCCCACCACCGGTGGGGTGCCCACCGACCACCGCGGTCACATCATCAACGCCGTCACCGCGGAGCTGGTTGAGCTGGGCATCTCCGAGCAGGACATCGCTCAGCGGGGCCTGCGGATCGCCACCACCATCGATCCGATCCGCCAGGAGCAGGCCGCCTCCGCCGCTCAGGGCGTACTCGCCGGGCAGCCGGCCAACCTGCGCAGCGCGATGGTGGCCGTCGATCCGGAGACCGGCGGGGTGCTCGCCTACTACGGCGGCTCGAACGGTCTCGGCCTGGACTACGCACGGGTGCGCCGCCTCGCCGGCTCCACGTTCAAACCATTCGTGGTGCTGGCCGCGTTGCAGCAGGACACTCCGGTTGGTCTGGGTGAGGTGTACTCGGGGAAGGAGGTCCCCGGGCTGCGCAATGCCGAGGGTGCGGACTGCGACCGCTGCGACCTCAAGCAGGCGATGACGATCTCCAACAACGTCGTGTTCAACACCCTCGCCAAGCAGGTCGGGCCGGAGGCGGTCGCGGACGCCGCCCGGAAGGCCGGGATCGTCGCGCCATTGGACAACCCGAACGAGGGCATCGCGCTGGGCAACAAGGAGGTCAGCACGTTCGAGCTGGCCTCGGCTTACGCCACGCTCGCGGCCGGCGGGGTGTGGCACCAGCCGCACCTGGTGTCGCGGGTGATCACCGCCGACGACCGGGTGCTCTACGCGGCGCCGACCGACGGTGAGCAGCGTTTCCCCGAACGCGTTGCGCGCAACGTCACCGAGACGATGCTGGACGTCGCCCGACGTGACGATCTGGCACTGCCTGGCGGCCAGCCCGTCGCCGCGAAAACCGGCACCGTGCAGTCGCGGTTCGAGGGCGAGAACAACGACGCGTGGATGGCCGGGTTCACCCCGTCGCTGGCCACCTCGGTGTGGATGGGCACCGACATGAACTCGCCGATCCGCACCACGAGCGGTACCCCGATCAGCGGGGCCGGCCTCCCCGGCGAGGTGTGGCAGGAGTTCATGGGTGAAGCGCTGGACACCGAACCGGTGGAGACCTTCACCGAGTTCGAGCCGATCGGCGAGGCTCCGTCGACGGTGGAGTCGGACCTGCGGGACGCCACCCCCGCGGCCTCCGCCGCACCAGGCCCCGCCGTACCAGACCCCGCCGCGCCCGCCCCGGC
>JBOHEO010000219.1:0-8510 GCA_050701055.1 Pseudonocardia sp. | reverse complement strand
CCGCGGTGCGGTCGTCGGGGATTTTCTGGAGGAGGACGAACCGCGTGGTCCGCTCGACCAGCGTGCGAATCTGCGACTTCCCCTTCGCACCGATGATCAGGTCGGACTCCCACTGCCCGGGGACGGCCCGGTCGTCCGCCTCGGCCGGCCGCTCGTTGACGGTGACCATGCCGGTGATCCGGGCCGTCTTGGGTCGTGACGTGCCCCGTGGCCTGCGGTGGACACGCCCGGCCTGCAACGCGAGCCGCAGCTGCGTCGCGCACTCCCCACGCGCCTGGACGAACAACGTCTCATCAATCGTCTCGTGCGACACACGCATCACCAGATCGTCAGGAAAATCGAGCACAAGTCTCTTCGCGATCTGCTGCGGCGACTATTCCTTCCGCAGACCGTCCGCGACCGTGTCATGCACGAGCGTGTTCTTCTCCAACTTCCGTTCCTTGGGTCGCGTGCGCATCACCTCGGCTCGTTCCGCCGCAGCACGCGCCCGATAGTCTTCTCGGCCGCCGTTCCGATGGACCTCGCGAGAGATGACCGAGTGATGCCGACCCAGCCTGAGGCCGATCTCACGAAACGATTCGTTTCGTGCAACTCCAATCATGATTGCGTCACGCTCATCGTCGATCAGCTCATTCCCACTTACCACGTACATCGCTCCACGGGTCGGATTCCATCATGATCATACCCGGTGGCGCTCTGACCAGTTGAGTCCAAGCTCGGCTTGGTCGACCGGTCAACAAGGCTACGCGAGATGCGCCGCACGGTCGTCATCGCGTCCAACAACATGGCGGCCCACCTCGGCCACGACCAGCCCGACGGTCTCTTCGCCGATGACAGGGCACTGGCCGACTGGCTGGATCGGCAGCTCGATCATGACGCGACTTATCTGGAGGCGGCGCTCGAGCGGGCCCGCGATGTCGGAGCACTGGTTGACCAGTTCGTACAACGCAGCCAGCAGCGCCGCCAGGAGCGGTTCAACCTGGGGCTGACCGGTATCATCGGGGCCATCCTGATGGTTCTCGCAGGGATCCAGTCCCTTGGCTACCGGGCTCCGGTTCCGGAGTCGGTACAGCCGGCTGCGGTAAGCGCGCTTGGTGCATTCGCGTTGCTGGCGTCGCTGGTCGTGCTGCGGGTTGCCGTGCCTGAGCGGCGTTGGACGTGGCTGGCTGTGTGCGGTGCGTCGGCCTTGCTCGGCGCCTCCAGCGGTTGGCTGCTCGCCGCTTCGCTGGCTGAAGGCAGTGGCTCTGCGCTTACTATCATGGCGGGCTGGGTGTGGGGCGCATTGGGGGCAGCCGCGGGAGCGCTGGTCGCCTCAGCCGTCCCGGTGATTGTACGAGCTCGTGGTTGAACCTTCCATGCTCGGCCTGCCAAGATCGTATGCGCCGCTGACGGCCGCCGACGTCGCACCCTACGCCTGGCTGGTCGTTCCTGCGCCAGTCTGACCTCAGAACCCATGGCTTCTGGTAGTCGGTACCTTCCATAACCCCCCCGTTTTGGTAGGGTTGCCATAATGCGGGACGACGAGATCCGATCCAGGTTGTTGCAGGTGAACCCGTGGTGGCGGGCCAGCGCCGAACCCACGGCGTGGGCTGCCGACGATCCCACGCTGCGCGCACGGCGAGCCTACGATCTCGGGTACCGAAGCTCGGTGCTCTCCGACATCTCGACCGGCCCCGTGGACGACAAGCTGGTCGTGCTGCGAGGGCCCCGGCGGGTCGGCAAGTCGGTGCTGCTCAAGGACACGATCGTCGACCTGTGCGCGCGCGGCGATGTCGATGTCCGGCAGCTGATCTACCTGCCAGCCGACGGGATGCGTGGGCGGGACCTGCATCGTGTCACGGTTCTCGGACGTGAGCTGACCCGTTCGATGGGGTCGCGGCCGAGGGTCTGGCTGCTGGACGAGGTGACCAGTGTCGTCGGCTGGACCGCCACGATCAAGTTTCTGCGGGACAACACCGAACTGGCCACCGACACGGTCGTGTGCACCGGCTCCTCGTGGGGCGCGGACTCCGCCGTGGAGCGTGACCTGCTCGCCGGAAGGGCCGGCACCAGCTCCACCCGCCGGACCCGCCTGCTCCTGCCGATGCGGCTACGCGACGTGCTTGCCGCGACGGATCGGCGGGTCCCGCTGCCTGCCCCGGCAGGCGCGTGGGCCCTGCAGGGCGCGTACTCGCGTCAGGTAGTGGTCGCCGGCGAGTTCCACATCGACGAGCTGGACCTCGCCTGGCAGTCCTTCCTGTGCTCCGGGGGGTTTCCGCGGGCGGTGGCCGAGTTCCACCGGTCCGGCGAGGTCAGCGACGCGTTCATCGCCGACCTCACGTCGTGGCTGCACCGTGACGTCGATCCCGACGCGGCCGACGACTCGGTTCCCCGGCTGCTGGCAGGGCTGGCCGCTCGCTCCACCTCCCCGCTGAACCGCTCCGCGTGCGCCCAGGCTCTCGGGTACGCCACTCGCCAGTCGTTCGACACCCGGTTGACCCGCCTCACCACGACCTTCGCCGGTCTCTGGTCGCACCAGGTCGACGACGCAGGGCAGCGGGTGCCGGGAGCGCAGTCGAAGCTCTACCTCGCTGACCCGCTGCTGGCCTGGGTCGGACCCCGGCTGCGCAGCGGCCTTGCCGACCCGGACTTCACCCGGCTCAGCGAGAACGCACTCGGGGTGGCGCTCGCGCAGGCCGTCGAGGACCATCAGCCCGGGCGGTGGATCACCCAGGACGGCATCGGCCACCTCCGCAGCGCGAGCGGTAACGAGATCGACTTCGCGCCGATGCCACTGCCCACCAGCGCCGGAGAGGCGTGGACGACACCGTTGGAGTCGAAATGGGTCTCCCAACACTGGCGGGCCGAGTCCCGGGGAATCGAGCAGCGGCTCGGACACGGGATCGTGGCCACGAAGTCGATCCTCGACGTCGGCTCCCGCGTGTGGGCCGTTCCGGCACCACTGGTCGCCTTGCTGCTCGGTTGACTCCCGATGGCCTGAACAGAGCACGGTGGCTACTCGCCGTGGTAGAGCCGGTCCAGGCCGACGAGCTCGACCTTGCCACGGCCCGCGGCGTCGACGAGGTCCCGCCGTGGGCCGTAGGTGGTGGTTGAGCCATGGCCGACCTGCCGAAGCTCGGCGAGGATCTGTCAGTGCCGGGCGGCCACGCGCGCAGGTCGTCACGATCCGGTTGCATCTGGCTCCGATTCGCCCCGCCCCGCCGAGCCCCGACCAGACACGCGCAGGGTGATGTTCAGCCGGCCGCTTGCAAGACCGGTGTCCGGCGCATCGACGGCCGGCAGCAGCTTCGGCACCCCGTGGTAGGCCAGCCTGCTCTCGTCGCCGAAGACGAGCAGGTCGCCGGAGTGCAGCTCCACATCGGTCCAGGGCCTGCCGCGGTTCGCGGTGTTCCCGAGCCGGAACACGCACGCTGCACCGATGCTCAGCGACACGACCGGCTCGAGGACGTCCTCGTCGCTGTCGCGGTGCAGGCCCATTCGGGCGCCGTCGTCGTAGTGGTTGATCAAGGCGATGTCGGGCCGGTAGCGGCGGGCTCGATCCGGATCTTCGTAGGCCTCGGCCAGGGCGGCCCGGCCGAGGTCGGCGAGCCACTCCGGAAACGGGGTGACGGGCGAGCCGTCCTGGTCGTCGCGGGTGCGGGAGTACCGGTAAGGATACCAGTGCCATCCGAGGCAGACGGTGTGCACGGACATCCGCGCGCCGTTCGGCAGCGCCGCCGCCCGGATGCCCGGGCCCTCGGCGGCCCATCCGCGGCAGGCCGTCACGAGGTCGCGTTGTTGATCGACGGTGAGCCAGGCCGGGACGTGCACCGCGCCCGGGGCGAGGGTGCGGCGTTCCCGCGGGATCAGCTCGATCATTCGGCCTCCTTGTTTCGTTTCCGCGACGACTTCCACCTCCACCGGCGCCGGTCGGCAGTGCCGGCACGGCCGGTACCCGGCCGCAACCGCGGCGCCGATCGTCCGGAACCCGCGCCGGTGCGCGTCGGTGATCCGACGCGCGTTGTGGCAGGTCGGGAAGCACACCACACCGGTGGTGTCACTACCGAGGAAGTGCACACCCTGCTGGGCGAACGCCGCAACCTCGTCGACGTTCACCTCCTCCGTGCGCAACAGCTCCTCCTGGTGCGCGGGACCGAAGATGTAGTCGCCGAGCCGACCGTCAGCGCGCACGACACGGTGGCAGGGGACCAGCAGTGGCATCGGGTTGCGGGCCAGCACCGATCCGACCGCCCGCACCGCGCGTGGGGAGCCTGCCTCGCGGGCGATCCAGCCGTAGGGGCGGGTCTGCCCGGCCGGGACGCGGCCCGTCGCTTCGAGCACGGCGCGCTCGAAGTCCGACAGGCCACGCAGATCCAGCCGCGGAGACGCCGCCGGGTGACCGCACAGGGCGGGCAGCAGCCCGGCGGGCGGCCGGTCGGCGGGACGCAGCGGCCGGCCGAACCGGTCGCGGTAGGCCTCGGCGAACGTGTGCGGGTCGCCGCGCACGGACTCCGCCGACCGGACGAACGTCACGCCGTCGCCGGTGCAGGTGACGAACACCTCACCGAGCCGGCTGGGGGCGGCCAGCCAGCTGCCGAACACCGCGTTGACCAGGCTGACCGGTGCGGGGACGGCGAGGCCGCCCAGGGCGGATGCAGGCCGCCCCGGTCGGCTGCACTGCGCTGGAGTTAGGTGCTGGAGCTGGTGCGGCGCCGCGGAAGCTCTTCGGGGGTTCTGTCCGGTCGAGGACACGGGGGAGGTGGTGCGGGATCCGGTGGGCGGAAGGTGCCGAGCGCTTGATCGATGCTTGGGTACCGCCAGCCGTGCTGAGCGCGGTTCCGGGTTCCCAGTTGATGATCACGGCACCACCGGAGCCACGGGGACCTGCCAAGATCAGCGTTTCGGTACGGGGAGCCGCGCGGGATGCGGCTCCCCGTACCCGTTCAATGATCATGGAGCTGGCGGCGTGATCCGGACCCCGACGAACTCAGGCGGCGCCGGGTCAACGGGCGTTGTGGAAGATGACGCCCAGCACGTGCCGGTCCCCGCTGTGCACGGCACTGACGCCGTGGCGCGTCTGGACGCGGTGGTAGCGGTGGTGTCGGAACTGGAGCGGGAACGTCAGGCCGCCGTACACGTCCTGGTGCAGGCAGTTGTAACCACCGGGGCCGTAGCGCAGGACCAGCGGCGTGGGCTTGTGCTGGCCGACTCCCGCGCACTCGTCGAGCAGGGCGTCGAGCGTGTCGGGGAACGGGCGCTCGCCGAGCCGCTGCGCCCACCGGTTCGCGATCGCGGCGATCGGCGGGTAGAGCTGCGAACGCAGGGCGTGGACCAGCGGGGGCAGCGGGTCGGCGAAGTACCGGTAGCTGCCCTCGCCGAACGCGTGCCGGGCCATCACGACGGTGCTCCGGAAGCGGGCGTCGTCGTCGACCATGGCGACCAGCTCCGCGCACTGCTCGGGGGAGAGCAGCGGTGGGGTCATCGCGAAGCCGTCCGCATCGAGGTGGTGCTCGACAGCGGCCCAGTCGAGGGTGTTGAACGTCGGGCGGGTACTCATGCCTCCACCTTCGCGCCACGTCCAGGTGCGTGCTGGCGGAAATTGGACGGGGCTGCCCGGGTCGAGATCACTGGCCCTTCGGTGCCGGACCGTTAGCCTGGTACCAACAGATGGGAGGTACGAGGGTGGGCGAGCCGGCTCCGGTGATCAGGAAACTCGAGAACGCGCTGGCCGACCACGACTTCGCGTGGTCGCTCCTGCTGGTCGGGGAGGACCAGACCGACAAGCTCGCCACCCTCACCGCAGACCTGCGCGGGCCGTTCTCCGAGACCGGTGACGGCAAGCTGGTGACGTCCGGATTCTCGTACTGGGGCATCGGCCCGACGATCGCCTGGGCGAACGCATGCAGCGATCCGCTCTATATGGTGATGAAGGTCGGTTCGGAAACCTTCGTGCGGCACTGGAGCGCGATCCGGCCGCACATCGACAGGGGAGGGTTCCATTTCGTCAGCCTCGGCGTCGGCACCGGATTGAAGGACCGCACCATCCTGAAGGATCTGTGCCCCGGCCATCCCGAGCTGTTCCACATACCGGTCGACATGAGCTCGGAGATGTTGCGGCTCGGCACCCAGGTGTCGGTGCGGGACCTGAGGTTCCCGATGTCGCGGGTGCTGCCGATCCAGATCGACTTCTCGATCTCGGTCAACATGGAGGAGATCGGCCAGCTGCTGACCCGGATCGTCGGCGGCGACCCGATCCTCTACACGCTGACCGGCAACACCCTGGCCAACTTCGAGAGCGACCTCGACGCGCTGGCCACGATCAGCCAGGTGCTGCGGCCGCAGGACCGGCTGTTGTTGGAAGTTGCGACCACCACCCGGATCGACCAGGAGGCCGCGATTGCCGCCGCCGACGAGTACCACCAGACCCGGGCGTTCGCCGAGTTCGTCACCAGCACCCTGCGCTACAACACCGACCTGAGGATCGACAACGCGCAGCTGAAGTTCCGCGGGTTCATTCAGGACGATGAGGCGCTGCTCGTCAAGATCATGTTTCAGAACGACACCGGGAAGGAGATCCGGATGGGACTGGTCGACCACACCGAGGTCGTCCTGCCGGTCGGGGACACCATCCGGCTGTACACCACCCGGAAGTACTCCGAGGTGCGGCTGAAGAACCTGTCGGACGCCTGCCAGCTGGATGTGATCGAGAGCGCGCGGTCGCAGTTCCTGCAGAGCAGGCGCCCGGGCCCGTTCGGCCTCGAACTGCTGTTGCTCGCCCCGCGGAATGCTGAGGGAGTGAAATCCACGGTCGCCGACGACATGTGGACGCGTTAGCTTGTTCCGGATCGGTGTGGGCGCGGCGCAGTGGCGGACGATCGTCACCCTGACGACGTACGGCCTGCTCGGCACCGCCCTCGTCCTCGGTATCGCCTGGTTCGTGTCGCCGGACAACAGTCGCTGGGAACCCGCGGTCAACACGTTCACGCTCGTGGCCGGGCTCACCGGGATCCTCCTCGAACGGCTGACCGCCGAGGCCGAACGCCGTAGCCAGGTGTTGCAGGCCGTCGCGGACGAACTGCAGGAGAACACGCGGCTGCTCGCCGACCCACGGTTCGCGGACAGCCAGGCCCGTCGCCGCCAGGTCTACCCGCGGCTGGTGGTCTCAGCCGTCGACCTCGCCCTGGTCTCCGGGGCGCTGGCCCGGCAGCGCGACGCGGAGCTCTTCGGCCTGCTGCACCGCTGGCGCGACGGCGTGCACGAGCTCAACCGGCGCCTCGACCTGACCGAGATCCGGACCTTCACCAACTCGATCTCCGACGAGGAGCTGGAAGCGTTCCGGCGCGTGTTGACCAGCGAGAACAGCTACCTCGCAGCCACCCGCGAGATGCTGACCAGGCTGATCACCAGCCTCGACGCCGCACACCCGAGCCGGTCGTGACCGGGCCCGGGCGCCAGTTGCACGAGCTGCAGCGGATGTTCCTACGCGTCGGACGGCGTCGCCAACTCACCCTGACCATCAATCGAGGCGTACCCCAATGAGAAACCGAGCTAGCGGACTTTTATATTGCGATGTAGGCCAGTGAGGGATCGCGGAAGAATCCTCGGACGACCTCTGGGAGGCGTTGAAGGCGCTCCAATGCCCGAGTGGCAATTCCGAATAGTTCGGACCCGCGCTGGATGCCGGTGCGTTTGATGTGGTCGTGCTTGACGTTCTTCCATACCCACTCGTCGGGATTGAGTTCGGGTGAGTAGGTGGGCAGGAAGAACAGCTTCAGTCGGCCACCGAGGGAGTCGACGTAGTCCTTGACGATGTTCGTCTTATGCGCGGACAGGTTGTCGAGGATCAAGTACACCGGGCCTGGGGCGTCGTGCATGAGCTTCTTCAGGAACTCCACGACCACGGCGGAGTTGCAGCCGCCAAAGAATACGTCGAACTTCAGAGTCCCGTTCGGGGAGACCGCCGAGATCATGTTGACGCCATTTCGCTCCCCTGTTACCTCCACCACCGGGGTTTGCCCGACTGGCGCCCAGGTGGTGCCGGAGTGGTGGTCGGTACGCACCCCCGACTCGTCGCCGAAGTACACCTCAGCACCCTCCTCGCGGGCCTGCGCCCGGATCAGCGGGAATTCCTCCTCCTTCCACCGACGGACCGCTTCGGGGTCCTGTTGATAAGCGCGATAGAGGGGTCGCTGCGGCGAGAGTCCGATTCGGTGGAGCAGCTTCCCGATGCCCTGCGGAGTCATCTCGACGCCGAACTTCTGCCGTATCAGATCCCTGACGATCGTGCGTGTCCACAAGGCGAAGTCGAACTGAAACTGCCGCGGGTCCCGGCCGACCATCCACCCACGCAACTGGCTCGTCTGCTGGTCGGTCAACTTCGGCTTACCGCCGGGGAGCGGGCGCACCTTCAACCCTTCCAGTCCCCGCGTCTGATACGCCCGCCTCCATTCAAAGAAGGTCGACCGGCTCAATTTCAGTGCCACCATGATTGACTTCGCCGGCAGATCCTCGTCCAACATCCGCGCAAACTG
>JBOHEO010000218.1:0-8533 GCA_050701055.1 Pseudonocardia sp. | reverse complement strand
CGGCCGACTGGACGAAGCCATCGTGGTGACCCGGGACGCCCTCCAGCTCGTCGTCGCCGTGGGCGGCTCCCGTCGGGGTGTCACCGATCTGAAGGGCACGATCGATCGGCTGGGACACCAGCGCTATCCCCCGGCCCGACAGTTCGCAGTGGCCGCGCGCCGGCTGCTTCCCGCGGTCACTTGACAGCAGCTCCACAACACCTCTGGGCCACTCGGGTGATCCGATGAATGGGGCCGTGGAGCCAGCCGCAGAGTACGGCGCTCCGACGGCGACACGGGACGGTTCATCGTGACACCGCGCAGGCCCTGCGAGTTCCGCTGGTGACGAAGGACGGGCTGATCCACGCCCACGCCGCGGATCGGGCGAAGCTGAACGTCCTCTGGTGACACTCATCCGCCGACCACGTCGTACACCTCCTCGGCCGGCACACCCAGCAGCCGATCCGCCATCTCCCGCTTGAGCACGGTCAGGTGGGCCTCCTCCTCGGCGGTCCGGCCGGGCCTGCGCGACAGGGCGATGAACTCGTCGGTGACGAAACCCGCACGGATCTCCAGCCGCACCACCCGATCCCGGTAGCTGAACCGGAACACGTAGCGCTCCAGGGTCGTACCCCGGTCGGGCCGGCCGAGCGCGGGGTCGACGACATAGCGATCCTCGGTCACGGCGCGGGTGACCAGCTCGATCCCGTCGCGGGCGCCCGGTCCGGGGAACGCGGTGTCCAGCCGGATCTCGCGGCGCTCCGGTGGGCCGTCGGGATCCAACAGCGGCAGCGCGAGCTGCATCACCACGAACCCGTGCGCGACGCCGCCGGGGAACGCGGGGCCGTGGTAGCGCATGAGGTCGTCGAAACCGAAATGCAGGCTCCGGCCCTGGTCGACGACCTCGACCGACGCCCCGGTCATCGCGAGCTCCGGGCCGTCGCCTGGGCCGCCCAGGGCAGGAACCCGTCGAGGAAGCGTTCGGTCGCGGGCATGAAGTGGCTGCCGTAATGGCTCATCGGGTCCAAGGTCGCCACCACGAGGGTGCCCGGCGTGCTCACCCGGTCGACGTAGAGCAGCGCCTCCCCGCTGGGCAGCGCGACGAGCACCTCCGCGCCGTCGGGTGGGTCGAGCACGCCGTGGAAGTGCCAGGTGCAGTCCCGCAGCGTCAGGTGGTCGAACAGCGCGTGCTCGGGTGACGGGGAGTGCAGCCCGAGATCAGCTCCCGGTTCGAGCCACCACCAGTAGTTCGTCGGCCGAGGCTCGCAGCGCACACCGGGGAGGAAGTCGGGCACGGGCTCGCCGCCGGCGAACGCGAACACGGTGCCGCCGGCGTCGAGCAGCTCCAGAACCCGGTCCGCCGCACGCGTGAGCAGGCCGAAGTGCAGGCGTTCGGGGATGATCAGCCCGTCGAGGCCGGTCAGGTCGGTGTCGGCGAGCTCGGGCAGGTAGCGCAGGCCCCCGGTGAGGTGCCGGGCGTACTTGGGAGTGGTGAGGGCGCGGTGGTGGGGAGCCGATCCCCCGTACACCGCCGCCAGGCCGCCTCCCACCGGCCCGATACCGCCCGCCGGCCCGATACCGCCCGGCTCGTCCCAGGCCGGGACTGCCGGCCGATCCGAGACCCCGGTCTCCGTGTCGGATTGATGAACTCGCCGTGCTGGAATGCGCGACTCGCCGTGCTCGAATGCGCGACTCGCGGCGCGGCGGGCGGTGGACTCGGCGAGGGCCCAGTCGAGGAACTGGCCGGAGAGCCGGCCGGCGGTGCTGTCGGGCAGGCCGTCGTAACCGAGCAGGTCGCCGTTGGCGTGCACGACGATGGTGCCCGCGGAGGAGACCCGATCGATGTAGGTCGTGGGCTCGCCGCCGGCGAGCCGCACCAGCACCTCCGCACCCGGGGGCGGTGGGTGGTGCCCGCGGGCGAAGAACCCGGCGACGCCGCGGCGGAACGTCAGGTCGTCCGGCTGCACGCCGTCGAAGATCGGGTGCGGGGCGATCTCGGCCACCCGGTAGGCCGGTAGCGACGGCCGCGCCAGCGGCACGAACCGGGACGCCCCGGGCAGCCAGTCGCGGTGCAGCTGGCCACCGAAGAGCAGCACTCCCCCGCCGTCGAGGTAGCGCCGGATCACGTCGCGGTGCCGGGCGAGGAACTCCTGGTCGATCACGCCGGGCACGACGACCAGCGGGTAGCGGCCCAGGTCGGTGTCGGGCAGGGCGTAGCAGTCGATCCGCTCGCCGCGCTCGGACCGTTCGGGGGATCGGATGTCCATATCGAGCAGGGCGATGGGTCCAGCAGCCGTCACGGGTTCCTCCTGACGTGCAGCCGCCGGGCGGCGGCGAGCAGAGCGGCGGTGTAGGGGTGCAGCGGTCGGGACAGCAGCTCCTCGGTGCGACCTTGCTCGACGACCCGGCCGGAGCGCAATACCACCAGCCGATCACAGGACCGCCCGGCCAACGCGAGATCGTGGGTGATGTGCAGCACGGCCAGGCCGTGCGCGGCCGCCAGCTCGGCGAGCAGGTCGACGATGCCGGCCCGCAGCGACGCGTCCAGCATCTGGGTCGGCTCGTCGGCCAGGATCAGCCGCGGGTGGGTGACCAGCGCGCGGGCCAGCGCCACGCGCTGGCGCTCCCCGCCGGAGAGCTGGTGGGCATAGCGGGTGAGGTAGCGAGGGGCCAGCCGCACCGCGGCGAGTGCCTCGACGACCCGGGCATCCCGTTCATCCCGGTCGGGGAGCATCCGCTGGATCACCATCGGCTCGGCGACGATCCTGGCGACGGTCGCGGACGGCGGCAGCGCCGCGTACGGGTCCTGGAACACCAGGTGCATCCCCCGGCGCAGCCGTCGCGCGGTGCGGGTGCTCGCCGCGGCCAGGTCGTTCCCGTCCAGCACGATGCTGCCGTGGTCCGGCACCACCAGACCGGCGATCGCCCGGGCCACCGTCGACTTGCCGGCGCCCGACCCACCCACCAGGCCGACCGTCTCACCGGCCGCAATGTCCAGGTCGACGCCGTCGACGCCGGCGCACCGGCCCCCACCTGCGCCCCGGAAGCTCACGGTGAGCTCCCGCACGGACAGCAACGGCGTCACGACTGTCACGACGGCACCGGCTCGGGCAATCGGGCCACCGCGTCGACCAGCGTCCGGGTGTAGGGATGCTCGGGCGCGCACAGCACCTGCTGCGCGGGCCCGATCTCCACGAGGTTCCCGGCGTGCAGCACGCCGATCCGATCCGCGATCCGGGCCACCACGGGCAGGTCGTGGGAGATGACCAGCAGCGCGAGGTCGCGGCGGCGGCGCAGCTCGTCCAGCAGCTCGAGCACCTCGTCCTGGACCAGGACGTCGAGTCCGCTGGTCGGCTCGTCGGCGATCACCACGGCCGGATCGCCGGCCAGCGCGATCGCGATCACCACCCGCTGCCGCATCCCGCCGGAGAGCTGGTGCGGATGGTCGCCACCCCGGGACGGGTCGAGTCCGACGTCGGCGAGCAGCTCGTCCGCCCGGGCCCGGGCGGCGACCCGGGAGACCCGGCGATGGGCGGTGATCGCCTCGATGATCTGGGCCCGCACCGAGTGCACCGGGTTGAGCGCGCTCATCGCCTCCTGCGGGATGAGGGCCACCCGGCTCCCGCGCAACCGGCGCACCTGCTCCGGGTCGAGCTCGGCGAGGTCGCGCCCGTCGATCAGGATCCGGCCCGCGGTGATCCGCGCGGCACCCGGCAACAGCGTGGCCGCGGCCGCGGCGACGGTGGACTTGCCGCTGCCCGACTCGCCGACCAGCCCCACCGTCTCACCGGCCGCGACGCAGAGCGTGACATTCTCCACCACGCCCCGGTCGCCGTAGCGCACGCCGAGACCGTCGATCAGCAACGGCACCGGCAACGCATTCTCCACTCCCGCCGACCCGCCACCCACGGCTCCCGCCGACCCGCCACCCACGCGCGGAGGCGAATGCCCTGGCACCGCTGGCCGCGCACGGCGCGACTTCGCCTGCCGGCGGGTGCCGCCGGGGACGCGATCTCGCACCCGGTCACGCAGGACCGGACGGGCCCGTTCCTCCAGCCCGTATCCGATCAGCGCGAACGCCAGCACGATGGCGGCGATGGCCAGCCCGGGCGGGAGCACCCACCACACCCAGGCGTCGGTGAGGAACGCGCTGCGGGCGTGGGCCAGCGACAGCATGGTGCCCCAGCTCTTGGCCGTCACGTCGCCGAGCCCGAGGAACGCCAGTGACGCCTCCAGCGTGATCGCGATCTTCGTGGCCAGGATGAACTGCGGCGCCACCAGCGGCGCCACCGCCGGCAGGACGTGGCGCGGCAGCACGTACCCCGGCCCGGCACCCATCGCGCGCAGCGCCTGGATGTCGTCGCGCTCGCGCAGCGAGAGCACCTGGGCGCGCAGCTCGCGGGCCACCCTGGCCCAGATCACCGAGCTGATCACGACGATCTGGGTGAGCAGGCCCGGCCCGGCGAACACCCCGATCACGATGGTCAGCGGCACCACGGGCAGTGCCAGGATCACGTCGGCGAACCGCATCAGCGCGCTGTCCACCCACCCCCGGGTGTATCCGGCGAGCAGACCCACCGAGGAACCGATCACGGTGGCCGCGAGGGCGGCGACGACGCCGACCAGCAGCGAGATCCGGGCGCCGTAAATCAGCTCGGCGAGCAGGTCCTGTCCGACGTCGTTGGTGCCGAGCAGGTGCGCCGCCGACGGACGACCGAACGGTGCACCGCTGCGGGCATCCGGGTCGTAGGGCGCGAGCAGTGGCGCGGCCAGCGCGATCACGGCGATCGCGGCGATCAGCACGACCCCGGCCCGGAACGGACCCAGCCGGCGCCGGCCCGACCGGACGGCTGCCGAACGTGCCCGGTTCACCCGACCACCGCGTCGGCGTCGGCCGGCGTCGGGGCCGGTGCTGCCCGACGCACGCGCGGGTCGAGCAGCGGATACGTCAGGTCGGCCAGCAGGTTCGCTGAGATGACCCCGAGCGTGACGAGCAACAGGGCGCCCTGGAGCAGGGGGTAGTCACGCGCCGTGACGGCCTCGTAGATCAGCTGCCCCAGTCCGGGATAGGCGAACACGGCCTCCACCACGACCGAACCGGACAGCATCACGCCCAACTCGATGGTCAGGTTGGTGTAGACCGGCAGCAGCGCGTTGCGCAGCCCGTGGTGCAGGGCCACCCGTCGCTCGCTGATCCCCTTGGCTCTCGCCAGCCGAATGAACGGCTCCTCCAGGACGGCCACCATCGATCCCCGCGCCAGCAGGAAGAATCCCCCCACCGTGGCCAGCGTCAGCGTCGCCACCGGCAGCGTGAGCCGGGTCAGTACCTCACCGAACCAGACCAGGCCCTCGCCGGTGATCGTCACCGCACCGTAGGACGGGAACCAGCCCAGCTGCACCGCGAACACGGCGATCAGGATCATCCCGATCCAGAAGCTGGGCATCGAGTCCAGCGCGAGCACCCCGGCGACCGTCCTCCGGTCTCCACCACTGCCGCGTCGCCACGCTGCCCAGGCCGCGAACGACACCCCGATCAGCACGGCGAACACCGTGCTGAGACCGACCAGCGCCAGCGTCCACGGCACCCGTTCGAGCAATACCTCGGTGACAGGCCGGTTGTAAAGCACCGACAGCCCCAGGTCGCCGTGGACCAGCCCGGCCCAGAACGACCCGTACTGCTCGAGGATCGACTGGTTGAGCCCGTAGCTGTCGCGGATCCCGCTGATCTGCTCGGCGGAGAGCCCCTGCAGCGGCCCGGCATAGAGGTAGGTCACCGGGTCGCCGGGCGCCAGGTGCGGCAACGCGAAGTTGAGCGTCGCCGCGACCCACAGCACGAGCGCGTACTGCCCGACGCGCGACGCGAGCGCGCGCAGTCGCGTCATCGCAGGTTCCCGGAGCCCTTGATCATCGCGCCACGACGACGGCGTTGGCGTCCCGGCTGACCTGCGCCGGCAGCAGCGACCACTTGTGCACCACGCCGAAACCGGGCGACTCCATCCAGCCGGTCAAGCTGCCCGGCCGGACGGCGTAATATTCGTCGGGGTAGTAGAGCGGCACCGAGGTGGGCTGGCGGTTGAACAGCATCTGCATCTCGTGCGACACATCCCGGCGAGCCTCGTTGGTCGTCGCCGCCTTCCACCGCTCGAACAATGCATCCCACTCCGGGTAGGCAATCGCGGGGGCCTTCCACAGGTAGCCGGAGCGGTGGGACATGACGAACTGGTCGGGGTCGGCGACGCCGTGCGCGGTGATCGTGCCGACCTGCAGGTCGAACTCCCGCTTGGCGTTGCGGTCGGCCAGGGTGCCGGCGTCGACCCCGGTCACGGTGGCACCGATGCCGACCTCGCCGAGATCCTCGGCCACCAGCTCGGCCGCCCGGACGTCGGTCGGGAACGCGCCGTTGACCAGGATCTGGTAGTTCAGCGGGCCGGCTGGGCCGTCGCGCACGCCGTCGCCGTCGGTGTCGCGCAGGCCGAGCCCGTCGAGCAGGGCCTGGGCCTCGGTGGCGTCGTACGGGGTGGACAGCCCCATCGCGGTGTGCGGCGAGTCGGGGTGCGGGTAGCCCTCGACGGCCGCCCGGCCCTTGCCCAGCCCGACGACGGCCAGCAGCTGGTCCTTGTCGACCGCGCGGGTGATCGCCCGTCGGAAGTCGGGGTGGTCGAACGGGGCCCGTTCGAAGTTCATCCGCAGCTCCGGGAAGCGGTAGGCCCCGGTCTTGATCACCTGGATCCCGTCGGTACCGCTGAACTGGTCGATCAGCTCGGGAGACAGCGGGCGGAAGGTAGCGTCGATCTGCCCCGAGCGCAGGGCGGTGAACGTCGCCGACGGGTCCTCGATCACCGGTACCACCAGCTCCCGGACCCGCGGCACGCCGCCGAAGTAGGTCGGGTTGGCCTCGAACCGGTACCCGCTGGTGGCGTCGTAGCTCATCAGCCGGTAGGGCCCGGTCCCGATCGGCAGCGTGGTGACCTGCTTCGCCTCGGCGGGTGGCACCGCCGACCAGAGGTGCTTCGGGATGATCGGCAGGTCGGCCAGGGTCACCGTGCCGAGCTCCGGGCAGGCGAACGCGCAGGTGAAGCGCACGGTGTCGGCGCCGACCGCGGTCGTGGAGCTGATCGTCGGGATGTCGCTGACGTGGTGGGTCCAGCGGCCGGTCGGGGCATCTTTCATGTACTGGAAGGTGAACACCACGTCCTCGACGCCGAACCGGGTGCCGTCGTGCCAGGTGATGTCCTGGCGCAGGCTGACCTCCCAGGTGATCGGGTCGATCGCCCGGACGGCGGTGGCCAGCCAGGGCTTCGGCTCGTCGACGTAGGGCGAAGGCGCCACGAGCTTGTCGTAGACCAGCTCGGCGAGCGGCTCGGACACCCCGGTGAACAGGTTGATCGGGCCGCGGTCCTCCTGGATCGCGATGGTGAGCCGGTCGGCCGTGTCGGGGCCGGTCGGGGCATCTGCGGCCGTGGAGCAGCCGGCGAGCAGCAACCCGGCGACGGCGAGCAGCGGTAGGACTCGGCGACGGGAGCTCGACGGGACCCGTCCGGGACGGGGTCGCGCATCGACGACGGAGTAGCCCACTCGTCACCTCCTCGATAAGCCAAGCCTCCATGAAGTCAGGTGAGCCTAAATGAAGCCCGTCCGGGTGACAAGGCCTGCCCACCATGCCCGGTACAACAACCCAGAGTTACGTTCCTTGACGCGTATATGCGCTGTGAGGCATGGTGGAAGCATGCCCGCCGATGCCTTCGTAGTGCTGGCCGAGCCCAACCGCCGGCGGATCCTCGACGAGCTCCGCGAGTCCGACAGCAGCGTCGGCGAGCTCGTTGCGGCACTCGCGGTCAGCCAGCCCACGATCTCCAAGCACCTCAAGGTGCTTCGGGAAGCAGGCTTTGTCTCGCGCCGCACCGCGCAGCAGCGCCGGATCTACCGGCTCGAGACCGAGCCGCTCGCGGGCGTCGACCGATGGCTCGCGCGCTACCGCCACCTCTGGACCACCCACCTCGACGCCCTTGAGCGTCACCTCGACAGCCAGGAGGAACGATGACGCGGTCCGACTTCGAACCCGGCGCACCGCTGACGTCCGGTGTCACGGCGGCGAGGGCCGCCCGACCCTGGTCTTCGTTCGCACCCTTCGACATCCTCCGGGGAAGGTCTGGGGCGCCCTGACCGATCCGGCGCAGCTGTGCGAATGGGCTCCGTTCACCGTCGACGCCGCACTCGCACGCTCACCACCCGGATCACCCAGCTACGCGCGACCCTTTGGAGAGCATCTTGAAACCGGGGTTGGCCCAGCCTCGGCGCGTCGTGATCCTGAGATCAGGAACTCCTGATCGCCGCGAACGCACGCTGACGCATGATCGGCCATGCGTAGACGTGCGTTCGCGAGAATCTTGGCCTGCATTCGGGAGAGGGAGCTCGACCGTTGGCCACGGTACGGAGCGCAGTGTTGCGGTCCACCAACGCTGCTTCGGCGGTGGTGGCGTCGTCAGCAGTTCCTCGCACGCCAGGCAGCGTTGTCCGGGTGGGGTGACCATCGCGCACACCCGCACCAGGTGAC
>JBOHEO010000217.1:0-8541 GCA_050701055.1 Pseudonocardia sp. | reverse complement strand
GCTCGGCTGCTGGCCCCGGCGCTGCGGGCCAGCGGCCACGTGCCGCCGGCGACGCTGCGCCGCGTCCAGGTGCGACGGTGGGGGCCGACGGCGCTGATCCAGGCCGCGCAGCGGCTCGCGCATCGAGCGATCCTCGGTAAGGCGCTGGCCGGGGCGCCGGCGCCGGGGAGCGGGCCCGAGCGAACGGTCCGTAGCTCGACGACACCCAGCGGCTTCTCCGGTGGTGGACCGGCGCCGGAGGCAACCGGCGACTTGCCGCGGCCGGTGCGGCTCATCCAGCGCTTTTCACGGCTGCAAGCCATCCCAGCACGCGTGGTGGCGATCGGTCCGCTGCCTGAGCACGCCCCGGCATGGGCCCGCCGCCCACCCCAGCCCGTCCCACCCGCCGGCACGTCACCGAGCGTTGACGATGGCGCGACAGTGCCGTTCGCACGCTAGGTGCGTGCGAACGTGCCGCTCGCAGCTCAGGTTTGCGCGAACGTGCCGTTCGCCGCGGCCGGCACCGACGCCAGTACCGGGCGGCCCTGCAGGGCGGCAAAGGTCAGCGCGTCGACCAGCGCCAGCCACGACGCCTCCACGACGTTGCCGTGCACCCCGACGGTCGTCCACGAGCCCGTGTGGTCGGTCGACCCCACGAGCACGCGCGTGACGGCGTCGGTGCCGTGGCCCTCGGCGGCTTGCGCGGCGCCGGGGGTGAGGATGCGCACCTTGTAGTCCGACAGCTCCACCCGCTCCAACCACGGGCACGACGGCGCCAGCGCGGCCCGCAGCGCCGCATCGAGCGCGTTGACCGGGCCGTTGCCCTCCTGTGTGGCGATCAGTCGCTGCCCGTCGACCACGACCTTGACCGTGGCCTCGGCGACCACGGCGCCGTCCGCGCGGTGCTCGGTGATCACCCGGTAGGACTCCAGCCGGAACGGTGCGAGGGCTTCGTTCCCGAGCGCGGTGCGCATCAGCAGCTCCAGCGACGCGTCGGCCGCCTCGAACGACCAACCCTGCGCCTCGCGCGCCTTGACCGTGGCCACGACCGAGGAGACCGCGCCGGGGTGGCCGGCCAGGTCCAGGCCGAGCTCCACACCCTTGAGCTCGACGCTGGCCCGGCCGGCCATCTCGGTGACCAGGATCCGCTGCCCGTTGCCGACGACCACGGGATCCATGTGGTTGTACAGCTCCGGGTCAACCTTGATCGCACTCGCGTGCAGGCCCGCCTTGTGGGCGAACGCCGCGGCCCCGACGTAGGCCTGGTGGGTGTCGGGGGCAATGTTGGCGATCTCCGCCAACGCGTGCGAGGTCCGGGTCATCTCGACGAACGCGCCCGGCGGAAGGACGGGCATGTCGAGCTTGGTCACCAGGTTCCCGACGACGGCGAACAGGTCGGCGTTGCCGGCCCGCTCCCCGTAGCCGTTCGCGGTGCACTGCACGTGCGTCGCGCCGGCCTGGACGGCGGCGACCGAGTTGGCCACCGCGCAGCCGGTGTCGTCCTGGCAGTGGATGCCGAGGCGGAAGCCGGTACGGCTGAGCACCTCCGTCACCACCTCGGCGATGCCCAACGGCAGCATGGCGCCGTTGGTGTCGCACAACACCGCGACGTCGGCGCCCGCGGTGACGGCCGCCTCGAGCACGCGCAGCGCGGTGTCGGGGTCGAAGGCGTAGCCGTCGAAGAAGTGCTCGGCGTCGAGGAAGACCCGTCGACCCTCGGCACGCAGCACCGCAACGGTGTCGGCGACCATCGCGCAGTTCTCGGCGACGTCGGTCCGCAGCGCCCGTTCGATGTGGCGGCGATCGGACTTGGCCACCAGCGTGACGACCGGCGCGCGGGAGTCGAGCAGGGCGCGAACCTGCGGGTCGTCGGCCGCCGCGAGCCCCGCCCGCCGGGTTGACCCGAACGCCACCAGCGCGGCATGGCGCAGCTCCAGCTCACCGGCCGCGGCGCGGGCGAAGAACTCGGTGTCCTTGGGCATCGCGCCCGGCCAGCCACCCTCGATGTAACCGACGCCGAGCGCGTCGAGATGGTGGGCGACGGCGAGCTTGTCGGTGACCGAGTAGCTGATGCCCTCGCGTTGGGCGCCGTCGCGCAGCGTCGTGTCGTAGACGTGGAATGCGTCGCCGAGCGGGGTTCCGGCCGGTTCGGTACGGGACATTCGGGGGGCTCCTGCGGTTTCGGGGCGTGGGAGGGCAACAAAAAAGACCCCTCGCGGGTGCGAGAGGTCTGCGCGTCGGCTGCTGAGCTGTTAGCCGACGCACTCGTCAATAATCATCACAGAGAGGTGGGGCACGGCCAGAGTGTGGCACGGGTACGCGGGATTGTCCAACGGCATCGGCCGGGTGACCCATCCCCCGAACGTCGGCCTGACCCCGCCCCACTCCCCGGACGTCGGCCTGACCCCGCCCCACTCGCAACGAACGGCACTTTCGTTCAGAGCTAATGGACGAAAGTGCTGTTCGTTGCGTGCCGGTCTTATTGCGTGCCGGTCAGGAGGGTACTGCCTGGCGGCTCACCAGGGCTGCCAGGCGGTCGCCGATCGACTGGGTGTGGCCCGTTGCGCCGTGATCGCGGGTAGCCAGGTCGAACGCCACGGCCGCCTCGATGCGCCGGGCCGCCTCCGGGTTGCCCAGGTGATCCAGCAGCAGCGCGACCGAGAGGACGGCGGCCGTGGGATCCGCGATGCCCTGCCCGGCGATGTCGGGAGCACTGCCGTGCACCGGCTCGAACATGCTGGGGTTGCGCCGGCTGACGTCGAGGTTGCCGCTGGCGGCAAGCCCGATGCCCCCGGTGACGGCGGCGGCCAGATCGGTGAGGATGTCACCGAACAGGTTGTCGGTGACGATGACGTCGAAGCGGCCCGGGTCGGTCACCATGTGGATCGTGGTGGCGTCGATGTGCTGGTAGGCCACGCTGACCTCGGGATGCTCCAGCGACACCTCCTCCACCAGCCGTGACCACAGCCGACCGGAGAACGTGAGCACGTTGGTCTTGTGCACCAGCGTGAGGTGGCGGCGCGGGCGGCGGGAGGCGCGGGTGAACGCGTCCCGGACCACCCGCTCCACGCCGAACGCGGTGTTGACGCTCACCTCGGTGGCGATCTCGTTCGGGGTGTCCTTGCGCAGCAGGCCGCCGGTGCCCACGTACGGGCCTTCGGTGCCCTCGCGGACCACCACCATGTCGATCTCGGGGTTACCCGACAGCGGACCGCGAACCCCCGGGTACAGGCGAGCAGGCCGCAGGTTGACGTGGTGGTCGAGCTCGAAGCGCAGCCGCAGGAGCAACCCGCGCTCCAGGATGCCGCTGGGCACCGACGGATCGCCGACCGCCCCGAGCAGGATCGCGTCGTGCTCACCCAGCTCGGTGAGCACCGATTCCGGCAGTAGTTCGCCGGTGGAGTGCCAGCGCGCGGCACCGAGGTCGTAGGTCGTGGTCTGAGCACCCGGCGAGACCTCGTTGAGGACCTTCAGCGCCTCGTCGATGACCTCCGGTCCGATGCCGTCGCCGGGAATGACCGCAAGGCGCATGCCGCATGTCCTCTCTAGACCGTTGACGTCGTCGAACGCTACCGGCTGCGACGGCATCGACCCGCCGCCGTCCACCTGATCGTGGTCACTCCAACAGGTGGAGTCGGACCCGCAGACCGGCGACAAGCCGCCCACGGCTCGGCACGTACCCGAGCGGACCATTGTGCCGCCGGTCGGCCGCGGGCGACGACGGTCCGGCCCGATCTCGCTCCGCCGAGCGGGTACGCTGAATCACCACCGCAAAGCGCGCTCACCTCTTGCGACGAGAGTGGGCGGCGGCGGAGCATGAGCGCAGCCCTGCCCACGCTTCTCGGGGCTGGATGACGATCACGTGAATCGTGTGTGACGGAACGCGGGCGTTCCGGGCGGGGCCGCAGCAGGTACGTACCGTAGCAGCAGATCAGACAGCTGTGCTTCTTGGGGGTGCACCGATGATCGGTCGGCTCGGGATCGACGACATCAGCCCCTCCGTTGCCGGTGGCCGCCTTCCGAGCAAGGCCGTGGTCGGCGAGGTGCTCCCGATCGGGGCAACGGTCTGGCGCGAGGGCCACGACGCCGTCGCCGCCAACGTCGTGTGGGGCAAACTCGGCAGCCAGGACGCGCAGTACGTGCGGATGTCGGCCACCGAGATCGGCACCGACCGGTTCCGCGCCCTCGTCGCAGCTGACGAGCCCGGGTTGTGGACCTTCCGGGTCGACGCGTGGAGCGACCCGTGGGCCACCTGGCGCCACGCCGTGACCGTCAAGCTCGACGCAGGCCAGGACGCGACGGAGCTCGCCAACGACCTCGAGACCGGCGCGCGACTGCTGCAGCGGGTCGGGCGGCGCCCCGTGGAACGTCCGAACCGCGACCTCCTCTTCGGCGCCGCCAATGCGCTACGCGATACGGGCCTGCCGCTGCGCGCCAGGGTCGCCCCCGCGCTCTTCCCCGCCGTCGAGACGATCATGACCGAGCGTCCCGTTCGGGAGCTGATCACTCGCGGCCGCACGCAGCAGGTCTACGTCGACCGGCCGCGGGCGCTCTACGGTTCCTGGTACGAGTTCTTCCCCCGCTCGACCGGAGGCCGAGACGAGACCGGCCGCGCCGTGTACGGCTCGTTCGTCACGGCGAGCAAGGAGCTGGACCGGGTGGCCGCGATGGGATTCGACGTGGTCTACCTGCCGCCGATCCACCCGATCGGCAGGATCAACCGCAAGGGCCCCAACAATTCGATGACCGCCGGGCCGGGTGACGTCGGCTCGCCGTGGGCGATCGGCTCGGCCGAGGGGGGCCACGACGCGGTCGACCCCGGGCTCGGCACCCTTGATGACTTCGACGGCTTCGTCACCCGCGCCCAGGACCTGGGCCTGGAAGTCGCGCTCGACTTCGCGCTGCAATGCGCGCCCGACCACCCCTGGGTGACCGAGCACCCCGACTGGTTCACCATCCGCCCCGACGGCACCATCGCCTACGCGGAGAACCCACCCAAGCGCTACCAGGACATCTATCCGATCAACTTCGACAACGACCCGGCCGGGATCTACGCCGAGTCGCTCCGGGTGGTGTTGCACTGGGTGGAGCACGGGGTGCGGATCTTCCGCGTGGACAACCCGCACACCAAGCCGCCCAACTTCTGGCACTGGCTGATCTGGCAGGTCAAGGACCGGCATCCGGACGTGTTGTTCCTCTCCGAGGCGTTCACCCGCCCGGCGCGGCTCTTCGGGCTGGCCCGGTTGGGGTTCACCCAGTCCTACACGTACTTCACCTGGCGGACGGCCAAGCAGGAGCTCGCGGAGTTCGCGCTCATGCACGCCCAACGCGCCGACGAGGCCCGGCCCAACCTCTTCGTCAACACCCAGGACATCCTCCACGAGTCGCTGCAGACGGGCGGTCGGGCCATGTTCGCCATCCGCGCCGCCCTGGCCGCCACGATGTCACCGTCCTGGGGCGTCTACTCCGGTTTCGAGCTCTACGAGTCCGAGCCGCTTCGGCCCGGTAGCGAGGAGTACCTCAACTCCGAGAAGTACGAACTACGTCCGCGTGACTTCGCCGCCGCGGCCGCCGCCGGCGACTCCCTGGAGGTCTGGCTCACCCGGCTCAACGAGATCCGCCGCGCACATCCCGCATTGCAGCAACTGCGCAACATCGTCCTTCATCACGTCGACAACGATGCGCTCATCGCCTACTCGAAGAGCGAACCGACCACTGGCGACACCGTGATCGTCGTCATCACGCTGGATCCGACCGGCGCGCAGTACGGCACGCTGGTGCTCGATCTGCCGGCACTCGGGTTCGAATGGGACGCCCGGTTCGACGTGCGCGATGAGGTGAGCGGCGAGACCTGGAACTGGGGCCGTGACAACTACGTCCGGCTGGAGCCGTGGAACCACGTCGCACACATCCTGCGGGTGTATCGGTTCAGTACCTGATCTCCGGACCGGCGACGGGTTCGTACCTCGTCGGCATGGGACTGGCCACTCGCGGGGTCAGAGACGCGTGCGGGCTGGTGGTCGGCCGGTGGCGAGTGGCCAGGTGTGACGGCTGTCGGGGGTGTCGAGCCAGAGGGTGTGCTGGCCGTCGGCAGTCGCGGTGAGCCCGAACCGGTGGCGGGTGGGCCGGTCCAGGCGCTGCCAGAACGCGACGATCGACTCGACCCGTGCCCAGGGCTGGTCAGGACCGGTCTCGGTGACCTCCCGACGCCCCACCAGGTCGGCTGCGAGTGTCAGCCGCGCTCGCGATGGACCGGCGGCGACCTCAACCGTGCCGTGGAGGGGGTGTCCAGAGTCGTCGTCGTACCGCCAGATGTGCTCGATCTCAGGTGCGAAGCGTTGCAGCAGGAACCGCAGGTCCGGGTCGTCTAGCAGGCCAGGGTCGAGATCGGTGGCGCGGTGCCGGGGATCGTCGACGTTGATCTCGGTCAGGTACTCGCCGCCGGCGCGCAGCGGGTTGCCGGGGTCGGCGCGCAACCACATGAAATGGCCCGGGACGGCCAGGAACCGCCCGGTCACCGTGTCCGGCGCGGTCTTGCGCAGGGTGATGAGGCTGCTGGCCAGGTCGCCGCGCAGGTCGGTGAGGATCAGGCCGTCGTCGGCGAGCTGCTCGACCCAGGCGGCTGGGACCGCCGGAACGGCCGCGGTGGCGATGATCCGGTCGAACGGCGCTCGCTCGGGCACCCCGTGACCGCCGTGCCCGGTGGACAGGTGCGGCCGGTAGCCGAGGGACGCGAGCCGTTCGCGAGCCGTTCGCGAGCCGTTCGCGAGCCGTTCGCGAGCCGTTCGCGAGCCGTTCGCGACCAGCTCCGCGTCGATGTCGATGCTGGTCACGTCCTGGTCACCGAGCCGGTGGCACACCAGGGCGGCGTTGTATCCGGTACCGGTGCCGATCTCCAGAACCCGGTGTCCATCGTGGACGTCGAGCAGGCCGAGCATCCGGGCCATCAGGCTCGGCATGGTGGAGGAACTGATCGGCCACGCCAGCCCGTCGGCTCCTGGGACGGCGGCGTGGCGGATGACCAGGGTGTCGTCGGTGTAGACGCGGTCGAGCCAGGTCGAATGCCGGCTGTCTATCGTGGTGCCGTCGCGTTCTTCGAAGACGGGCACGAACACGTGCCGTGGGGTCTCCTCGAACGCGGCCCGCCAGCCGGGTGCGATCAGTCCGGCCAGGTCGAGGTCGTCGGTCGGGCCCGCGCCCGGCTCCGCCACTCCGCTGGGGCCGGGCCGGTCACGCTGCGATCCCCTCGGTGAGCAGGTCGGCGAACGCCTCGGCGATCCGCGACCGCACGTGCGGTCGGATCATCCGGCCCGCTCACGATCAACACTGTCTCTGCCATCACATCCCCTCGTTACTGTGTCGCGCCCGCCGACTGCGCCGGTCAGGTATCGGTCTCGACCGTCTGCACGCTGTCGGTCTCCTCCTTGCCGTCGACGATGTACGTCGTCGTCTCGGTCTTGGTGAACCGCGTACCCGTCGTGTCGTGCTTGCCCATCTCGATCGGCCGCACACCCAACATCGCCGCATATGGCCGCAGCACACCCGGCACATTCGCCACCGGCCGGTTACCCCCGCCCGGGTCGCACAACGGAAACGTGCTCGTCTGCAGGAACACCGAGTCCCCCGACCCCACCGACCTCGACATCACCTGTCTCCTCCTATCCGGTTGCCCCGATCAACAGTGGACATTCGTACCTGATCACCGGTGCCCGACCTTACCTCAGTGAACGGTAGCCCGTCGAGGCGGAAGCGAGTTCCAGCTGTAGTTATAGTTAATCAGCAAGCCCCGATCGCACCACACTCAACGCCTCCCGCGCCACCCCCTCCTGGAGCAACCACCTGCAATGCACAAACGCACTGTGGCTATTGTGAACCTTCACGTAATCATACGTTGGATCGGCTCCGAGCCGCCAATCATTGATCTCCCTATCGTAGCCTGGCCGCGGCCAGGCTCGTCCTGCTTGAGCTCGATGCACTCGCAGGTACACCGGCCCATTCCGGTAGTCGCCCGGTGGCTGTATGAGCTGCATGCGGCGAGCACCTTTTTTTATTTGCGCCATCACGACCACCTCCGGCCTCGTCTGTGTCCCCGCAAGTACTGCTCGACGTACGGCCACCGGCTCGCAGGTGGCCGGTGACGGCCCCGGTACCCATGCCTCCTGAGCCAAGCCCGAACCCGTGCACATCCCCTGCGGCCCCCATCGCCCGATGGGTAGGCAACCGGGACCGGGAACGATCCAGCCGCACTGCTGGGGGCAACTCAACAACCCCGCTGCCTTCGGTCATCGAGTCTCGGCGCAGCTTGTTCGTCAAACCCGGCCCCGAGGCCGTGCCGTTGACTATCCCGACGCTGCTCGGATGATCCCACCCCCGCCAGTCTTGATCTCTTATCGGGACTGTCTCGACAACATGGGGAACTTCCAGCAACTTGGCCGGCCGGTCAGCAGCGGGTAGCGTTTGGCCTTGCCTGCACGTCAGGATGCCGTGGTCAGCCGAGCGAGGAGTGCGTGATCAGCCAGGAAAGCGCCATGCCTGATCCGCGCGGTCAGAGCAGCCGGAAAC
>JBOHEO010000216.1:0-8543 GCA_050701055.1 Pseudonocardia sp. | reverse complement strand
GTCTCCAGCTTGCCCTGGGCCGGTCCCATCGTGACCGTGGTGTAGCGCTTGAGCAGCTCAACCGAGTCATAACCCTCGTGGGCCGCGGCATGGATGTCGGCGGAGGACACGTCCTCGGAGAAATCGACCATGCCGTGGGTGCGGCCGCGGAAGAGGCCGGGGTGGGCGTCGAGGGGCAGCTCCGGGATGGGTACGGGGCGCTGCCAGAGCCCCGGCAGCGTCGCACCGCCCGGACGCGTGGGGGTTCGGGCGAGCATCGCCCGCCGGCGAACCGCCGCCCGCCGGGCTGCCTCCGCGCCGACCGCGTCGGCGTGCGCGCAGAGCTGCTCCAGGCTGCCGTCACCGGCGAGCCCGCCGGTGATCAGTACCTCGTCGGGAAGCGCGTTGCCCGGGACGAACCGCGCGGCGCGTGGGGCGTACACCGGCCGGTCACCGGACTGGTTGAGCAACGCGGTCGGGGCGGTCCATCCGGTCGCGGTGACCAGCAGGTCGGCCTCGATCCGCCGACCGCCGACCAGCTCGACCGCCCGCACCCCGGAGCGGCCGTGCACCCGCACGACGTCGCCGTCCAGGCGGGCGTCGGCGACATGCGCGATCTCGACACCGGCCCGGCGCAGGTCGTCCACGGCGGCGTCACCGTCGGCGTTCGCGGTGAGCACGACCGCGCGCTCGCCGGGCCGGACGGCATAGAGGTTGATCAGCCGGCGCACCGCGGTGGACAGCATCACGCCCGGCACGTCGTTGCCGGCGAAGACGTAGGGCCGCTCGATCAGGCCCGGCGCGACGACGAGCGTCCCGGCCCGGGCCTTGACCAGCCGCTCCGCCACGCCCGGCCCGGGCCCCCGCTGCACCACCGCGACCCAGTTGTCGTCGTAGCGGGCCAGCACCGCCGAATCGGTGAGCACCTCGACGCCCGGCGCGGCTGCCACGGCGGCGCGCAGCTCGGCGAGCGTCACGAGCTCCGCCGCGCCGCCCCACCGCAGGTGCCCTCCCAGCTGGTGCTCCTCCTCGACCAGCAGCACCCGCGCGCCGGCCCGGGCGGCGGCGAGCGCCGCGGTGATCCCGGCCGGGCCACCGCCGGCGACCAGGACGTCGGGGTGGGCGTGCCGCTTGTCGAACGGGGTGTGCGGGGTGTCCGGCGAGACCTTCCCGGCATGCGCGAATCGCGCCAGCACCTTCTCGTAGGCTGGCCACAGCCGCTCGGGCTTGATGAAGGTCTTGTAGTAGAAGCCCGGCGCGAGGAAGCGGCCGACGAGCTGATTGACGCTCTTGACGTCGTAGCGCAGCGAGGGCCAGGTGTTCTGCGACGACACCTGAATTCCGTGGGTCACGAGCCGGTGGGCGGCGCGGACGTTCGGCTCGTCGTCGACCTGCAGGATCGTGCCGGGATCGTGGTAGCTCGCGGTGAGCAGGCCACGGGGCCGGTGGTAGATGACGCTGCGGGAGAAGACCCGCTCGCCGGCGGCAGCGAGGGCACTGACGATCGTGTCGCCGGGATGTGCGGGGAAGGTCCGGCCGTTCCAGGAGAACGTGAGCGTGCGGCTGCGGTCGATCACCTCGCCGGGCTGCGGGGCCAGCCGCAGCCGAGCCGGGGCACCCACGTCGGCTCGGGCCGTCACCGGTACCTCGTCTCGTTGCTGGCCGTGTGGCGTTCCAGCCGGAAGTACCGCCGGCATCCCGCAGTGTGGTACCAGCTCTCGTTCGCCCAACCGCGCGCGTTGCGGCGGGTATAGAGGTAGGTGCGCCACTGCTCGGGCGTGGCCGTCTCCGGGTCGGGCCGCGGGTTGGCCTCCCCGGCCCAGCGGAACTCCTCGACGTTGCGGAGCCCGCACCACGGGCAGGGCAGCTGCATCATCGCCGGCGTCCTCCCCTCAATGTCCCACCGCCGCGGCACCCTTCTCCCCCACCAGCTCGCCCCGGGCGAACCGGTCGAGCCCGAACGCGGCGATGATCTCCGGTGGCTTCCGGGTCGCGATCGCCTCGGCCATCGCCTCCCCGGCGACCGGTCCGGCCTTGAAGCCGTAGGTACCCCAGCCGACGTCGAGGTAGAAGCCCTCGAGCGGGGTCGTCCCCATGATCGGCGAGTAGTCCGGGGTCATGTCGCACAGTCCCGCCCACTGCCGCAACAGCCGCATCTTCGACAGCGCCGGCATGAGCTCCAGGACGTGCCCGGCGAGGCCCTCGGCGAACTCCAGGGAGCCGCGCATCGAGTACGCGGGAAACGGGTCGACGCTGGCCCCGAAGACCAGCTCACCGCGGTCGGTCTGGCTGAGGTAGACGTGCAGCGTGCCGGACACGACCACGGCGTGCAGGAACGGCCGGACCGGCTCGGTGACCGCCGCCTGCAACGGGAAGGTCTGCACCGGGGTGCGTACCCCGGCCAGGTCGGAGATCAACGACGACCAGCCGGCCGTGCAGTTGACGACGACCGGCGCGGAGATCGGCCCCCGGCTGGTCCGGACGCCGATGACTCGACCCGCGGTGACGTCGATCCCGGTGACCTCGGTGCGTTGGTGCAGATGCACCCCGCGGGCGTCAGCCGCCCGGGCGTAGCCCCAGACCACGGCATCGTGGCGGATGGTCCCGCCGGGTGGGTGGTACAGCGCCCCGAGGATCGGGTAGCGCGTCTCGGTGGACGTGTCGAGGTAGGGCACCAGTTTCGCGATCTCAGCCGGGTCGATCACCTCGGAGTCGACCCCGTGCAGCTTGTTGACCTCGGCCCGCCAGCGCATGGTTCGCAGTGCGGAGTCGTCGTGGGCCAGGGTGAGGTGCCCGCGCCGGGAGAACATGACGTTGAAGTTCAGGTCGGCGGCAAGGTGGCGGTAGAGCGTCAGCGAGCGATCGTAGAACCGCACGCCTTCCGGGGTGAGGTAGTTCGACCGCAGGATAGCGGTGTTGCGTCCCGATCCGCCGCCACCCAGGTAGCCCTGGTCGAGCACGGCGACATCGCGGATCCCGTGGTTCTCGGCCAGGTAGTACGCGGTGGCCAGCCCGTGCACGCCACCGCCAATGATCACGACGTCGTAGCTGCTGCGCAGGTCGTGGTCGCGCCACACCCGCGGCCATTCCGAGTTGGTCAGGCCGCGGCGGAGCAGGCTGAACGCGGAGTACCGCGGTGGCGCGCCGATGCGACTGCGGGGCCCATCGGCCGAGCAGGTCCCAGCCGCCATGCCCGCCTCCCGCCTCCTGCCGACCGCCGAGCTCGAGGGCGGCTGACGTCCGGCCGGTCCTCGGTGCCGCCGACCATACGGACTTCGGGTGTCGGTGTCCGCCGGCGAGCTCCCGTTCGACAGGTTGCTGCCCTGTCGGATGACGGTGACGGCAGCGTGAACCGCCATCGGGCAGTATCGACGGGTGCGCAACCCGCCATCGGCAGGATCGGGAACCGGTCGGTCGAACGGAGTGCATCCGGCCGGACAGCTCGGCAGCTCCTCGGTCCGCCGCTGGCGACGGCGGCTGGCCGACGAACGCGAGGAGTCGAAGGTCTACCGCGACCTCGCCACCCGCCGCTCCGGCGAGGAGCGGGAGATCCTGGTGCGGCTGGCCGAGGCGGAACAGCGCCACGCCGCGCACTGGGCGCGACTGCTCGGTGATGACGCGGGGCCGGTTCGCCGCGGCAACGCCCGGATGCGGCTGCTCGCGTTCCTGGCCCGGCGGTTCGGGTCGGTGTTCGTCCTGGCGCTGGTCCAGCGGGCGGAGACCCGATCGCCCTACCACTCCGACGTCGACGCCACCCTCGCCATGGCCGCCGACGAGCGGGTGCACGAGGAGGTCGTCCGGGGGCTCGCCGCCCGCGGCCGCGCACGGGTGTCCGGGACGTTCCGCGCGGCGGTGTTCGGCGCCAACGACGGCCTGGTCAGCAACCTCGCGCTCGTCCTCGGCGTCACCGGCGGGGGCGCGAGCACCAGCGTCGTGCTGCTGACCGGGCTGGCCGGGCTGCTGTCCGGGGCACTGTCGATGGGTGCCGGGGAATACGTGTCGGTGCGCTCCCAACGGGAGCTGCTCGCCGCATCCGCCCCCGACACCCGGGACGCGGACGTGCTGCGTCACCTCGACGTCGACGCCAACGAGCTCGCACTCGTCTACCGGGCGCGCGGAATTCCCGCCGACGAGGCCCGCCGCCGTGCGGACGCCCTGCTGCGCGGCGGCGACCCGGCCCGCTCGGTCGCTGCGGGCAGCGCTGAGGTCGATCGACACGAGGTGGTCGGCACCGGCCTGGGTGCGGCCCTGTCGAGCTGCGCGTTCTTCGCCTCGGGCGCGGCCGTTCCGGTGCTGCCGTTCCTGCTCGGGATGTCCGGCGTCGCCGCTGTCGCCGCGGCAGCGGTGCTCGTCGGGCTCGCCCTGCTGCTCACCGGCGCCACGGTGGGCGTGCTGTCCGGCGGTCCCCCGCTGCGCCGGGCGATGCGCCAGCTCGCGATCGGGGCCGGCGCGGCCGCGACGACCTACGGGCTCGGTCTGCTGGTCGGCGCGGCCATCGGTTGATCCCACCGACCTTCCCTGCCCGGTCCCTGGCTCGGCCATGCCTTCACGTTCGGGTCAGTCCGGCCCGGCCGCCGCATGCGCGAGCCCCCCATCGGACCCGGTAGCGAGCCGACGTCGGCTGATGGCATAGCCGAAGATCGCGGCCGGGATGAACGCGAGCGCACCGTACACCGCGGCCGGTACGGCCATCGCCGGGTTGTTCAGCAGGAGCGGGCTCAGCGCGACGGTGATCGCCAGCGCCGCGTTGTGGATGCCGATCTCCATGGCGCTGGCGATCGACTGGCGCCGGTCCACCCGGAACAGCCGCGGCACGCCGTACCCGATCAGCAGGCTGAGCGTGCAGAGCAGCAGCGCGACCGGTCCGACCGCCAGCATGCTCTCGCCGAGGATCGCGCGGTTCACCAGCACGGTCGCGATGATCACCAGCCCGAGCACGGCCAGCGACCCGACCTTGACCAGACCCTGGACGCCGGCGGCGAACCCCGGCGCCAGCCGGCGAACCAGCATCCCGAGCGCCACCGGCAGGAGGACCAGTACGAGGACCTGGAGCACCTTGGAGCTCTGCAGGCCGAGCGCGCCGGACCCGACGAAGTAGGCCAGCGACAGGTTGATCACGATCGGCAGGGTCAGCACCGCGAGCATCGAGTTGACGGCGGTCAGGGTGATGTTGAGCGCGACGTCACCGCCGGCCAGGTGACTGAACAGGTTCGCGGTGATACCGCCCGGGGAGGCCGCCAGCAACATCATCCCGACGGCCAGCGCGGGCGCCAGGCCCACCGCCACGACCAGGCCGAAGCAGATCAGGGGTAGCAACACCAGCTGGCAGGTCAACGCCACCAGGACGGCCCGGCGGTGGACCAGGACCCGGGTGAAGTCGGGGACGGTCAGGGTGAGCCCGAGGCCGAGCATGACGATCGCGAGCGCCAGTGGGAGCAGAACCGTGGTCACGACGCTGTCCACCATGCGCTTCACACCCCCCGAGCTTTCGGCACAACTGCTGGGAAACCCTGGCCCAGCCGTCCGTCGCCGTCAACCACCCCTGGCTACCTGCTGCACTGCGAGAGCTCGTCCGGTCAGTACCTGGCCGACGCCCTGCCACGCCGGTACGTGTCGACACCTGGCCTGCCCTCACGTGTCGAAGTCCACCGTCACGGCGTCGGAGACGACCCGGGCCTGACAGGTGAGCACGAACCCCGCCGCGACCTCGTCGTCCTCCAGAGCGAAGTTACGTTGCATGATGATCTCACCGTCGGTGACCTTCGCCCGGCACGTCCCGCATACGCCACCCTTGCAGGCGAACGGCAGATCCCCACGAACTCTCTGCGCGCCGTCAAGCACGCTCACGGTGCGGGGCAGCAGGAGGGTCGTGGCCCGGCCGTTGAGGATCACGGTGACCGCACTGCCGTCGACCGCCTCGTGCTCTGCGCGGACCGGTTCGGGCGGCGGCTCGCCGACGTAGAACAGCTCGCGGTGGATCCGGGACCGCTCCACCCCCAGACCGGCGAGCACCGCCTCGGCGGCGGTGGTCATGCCCAGTGGGCCGCAGAGCCACCACTGGTCCACGTCCTCGACGTCGACCAGCGCGCCCAGGAGCAGCGCCAGCTTGGTCGCGTCGAGCCGCCCGGTGAAGAGCTCAGCCTCCGTCGGCTCCCGGGACAGCACGTGGACCAGCTGCACCCGCGGGCCGTGGGAGTTCTTGAGGTCGGCGAGCTCCTCGGTGAACATCACGGTGTCGGTGCGGCGGTTGCCGTAGAGCAGGGTGACGCGGGTGTCGGGATGGGCTAGCACCGACGCTGCGATCGAGAGCACCGGCGTGATCCCCGAACCCGCCGCGATGAGGCCGTGGTGGGTGCCGGGGGTGAGCTCGGGGGTGAAGGAGCCGGCCGGCGGCGCCGCCTCGACCTCGTCGCCCGGCACGAGCCGGTCGACGAGCCACGCCGAGAACAGCCCGGAGTCCACCCGCCGCACGCCGACGCGCAGGGGCGCCCCGGCCGGGGCACAGATGGAGTACGAACGCCGTTCCTCAGCACCGCCGACGAACTGCCGCAGCGTGAGGTACTGCCCGGGCCGGAACGCGAACGCCGGTGCCAGCTCGTCGGGCACCTCGAACGTGACCGCCACCGCGTCGGCGCAGAGCCGCTCGACACCGGCCACGCGCAGCCGGTGGAACCGCGCGCTCACCCTCAGATCTGCTTCATGTGCTGAAACGGCTCCCGGCACACCAGGCAGCGACGCAGCGCGGTGCAGGGCGTGGGACCGAAGTGGGAGAGCTCGTCGGTGCCGGGCGACGCGCACCGCGGACAGTGCACCGTCGACGACGGCGGTGCCAGCGTGAGCGGAACCGGGTCGGTCGGGCGCGGGCCGAGGCGGTCCGGTGGGGCGATGCCGTGCTCGGCGAGCTTGCGCCGGCCCTCGGCAGAGATCCAGTCGGTGCTCCACGCCGGGGACAGCACGGTGCGCACCTCGACGTCGGCGTATCCGGCCTGGTGCAGCGCGGCGCGCAGGTCCGCACACATCACCTCGATGGCGGGGCACCCGGAGTAGGTGGGGGTGATCGTCACGCGGACCGCGCCGGTATCGGACACCTCGACCGCCCGGACGACGCCCAGATCGTGCAGCGTCAGCATCGGCAACTCGGGATCCACGACCTGGGCGACCACCCTCACCGCACTCACCACGACGCTCCCGGGTGCTGGCGGGCCAGGCTCTGCATCTGCGCGAGCAGGTGGCCCAGGTGCTCGGTGTGCACGCCGTCCCGACCGGACCGGCCGGCGAGGGTGCCGGTCGGCGGGCATTGCGGGCGCGCCAGGGTGGCCCGGGCGAGCACCTCGTCGAGCACGCCGTCGACCTCCGCGCGGGTCTGCGCCGGGTCCACCGCGACCCCGACCTCGACGAGCCGCCGCTCCACCTCCGACGTGCGGAACAGCTCGTCGACGTGCGGCCACACCGCCTCCAGCGCGGCCTGCATGCGCCGGTGCGATTTCGCGGTGCCATCGCCCAGGCGCAACGTCCAGCGGGCGGCGTAGTCGCGGTGGTAGGTCACCTCCTTGATGCCCTTGCCGGCCACCGCGGCGAGCACCGGGTCCCGCGAGCCGAGGAGGCGGGACAGCAGCGCCAGCCGCCAGGTGGAGAAGATCAGCAGCCGGGCGACGGCGCGGGCGAAGTCCAGTTCGTCGGCCAACTCCGCGAGCGCGACGTGGCGGAACTCGCGCTCGGTGCGGAAGTAGGCCAGCCCATCCTCGTCGCGCCGGGAACCCTCCACGTGCCCCGCCCGGGAGAGCAGCGCCCGCGCCTGGCCGAGCAGGTCCAGCGCGATGTTGGCGAGCGCGACCTCCTCCTCCAGCTCCGGGGCGTTGCTCACCCACTCCGAGAGGCGGTGGCTGCAGATCAGCGCGTCATCACCGAGCATGAGGCAGTACGCGGTGAGATCGGCCGGGTCGGCCCCCTCGGGCACCGGAGCCGTGATCTCGGCTTCGACATCGGCATCGGCGAATCCCGACCCGAACGCCCACCGCGCGTCCCCGTCATGGATCTCGGTCAGGCCGTCGTACACATTCTCGGTCACAGGTGCGGCACGTCCTCGGGAATCGCGTAGAACGTCGGGTGCCGGTAGACCTTGTCACCCGCCGGGGCGAAGAACGGGTCCTTCTCCGCCGGACTCGACGCGGTGACGTCGTCGGCGCGCACCACCCAGATGCTCACGCCCTCATTGCGACGGGTGTAGAGGTCGCGGGCGTTGTGCAGCGCCATCTCGGCGTCGGCGGCATGCAGCGAACCGACATGCACGTGGTTGAGGCCACGCTTGCCGCGCACGAACACCTCGTAGAGCGGCCAGCGCCGGCGCTGGGCGGACGGTTCACCCGCAGGCTCGCTCACCGCCACCGGTCCGCGGGCGAGCTCGCTCACCGCCACCGGTTCGCCCGCCACCGGTTCGCCCGCGGGCTCGCTCACGGCGCCGCTCCCGGCCGGGGCTCGCTGATCGGCGCTCCGCCGCCGCTGGGCGCGGCCCGCTTCTCCGCGTAGGCGACGGCGGCCTCCCGCACCCACGCCCCGTCCTCGTG
>JBOHEO010000215.1:0-8555 GCA_050701055.1 Pseudonocardia sp. | reverse complement strand
GCCGCGGCGCGCCCGGCACCGCCGCATCCGCGTCGGCGGCGGCGCAGTCGGCCCGAACGGCGGCGGGAACGCGCGCGAGCTCGTCGGACGTGGGTCGGTTCAGGATCCGGGGCACCACCAGCAGTCCGCCTGCGATGAGTACCACCGCTGCGACGAGCGCGCCGACCACCGTCCAGCGCCGCCGCCGGCGCCGGGTACCGGACGCCTGGTCCGGGGGTGGCGGGACGGCTCCGCCCGTACCGATGACCGCGGCGGCGGCGGTGATCATCGCGCCACAGCTGTCGAACCGATCGGCCGGGTTCTTCGCCATCGCCGTGGCGATGACGCCATCAAGGTCGCGGGGCAGATCCATGCGCCGCTCGCTGACCCGCGGCGGGCCCTCGTGGACGTGCGCCGCCAGGACCGCCGCACGATCCGGTCGCAGATACGGCGCCACCCCGGTGAGGCACTGGTACAACACCGCGCCCAGGGCGTACATGTCGGCGCGCCCGTCCACCGGGCCGCCCAGGATCTGCTCGGGGGCGACGTAATCGGGCCCGCCGGTCTCCGGGGCGACGCCGAAGTCGCGCAGGTAGGCGTGCTCGAAACCCGGGTCGACCAGGATGGCGCCCGGTCGGACGCCGCGGTGCACCAGCCCGGCCCGGTGCGCGACGTCCAGCGCGTCCGCCACCTGGCGAAGGATCCGCATCGTGGCCGGCACCGGAGGCGGGCCGGTGGTGGACATCCGTGCGCCCAGGTCAGGATTGTCGACGAAGGGCGAGACCAGGTAGAGCAACCCGTCGGACTCACCCGGGTAAGCCGGGAGGATGTGCGGGTGACCGAGCGCGGTGGCGGCCGCGACCGCACGCGCGAGGTGGGCCCGGTCGGCCGGCCCGCCGGCGGTCCCGGGCGCCAGAACCGTCACCGCGACGTAGCGGGTGAGCGCTGGTTCCTCCGCGAGGTAGACCACCCCCGAAGGGCTCTGCGAGAGCACGCGGATCAACCGGTATCGCCCCGGCAGCCGCTGGCCCATCTCCGCGATCGAGAGATCCTCGTTCACCGCAGCCACCCCTTCCGATCAGCAATCCGCACAGCAAACGCTAGGCAACCGATCCGGGAGGGCTCCCGCCGACGAGCGACGCCAGGTGGGGCGTCGGACTAGGCTAAGTCAACGTCCATGAGGCTAAGACACACCTTTCCCGCTTGCTGGAGCGCGTGGCAGCCGGAGAGTGAGTCATCATCTCCAAGGCCGGGCGGCCGGTGGCGGACCTCATCCCTCATCAGCGGACTCCGGTGGTATTCGGCGGCCTGCGCGGCGAACTGACTTACAACGACGACTCCTTCACTGAAGTCGATCCGGACAAGCTCCCGGCCGGCTCGCCGAGCAAGGGTCGGTCCTGCTGAGCGTCACCGCGGACCACGCCGAGGGCATCCGCGAATTCCCCGAGCTGACCCGCCACGACCCCGTCGACCCGATCCTGACACCAGACGCCCTGGGGGTCGATGGCGACGTCACCGGGGCTGGTGGAACAGCCGCCACAGCAGCCCCCGGCGGCGGTGTCGCGGGCGCCGCCTGGCCGCTGCCTCAGCAGCGGCTCGGTGCGACGCGATGATCGCGGCGCAGTCCGGGCACGGCGCACCGGCCTCAGCGATCATCGGCGCCGCAACGAACACCACACCGCACAGCGCCGGGTACTCGCCACGGCGGGCGGCGCAGGCGTCTTCATCGGTCACCTCGTGCTCGAGCCGGTCACCGAACTGCGCGGTGATCGGTGCCGTGTACCGCGGCTCAGCCATGACGACCACCTGCCGACCCCGCTGGTTGCCGAGCGCCCGGCGCGACTCCTCCGTCACGACGCTCACAGTCGGGCTGGTCGACGGCGAGCTCGGCCGGGTCGGGGTCCGCCCGAGGCCGCCGCCGGCTCGGGTGCCAGGGACGGCGCTGTACGGCGGGGGCGGTCCGGAGTGCAGTCCCTGGCGGATGGGTGGGCCATCGCGGTGGGGCCTCGGGGGGCCAGCCGCTGGACCTCTTTGCCGATGAGCCAGAGGGTGCAGGGCGAGACCGGGGAGGCGCCCGAGGACGAGCGGCAAGCGCGGCAATGCCCGCTGGTGTCGGCGGCGTGTTCGGTGAGCAACTGCTGCCCGATGCCGGGTTTGCCGCGGTGGGCCAGAAGCTGGGCGGCCGCGCGGATCGGGTCGCGCTTTCCGGTACTCACCGGGCACCGGCCCGAGGAGCTGCGGGGGATGCTGGTTGTCGAGCCGGGCCGGCTCTGCGGATAGCTCCCCGTCGTCCCGGCTCATGCCTGACGGGTTGTTCTCGCTGCACGTGTTCTCAGCCCAATCTGTGAGTCATCGCTGGAGGCACCCCAGGGCCGGGGAAGCACCGGCCTGGCGGAAACAGCGACATGCGTCCCTGGGGGGTGCGGGACGCATCAGACCCAGCGTTCACGCCGGCCCTGGGGGCCATGGAGATCACTCAAACTGAATGAGCGCGTGGGGTGCATGACGAATGGCGACTAAGGCGAAGTCATTGCCGCTCATCGGTCGGACCGTGGTTACGGGCGACAGGCGACCCGCTGTTACCCTGCACCGGTGGGATACGAATGGGGGAGGGACACCGTGGGAGCTGTGGGGTCGCGGCCGGGGCGGCAGCGGTACTGCAGCTGCGGTACGTGCTTGGCGGCGGACAACGTCGAGCAGCAATGCGCCCGCTGTCAGCGGGCTTCTCGGGATAAGTTCGTCACCCCTCCCGAGGTGCCAGCCGAGTTCTGACAGGGCGAGCCGCTCCGCGAGGCTTTCGCCGCCCAGCACATAGGCCGGGTGATTCGCACCTATCGGATGAGTCCACATCACCACGCGGTGCACGGACCCAAGGGTGTTGCGCAGGGGATGCTCGGTCAATGGTTCAGTCTGAGCCAATCCCAGATCAGCAAGATCGATACGGGCCCACCGATCCTCCGGCTTGGCACCCGGACCGAAACCGCTCATCGGGATCACGGACCTGACGCGGAACGCCACCCACGAGTTGCCGTTCTGAACCCATGGCATCGCCTGCAGCCGCTCCACGGACACGGGCTGACCCTGGACCACCTTCGGCGGCTCAGTCGCCGCCACCGTAACCAGGATCGTCCCCGCGTCGATCCGACCCAAGCAACGAGCTTCCCGGCATACAATGGCAGGTTCGTACCACCGCTCTTGTACCGACGATGCACGCCGTCCTTGTCATAGCGGGGCTCAAACGGGCCACACGCCTGAAACTCCGTGGACGTATCAAGGATAAGATTCATGACTGCTCTACTCCTCACAGGATCAACTTGCAGGGGACGCCAGCCGGGCGGGTGTGCACTGCAAGGACAGCAGAGGGTCATCTCTGCATGTAAGAGACGGCAGGTAACGGGTGGTAACGCGCGCAACGTTACATCTTCCCACCGATCACGAACTATGAGATAATTCGTACGATACCTTCGACCTTGGTGCAGGATGTGGTAGATGAGCAATCTCATTCGAGAGGCACGGGACGCACGCGGTTGGACGTCCGCACGGTTGAACCTTGAGCTGCGTCGGGCTGCCAGTCAGCTCCGGGTGACGACCGCTTCAGAGGCAAGCCTGAGAGTGATGATCTCTCGATGGGAGAACGACAAAGAGATTCCGGATGCTTCGTACCGCCTGCTGCTTCAAAAGGCGTTCAATCTACCGGCTGCGACCCTTGGCTTCGAACGCGATGGAGTAACGGAGGCCTCTGGCGTGCCGCTCACGGCACTCGTACAGCGTGGATCATCACGTTTGCGGCTCTCCGACAACACGTTGAATTATTTCCGGGGTCAGTTCGTTGAACACGTCCGCATGGACAATCTTGTCGGCCCCGGGCTCGTCATCGACACCGTTTCAATTCAGTATCGACAACTACGGGTTCTTGCCGAGCGGGGTCCGGCCGAAACGATGCAGTTGGCGGCCAGGTTTGCCGAGTTGGCTGGCTGGCTGTATCAGGACAGCGGTGACCCCTCATCAGCACTCAAATACACTGACGAGTCCGTAGACCTTGCCGAGGCCGCTGGTGATGTAGGCCTCTCTGCCTACACCACGATGCGCAAGAGCAACGTCCTGTCCGCGGCGGGGGACCATCATAGAGCCAGCCTGACCGCAGGCAAAGCGCTCACCCTGGCCGAGAAGAACGCACCGTATCTGATGGCCGTGTGTCTCCGGCAAGCTGCATTGACTCATGCTTATCTCGGACATGAAACGACGGCACAGGCAGCGCTGGATCAGGCTCTCGAGCTCACAACACCTGTTGTCGAGTCTAATAACGAACTATCCCCGTACTGCACAACGTCCTACGTCCAGATGGAGGGCGCACTGTGCTCGTTGGTGCTTGGCCAACCCGCATCAGCCGTCGAGGCGTGCATAGATGCATTGGCTGCATGGCCGGCGGAAATCGTGCGAGACAAGGCCCTGTGTCTTGCACGGCTTGCCATCGGCCAGCTCGACCTGTACCAGCTTGACGAAGCGTGCGAGTCAGCCATGCTCGCGATAGAGCATGTCCGGGCTTCTCCGTCTGCGAGGACGCTGCACATGCTTCAGCTCATCGCGCGCCGCGTACTGCCGCTCAAGCAGGCTCGGGCAGTCCGTCAGTTCAGGCAAGCTCTGGCGACTGTCGCCTGACTGCGCGATGATGGACGCCATGATGCCGACGCTCAACTCCCATGACCTAGCCCAGCGCAGTACCGATGTTGCGGTGCTTCCTGTTGGAAGTTTCGAGCAGCACGGACGACACCTTCCACTAACGACCGACTCTTTAATTGCAACTGCGATTGCGCACCGCATCACTGATGATCACGACCTCTTTCTGCTACCCCCCGTAACGTTTGGCTGCTCACACGAACATGCCATATTTGCTGGAACTGTGAGCATCAGAGCCACTACACTATACTCTATCGTAATGGATATAGCAGACTCACTCCGACAAGCGGGCATCATGAAGCTTGCTATCATCAATGGCCATGGCGGTAATTATGTCCTCAACAATGTCGTGCGGGAATCCAACGTTAGCGGCCCGCGGCTGCTTCTATTCCCACAATCACCTGATTGGACGGATGCTCGCCGACACGCCGGTCTCATAACTACCAACCACGAAGATATGCACGGCGGCGAAGCCGAAACCTCTATTATGCTCGATCGTCACCCTAATCTCATTAAGGACGGATACCAATCGGCCGATCACCTTGTGGACGACAGGCGACATCTCCTGACGGTCGGACTGGGTTCATACGCACCTGAGGGGATTATAGGTCGGCCATCACTAGCGACAGCGGAAAAGGGCCGGCTCCTACTCGACGCACTATCCAGCCAGTTCAAGGCCCATCTTGCGTATCTACGACCTCACTAAGCTCGATACCCCTACCCGCAGCTGCGTGCCCTCGCGCTGGCCGAGGCGGGCACCCGGGCGCTGCTGGGCGCGGTCCACAGCCCGTACGGGCCCGGTGAGCAAACCCTGGCACTGGGGCTACTGGGCGCACTCGGGCCCGGGATGGTGCTGCTGGCCGACCGGAACGTCGCCTCCCACAAGCTGTGGGCCGCAGCCACGGCCACCGGCGCGCAGCTGTGCTGGCAAATGTCGGCCTCCTTCACCCTGCCGGTGCTGCAGGTCCTGCCCGAAGGCACCTACCTGTCCCAGCTCAACCCGCCGCGCAAGCGTGACGGCCCGCCGATCCAGGTCCGGGTCATCGAGTACAGCGTGCTCACCGTGGACGAGGACGGCGAGGAGATCTCCGAGCTGTTCGTGCTGGCCACCACCCTGCTCGACCACCAGGCCTACCCGGCGGGCGAGCCGGCGGCGCTCTACCACGACCGCTGGCAGGCCGAGACCGGGATCGGGGACCTCAAGACCACCGAGCGCGGCGGCCCGGAAACCGTCCTGCGGTCCAAGTCCCCCACCATGGTCACCCAGGAGCTCTGGGCCATGATGGTGTCTACCAGGGAATCCGCGAGCTGATCAGCTACGCCGCCCCACCCAGGCCGGACCCCGCACGGGTCAGCTTCAAACGTGCCCTCGACCCCGCCCGGGACTCCACCACCCGGGCGGCTCTCCCCCCGAGGGCCCTCAAACGCGCCGTGACCCACCTGGTGACCCAACTGACCAAGAAGGACAACCTCGTCCCCCTCCACCCCGGCCCAAGCGCACCCCGCACCCGCAAACGCGGTGGCTCGACCCGCTACCCCCGCCGCAAACCAGACATCGCCCCCATCCGCAACCTCACCCACACGATCGTCATGCACCCACTCCAACCGAAACCAACCTGATCACTAAAAGAAGTGGTATTGGGGCCCGGGGGTCATCGCGGCTCACGCGGCGATAGGCTCACCCCTCACGACGCAGCCGGCGTCGTCTCCACCCCGCGTGGGGCGCCGCGTCGGCCGGGACGACCCACAGGGCTGGATTGGCGGTCAGGTCGCCGTCGAGCATATGGCGACCATAGGATCGGCATGTGGATGTCGAGTCGTTGTGGCAAGAGCTGGAGAACGTGCTGCTACCTACGCTTAGGGGGTTTCGGTCGCGACTTGGCTCGCTTCGTGTGGAGGAGAAGGCCGACAAAACGTTGTTGTCCGAGGCCGATGTCGCGGTGCAGGATCAGCTCATTCGCTGTGTTCGGGCCGTGGACCCGGATGGTCTCATCCTGGCCGAGGAGAGTGCTCATCTGTTCGGGTCGCTGCCCGACGCCGAGGGTCGTGTGTGGATCATCGATCCTATCGACGGCACCTCGCAGTTCGTCGCCCCCGACGGCCGCGAGTTTTGCAGCGTGGTCTGCCTGATCAGGGACCGCAAGCCCGTCGCAGCTTTCGTGCTGGCTCCGGAAATCGGACCTGACCGCAGCCCAGTGTCCGTACGAGTCACGGGACCGGGCGAGCCGATCGAGATCAACGGCAAACGCGCGCCGGACCTATCCGCGTCTGAGCGTCCGCGGCGGGTATCGGTGACCAGAAGTTCCGGCACCCAGCCACGCGACTACGAGAAGATACTGCTGTCCCAGGGCTATCAGCTCAAGACTCGCACCACGTCGCAGACGTTGGACATGGTGCGGACCTGTGTTGATCTTGCTCCGTTCACCGATCCGGCGCTCGACTCTTTTGGCTTGTTCTACCGGGAACAGCAGAAGGTCTGGGACGGTGTTGCGGGCATATGTCTGGCGAACGCGTCGGGCGGCCTCTTCGTCGGTGACGGTACCGGCAGGGAGCGCACCACCGTCGACATCGCGTTGAATGTTACCGAGCCGCAATTCGACAGCACGCTGATTGCCTCAGATCCCGACGCCACCAGGATCATTGCGAACAGACCCGCTGACTGACCGGACTGGCTACCTGTCGGGTCGCTGGCTGTCAATTGTGCGTAGCCGTCCTGCGAGGTGCCTCACGTACGAGGGCCATGTGTGGCTACGCGGAACTCGTCTCACCAGTTGTTTCGCTAGCGCGATATCTCCGACGGTGGCCGAAACACTGGCCGCTCGGATGGCCAGGTGCGGTATCCCTTCGGGCAGCGCGTGCAGCGCCGTCGTCACGTAATGTCTGGCCTGCTCGGTTTCGTTGCGGCGCACGCACTGGTCGGCCATCGCGAGCAGCCACAACACAGCCACATCCGATCGGAGGTCGGCATGCTCGTCGAAGTAGACGTCTTCTAGCCGATTGAGATCACGTTGCAGCCGGCGGGCATTGCCAAGTGCATCGGGGTGACGCACCCAGCTAAGAAGATGCACCACGCCCTCGGCTTCGGTCTTGCGACGGTGGGCGTTCACGAGCGTTACGTCATCGGCGTCCTGGTCAGCGATCCGAAAGCTGTCCCGTAACGACGCGACCATGCCATCCACCGCATGCACCGCGAACTGGATCTGATCATCGGTGAGGGACGAAGGAACGATATCCATGGGCTGTCCTGCGGCGGTCAACTCCCGCGCTTGTCGCAAATGAATGCCTTGCTGAAGATGCAGGTAAACCTTGGACTCAACTGGTCAGAGCACCACCGGGTATGATCATGATGGAATCCGACCCGTGGAGCGATGTACGTGGCAAGTGGGAATGAACTGATCGACGATGAGCGTGACGCAATCATGATTGGGGTTGCACGAAGCGAATCGTTTCGTGAGATCGGTCTCAGGCTGGGTCGGCATCACTCGGTCATCTCTCGCGAGGTCCGTCGGAACGGCGGCCGAGAAGACTATCGGGCGTGCTGCGGTGGAACGAGCCGGGGTGATGCGCACGCGGCCCAAGGAACGGAAGTTGGAGAAGAACACGCTCTTGCATGACACGGTCGCGGACGGTCTGCGGAAGGAATGGTCGCCGCAGCAGATCGCGACGAGACTCGTGCTCGATTTTCCTGACGATCTGGTGATGGGTGTGTCGCACGAGACGATTGATGAGACGTTGTTCGTCCAGGCGCGTGGGGAGTGCGCGACGCAGCTGGGGCTCGCGTTGCGGACCGGGCGTGTGCACCGCAGGCCACGGGGCACGTCACGACCCAAGACGGCCCGGATCACCGGCATGGTCACCGTCAGCGAGCGGCCGGCCGAGGCGGACGACCGGGCCGTCCC
>JBOHEO010000214.1:0-8689 GCA_050701055.1 Pseudonocardia sp. | reverse complement strand
GCGCACCGCCGCGCCCGCCGCTGAGCCGGGCCCGCAGCGGGCCGAGAGTGTCGCCGGTGAGCAGCCCGGCCCACACGAGATCCCAGATCGCGCTGACCATGGCGGCGTCAGTGGCCGGCCCCCCCACCCGCCCGGGCTCGCCGTCCTCGACTATCGCCCGCCCGGTCCGGTCGGCCAGCTCGCGGAAGAACAGCGCACCGCCGGCTCGGAGGTGGCCCGCACGCCCGGGGAGATCGAGATCGGGCCATCCGAGAGCAGCCAGCACGGCCTGATGCAGCGGGGTGCCGGCGATCTCGGGCTCCGGCTCGGGCAACAGCAGGTCGGCAACGTCGGACGGCGCCACGGCGAGCCAGCCGTCGCTCCCGGCCAGGGTGCCGCACCCGGTCCAGGTGACCTCGCCGGCGGCGGTGAGCTCGTCGAGCAGCGCCGGGGTGTAGCCCGGGAGCCGGGCCGGGAGGATCAGCGACTCCAACGCGCTGGCCGGCAGCGGCGCCCCGGCGAGTTGCTCGACCACGCCCAGCACGTCCTCCGCGCCAGGTGCCCGCCGGACGCGGCCCCGTCCGCGCCCACCCGGGCCGCCGCTGCCCACCACCTGAACGCCTTGCCACACCGGCAGGAACCGGCCGAGCGCCCGCTGCTCCACGGGCTCGACCTCGGCGCGCAGCCGCGCCAGCGACCCTCGCCGCAGTCGGCGCAGCACCTCGGCGTCGCAGTACTCCAGCCCGTCAGCACCAGGTCGGAGCTCGCCGCGCACCAGCCGTCCGGAGCCGACGAGCCGGTCGAGCACCCCGCCGACGACGGCCACCCCGAGCCCGAACCGGGTCGCGCAGTCCGCGGCCGGGAACGGCCCGTGGGTACGCGCGTAACGCAGCACGAGATCGCCGAGCGGATCCGCGACCGGCTCGGTGAACGTCTCCGGTACGCCGACCGGAAGCGCCGCGCCCAGGGCGTCGCGCACCCGCCCGGCGTCCTCGATGGCGAGGAAACGCTCCTCGCCGGCGATCCGCACCCGGATCGCCCGGCGCGCCGACTCCAGCTCGCCGAGCCACTCCGGACGCACCCCGCGCGCCGCGGCCTCGACGGCGGTGAGGTCGCCCAGGAAGCGCAGCAGGTCGGCCGCACCCTCGACGTCGCGGGCGTGCCGATCGGGAGCGAGCCGTTGCAGCGAGGCCTCGACCTCGGCCAGCACCTCGGGATCGAGCAGCTCGCGGATCGCCTCGGAGCCGAGCAGCTCGGCCAGCAGCGTGGAGTCCAGCGAGAGCGCCGCGGCGCGGCGCTCGGCCAGCGGGGCATCCATCTCGTAGAGGAACATCCCGACGTAGCCGAACAGCAGGCTCCGCGCGAACGGCGACGGGGACGGCGTGGAGATCTCCGCGACCGCGACTTTGCGCGCGGCGACATCGGACATCAGCTCGCGCAGCCCCGGCAGGTCGTAGACGTCCTGCACGCACTCGCGCATCGCCTCCAGCGTGATCGGGAACTGCTCGTAGCGCCCCGCGACGGCGAGCAGCTGCGAGGCCTTCTGGCGTTGCTGCCACAGCGGCGAGCGGCGCCTGGGGTCGCGCCGGGGGAGCAGCAACGCCCGCGCCGCGCACTCCCGGAACCGCGATGCGTACAGCGACGAACCCCCCAGCTCGGCCACCACGATCTGCTCCACCTCGCCCGGGTCGAGCAGCACGTCCTCGGCGGTGGGCACCACCTCGGCGCCGGAGTCGTCGACGGCGTCGGGCAGCCGCAGCACGATGCCGTCGTCGGCGCTCGCGGCGTGTACCTCGACGCCGCGCCGCTCCCGCATCCGCGCGGCGATCGCCAGCGCCCACGGCCCGTTCACCTGCACACCGAACGGGGAGTGCACGACCAGGCGCCAGTCGCCCAGCTCGTCGCGGAACCGCTCCACGAGGATCGTGCGGTCGCTGGGCACGTGACGGGTGGCGTCGCGTTGCTCGCGCAGGTAGGCGAGCAGGTTGTCGGTGGCCCATGCGTCCAGCCCGGCCGCGGCCGCCCGCTCCCGGGCCGGCTCGTCGGCCAGCGCCGACATCTCCCGGACGAACGCCCCGACCGCGCGCCCCAGCTCCAGCGGCCGTCCGATCGACTCGCCCTTCCAGAACGGCATCCGCGCGGGCTGCCCCGGCGCCGGGGTGACGATCACCCGGTCGTGGGTGATGTCCTCGACCTTCCAGGAGCTCGTGCCGAGCAGGAAGGTGTCGCCCACCCGCGACTCGTAGACCATCTCCTCGTCGAGCTCACCGACCCGGGACCCGTGCCCGTCGGCCCCGCCCGGGGTCATCACGGTGAACAGCCCGCGGTCGGGGATGGTGCCGCCGGAGGTGACGGCCAGCCGCTGCGCGCCGGGACGCCCCTGGAGCAGGTCGGTGACCCGGTCCCAGGTGATCCGGGCGCGCAGCTCGCCGAACTCCTCCGACGGGTAGCGCCCGGCCAGCATGTCGAGCGTGGAGTGCAACGCGGAGTCGGGCAGCGCCGCGAACGGCGCGGCCCGGCGCACCACGCGGGCCAGCTCGGCCAGCGGCCAGGGTTCCATCGCCACCATCGCGACGATCTGCTGGGCGAGCACGTCGAGGGGGTTGCGCGGGTAGCGCAGCGACTCGATCGCGCCCACCGCCATCCGCTCGGCCACGACCGCGCACGACACGAGGTCGCCCCGGTACTTGGGGAAGACGACCCCGCGGGACACCGCCCCCACCTGGTGGCCCGCGCGCCCGATCCGCTGCAGCCCGGACGCCACGCTCGGCGGGGCCTCCACCTGCACCACGAGGTCGACCGCGCCCATGTCGATGCCCAGCTCCAGGCTCGACGTGGCGACCACGCACGGCAGCAGCCCGCCCTTGAGCTCCTCCTCCACCAGCGTGCGCTGCTCACGCGACATCGAGCCGTGGTGCGCCTTGGCCACGGTGCCGTGCAGAACGCTCGCGCCCGGGGCCGCGGCGCCCAGCCCTCGACCGATCCCGGACTGCCCGATCGCCTCGGCCGGGAAGGTGTCGAGGCGCGCTCCGCCGGCGTCGCGCGTGGGGTCGAGCTCCTGGGTCTCGCCGACCTCCTCGGCCGCCAGCTCGTTGAGCCGTGACGTCAGCCGCTCGGCCAGCCGCCGCGAGTTGGCGAACACGATGGTGGAGCGGTGCCCGCGCACCAGTGCGAGCAATCGACGCTCGACCGCGGGCCAGATCGAGGGCCGTTGTGCCGTGCCGGCCGCGGACCCGATGACCTCCTCGTCGGCGCTGCCCGGCGCGGGCCGCTCGTCGAGCGCGGCGAGATCGGGCACCGGCACCTCGACCGACACCTCGATGGTCTTGGGGGTGCGCGGCGCCACCACCTCGACGGGCCGCGCCCCGGCGAGGAACGTGGAGACCTCGTCGAGCGGCCGGACCGTGGCTGACAGCCCGATCCGCTGCGCCGGGCAGCCCGGGTGCGGGTGCGCCGCATTGCACAGCAGCTCGTCGAGCCGCTCCAGCGACAGCGCCAGGTGCGCGCCGCGCTTGGTGCCCGCGACGGCGTGCACCTCGTCGATGATCACTGTGCGCACCCCGCGCAACGACTCGCGAGCGGCCGAGGTGAGCAGCAGGAACAGCGACTCCGGCGTGGTGACCAGCACATCGGGCGGGGTGCGGGCGAACAGGCGGCGCTCGTCGGCCGGGGTGTCGCCGGTGCGCATGCCGACCGTGATGTCGGGCACCGGGAAGCCGAGGCGCCGCGCCGCCTGCCGGATGCCCGCGAGCGGCGAGCGCAGGTTGCGTTGCACGTCGACGGCCAGCGCCTTGAGGGGGGACACGTAGAGCACCCGGCAGCGGTGTTTCGGATCCTCCGACGGTGGCTGGGCGGCCAGCTGGTCGAGCGCCCAGAGGAACGCGGCGAGCGTCTTGCCCGAGCCGGTGGGCGCCACGACCAGGGAGTGCCGTCCGGCCTGCGCGGCCGCCCACGCCCCCTCCTGGGCGGGGGTGGGCGCGGCGAACGCGCCGCGGAACCAGCTACGGGTAGCGGGGGAGAAGCCGTCGAGCGCGGTCACGCCTTCCATCATGCGCGTCGACACCGACAGTCCTGGCCGGATGCGCGCGCCTCACGATGAGAGTCACTCTGGAGCAGAGCCTGCATCGTCTTGGGCAGCTCGGTGGATCAGTTGGGCGACGGCCACGACCGGCAGCTGGTCTGTCCGCACGGCCAGCGTGAATCCTGGATCTTGAGTCTACTGCGGAACCTGAGGGTCAGTCCTACGGTTCGGCCCTCGAGCGAGCAGCCCGGAGAGGCCGCGGGTGAAGGTCTCAGCGTTGACGTTGTCGAGCAGGGCGCGCTGGGACAGGAATGCTGGGCCCAGGGCGGTGAGGACCTGCGCGAGGTCGTGGGCGCTGAGCTCGGGATCGAGGATCCCGTCGTGTTGGTAGCGCTGGACGAGCGTGGCGAAACGGGCTTGCACCTGGCCGTAGTAGCTCGAGAGCCTGGTACGTAACTGCGGGCTACGCCCGGCCTCGGCCCAGACCTGCACGGCAAGGCGGGCGAGCTCGCCGGATGGCGGGCGGTCGAGCATCTGCACCACCGCGCCCAGGACCTCGTCTGGTGGCGGGGGTGGTTCGGCCTCGGTGAGGGTGCCGAGGGCGGCGGCGATCTCGGCCAGCACCTCCTCGATGATCGCGGCGACCAGGTCGTCCTTGCCGGCGAAGTAGCCGTACACCGCGCCGGCGGACAGGCCGGACTCGGCGAACACGTCATGCATGGACGTGCCGTGGAGTCCGGTGTGGGCGAAGCAGCGCCGTGCGGCGTCGATGATCTGACGGCGGCGGGCGTCGCGGTAGCGCTGGGACACCGGTGGCATGCGATCACCCTAACCGGAACGAGTGTTCTGTTTGACTTCACCCATGCTAGCCGTTAAATTCTCAAACAGAAGATTCATTCTGTTTGGAGGTGGGGTCGGTGGTCCCGGAGCCGGAGCTTCCTGCGCAGCTCACGGGTGTGGGCGCGACTGCGCTGGGGGTGGCCCGGCTGCGGGTCACGGAGAACGCACGGTCCGACCGATTGGTCGCCGACCCCCAGGTCACGGCGGGCCTTGTCCCGCCGGTCGCAATCAGCGGAGCCGGCCCGGTGGGTCTCGCGGTCGCTCTCGGTCTGGCCCGGGCTGGTGTCCGCAGCGTGGTGTTCGAGAAGAAGACACAGCTCGACCCGCACTCCCGGGCGACGCTGATCCTCCCGCGCACGCTGGAGATCTTCCGGCAATGGGGGGTACTCGACCAGCTGCTCGCGAGCGGGAACCGAGTGCCCCACGTCCGGCTGCGGGAGCCGGGCAACGATCATCAGATCCTGCACGTCAACTTCACCAAGCTCGCCGACCAGACCGCGGCCATGTTCGCGCTGGCGATTCCCCAGGACCGCACCGAACGGATTCTGCTCGACGCCGTCGCGGCCACCGGGCTGGTCGAGGTCCGATTCGACACCGAGCTGCTCGGCGTCGAACACGACACGGACGGGGTGCGGCTGCGCATCCGAACCGGCGACACCGAGACCACCAAGACCGCCAGCTACCTCGTGGGTGCCGACGGCGCGCACAGCAAGGTCCGCGGCCAGCTCGGGATCGAGCTGGCCGGCAAGACCTATCCGACCCAAGCGTTGCTCGCCGACGTGCGTATCGCCGCCGCACTCGATCGCACCGACGAGTGGCCCACCGTCCTTAACCACCGCGGCATCATCGTGGGCATCCGCTTCGGCGACCGGGTCTGGCGGATCATCGAGCAGGCCGTCGACGAGCACCTGAGCGGGACCGCGTTAGAAGCTCACATCGTCGACATCGCACAGGAACTGTTCGGTGCCGGGCCGGTCGAGGTCATCTGGCACAGCGTGTATCGCAAGCACGAACGGTGCGCGGGCCGGTTCCGCTACGGGCGGATCACCCTGGCCGGCGATGCCGGACACCTCAACAGCCCGGCCGGTGGGCAAGGTATGAACTCCGGAATCCAGGACGCGCACAACCTGGTCTGGAAGCTGGCCGCGGCCGTGGCCGCCCCCGGTGCTGATGCGGACGCGTTGCTCGAGTCCTATTCCGAGGAACGGACCTCGTTGATCAGGCGCCGGGTGCAGCCCGTGACCGACCTCGCCGAACGATTCCAGACCGCACGACCACACCGGCGGGTGGCCCTGGTCCGCACCCTGGGCGCGCTGTTCGGGTTCAACCGATCGGCCGGCGCTATGACCCGCAGGTTCGCGATGCTCGACGTCCCCTACGAGCACTCTCGACTGCTCCACGGGCGGGGCAAGGGCCTCGGGCAACGGGTCCCCGACGTGCTCGCCGAGGACGGCGAACGGATCTACACCAAGATGGTCGCCGGCGCGGTTCTCTGGGCCGGGGATCCGACCCGGCCGTGGGCCCTAGCCGCAGACCTCGGACTACCACTGATCAACGGCGACGTCGCAGCCCTGACCCGATTCTTCGACCGCGACCACTACGTCGCCCTCATCCGGCCCGACCACATCGTCGGCGCCATCGCCGACCCCACGGAACCAGATCCCGGGCTGTTCGCCGCGGCGCTGGGACGCCAGCCCACGCGAGCATCAACTCTCACGCGGCAGTGAGCGACTGACCGACCCCTCGACCTCGTTGGCGAGCACCGACACCCCAGCAGCCGGCCGGGTTTGACCGGGGCCGGATCCGGCAAGACGGAGGACGTCTTCTGAGTCCGACCCGAACGGAGCCCACCATGCCCGACGTCATCCGGTTGATCCTCGACGACCACGAGACCTTCCGCCGCCAGTTCGCCGAGCTCGACAAGCTGCGCGACGATCCGAAGGCCGCCGGCGTGCTGTGGGCCGGGCTCGCGGCCCTGCTGGAGATGCACGCCTCCGCCGAAGAGGAGCATTTCTACCCCGCCCTGCTGCAGAACGTGGAGGACAGCGAGGAGGAGACGAGAGACGCGATCAGCGACCACGACGAGATCCGCGATGGCATCCGCAAGACCGAGGGCGCCGAGGTCGGCAGCGACGAGTGGTGGCAGGGCGTGCACGACGCCCGGGACGCCAATGACGAGCACCTGGGTGAGGAGGAGCGCGACGACCTCCCCGACTTCCTGCGTGCGGTCTCTCCCGAGCTGCGCACGGAGCTCGGGGCGAGGTTCCAGAGCTTCAAGGATGCGCACGCCAACTCGAAGGGCCTGTCGGGGGACAACAAGGACGCGGATAGCTATGTCGCCGAGCACAGCGGTTGAGACTCCGCACCTCTGGAACCGCCATGTGAACGAGTCGGCGCAGGCCCGAGCTGGTCGGCCCGGTGGCCCACCCATCGGGTCGGCGTCCCTGCCGCCCGTCCCAGGCCCGTGCCGTAGCCTCCCGTGATCGTGATGTCGCGGATCGGTGGCCCCGAGGGATGGGGTCGGCGATTCACGTGGGGGGCGACGACCGGTCGTCACCGGTCGCCGCCCCGATCGTTGGATGTAAGACCCTGGGAGGACGAAGGATGGGTGCACATCGCTGGTGCGGCCGTGCAGGCCGCCCGCTCGCTGGTCGTCTGGTCACGGCCGCGGCAGCGGGAGCCGTGCTGGCGGTGGTCGCCGGGTCTCTGCTGGCCGGAGTCGCCGCGGCCGACGAGGGTCCTGGTCTGGCGAGCGCCCTGCCGGTCACCTCCGCCGCCCTGCCGGTCACCTCCGCCGCCCTGCCGGTCACCTCAGCCGCCCTGCCGGCCGCCGCTGTGCCGGCCATGCCTCCCGCTCCCGCCGCGGTGGTCGAGGCCCCTGCCGCCGGCGATCCGGGTGCGCCGGTCAGCGGCACGCCATGCACCGCGTCGGCCCGAGCCTGCGTGGACATGTTCGAGGAAACCGCCTGGTTGATCGAGAACGGCGAGATCAAAAGGGGCCCGGTCGCCATTACGATCGGCTCCGAGGAAGAACCCACGCCGGTCGGGAAGTTCACGGTGGAGTGGAAGGCCAGGGACTACACCAGCCGCGAGCTCCAGGTCGAGATGCCCTACTCGGTCTTCTTCGCTCCCGGGGGAATCGCCTTCCATGAAGGCCGTCAGGACACCTACTCCGCGGGCTGCGTGAAGCTCACCAACGCGGATGCCGCCGCCTGGTTCGACTTCCTCCAGGTCGGCGACGAGGTTCAGATCGTCCTCCCCGCCGCCGGTTGATTACTGAGGCTGGCTTTACTAATTCTACTCACTGTAGAGTGAGTGATGTGCCAAGCCTGGGTGAGCTGGAACGCGCTGTCATGGACATCCTGTGGGCGGCCGATGGTGCGTGCACCGCGCGGGATGTGCAGGACGCGCTCGGGAGCCGGGATCTGGCCACGACTACGGTGCTCACCGTGCTGAGTCGCCTGGAACGCAAGGGGCTGGTGAGCCGGCGTCGCGACGGTCGGGCGCATCGCTACAGCTCGGTGGCCAGCCGGGAGGATCACGTCGCCGAGCTGATGCGCGACGCTCTCGACCGGGCCCCCGATCGTGGCGCCGTGCTGGCTCGGTTCCTCGGCTCGATTCCCGCGGCCGAACGCGCCGCCTTGCGTGACCTGCTGGGCTGACCTGCTGGCGATGGAGCTGACCGCGCTGGGTCTGCTGATGCTCGGCGTGCTGCTGGCCGAGCCGGTCAGCCGGGCGCTGGCCGCGGCCCGCTGGCCGGCGCGCGACCCCGTCGGGGCTCTGCTCGCCTGGCAGGCCGTCGGGCTCGCCGGCGGTCTCGCGCTGCTGGGCGCCGGTGTGGTGTACGGC
>JBOHEO010000213.1:0-9010 GCA_050701055.1 Pseudonocardia sp. | reverse complement strand
TCCATATCTACTGGACGAGAGTGCCGTTCGTTGCGCTTCGGGCAGGGAATGTGCGTGGGCGCAGAGCGTTGCCACTTGTGTAATCGTCGTCCTCGGAGGTGCCATGACGTCCGTCCTGCCTGATCCCGCCACCGACTTCGGTACCCGCGTGGTCCGGCGGCTTCGTGAGGAGACGCTGGCCTGGCTCACCATCGTCGACGGCGCCGGAACCCCGCAGCCCGCACCCGTCTGGTTCCTCTGGGACGACGCGAGCGCGTCGGCGCTGGTCTACAGCCACGGCGAGGCGAAGCGGTTGGAACACATTCGGGCGCGGCCTCGGGTCGCCCTCCACCTCGACGGCGACGGCCGGGGCGGTGACATCGTCGTGCTGACCGGCCTGGCGGAAGAGGCACCGGACGAGCCGCCAGTGGACCGCAACCCGGCCTACCTCGCCAAGTACGGCGACCAGATCACCGGCGGGTGGCAGACGGCTGAGAACTTCGCCTCGATCTACTCGGTGCCGTTACGCATTCACATCCGCCGCACCCGGGGACACTGAGGCCCGGCGTTCGAGGGCCGAAGCATCAGCACTGAGGCCCGGCGGTTGAGGGCCGAAGCATCCACTGACTCGGCGGAACATCACCGTCTTGTTGCTGTGCACCAGCATCGGTCCTCCAGGTGCCAGCGCAGCCCCCGGACCAGCACGAGCCGCTCGGTGTCCCGGCCTCGGCGCACCATGTCGGCGGCGGTGTCGCCGTGGACGAGGCGTATTCCGAGGCCGGTGAGGCCGCCACCGCGTTCGGTGGCGGCCGCTCGCCGCGGTACGGCGTGTTCATCATGGGGCTCCGCCACCGCCGGAGACGTCCTTGCCCGCGAACGGGTCTGGGCACGGTCGTTCTGAGACGCGCTTTGCCCGTGACCCCTGGATGCCGGCAGCTACGCCAACTCGATCGTCGAGCTCGAGGAGGATCGGATCCGGGACTCGTACGGGTGGCAAAGTACGAGCGGCTGGCGCAGATTAAGGGGAGGTACAACCCAGGCAACGTGTTCCACCGCCACCGCCACCGCCACCGCCACCGCCACCGCCACCGCAGACATCAGCATCAAGCCCGCCTACGACTCACGATCAGACGCAACGAGCGGCACTTTCGTCACATCCAGTAGCGCCAAGCCGGGCGAGGCAGAGACCGGATTCCGGACGGCACTGGCTGGGGCTGCTGGCTGAGCGCCCAGGAGGGGGTTCGGGTGGTTGACGGTCGCCGGGCGGGAGCTACGGGCAATCGTGCGTGACGAGCCGCTGCATCCCGGTATCGCAAGTGGGCCGCCGAGCGGGAGAAGAAGCTCGGGAGTCGCTACCAGTGATCGGGCCTGTGGCGAAAACGCTCAGGGCGACGCGGATGCGACGGCCAGCTACGCGCTCGCCGACACCTGCGCTCTCGAGCGGCTCACCGATGCTGTGCAGATGGGTCATCCGTGCATACCCACGGTCAGGTGTCGGCCAAGGATCACCTGGCCAGAGGCGCATTTGGATGAACGCAATCTCCGGCTCTTGCCAGTACCCGCACTGCTGCGGAACCCTGGGGTATGTTGTCGTGGTCGATCAAGATTAACCGGTGCGCTCCTGTGCTGGAGGCCGCCAGGTCGTCTTGAGCGAAACTAACGTTATCTACAGTGGGGGATTATATGGGACGCGTAAGGTTTCTGTCCGATTGGTCGCACGAGCAGGACGGCAACATTCACTCAGGTGAGCCACTGTCCATCGAGTACTCTGAAGAGCGGCTGCCGAGTTGCCGAGCCAGACGTTACGGACGGGACGCTTGGAATATTACAGCGGGTGTGCGTTTTCACCCGAACGGCACAGAAGACGATACCTTGGTGAGTTCTGGTTTGTTGACGGTGGACGTGCCCAGCGACGCGACGAAAGTCGAGCTGTGGTTCAAGAACACCGACCAGACCGGATGTGTCGCGTGGGATAGTCGGTACGGACAAAACTATTGGCTCGACATCACCCAGCCTAGCCCGGCCTAGTCATGATCTAGGTCGGAGTTCTCGTGGGGTCACAGCCATGACCCTAAATAGCTGTGACCCTAAATACATGTAAGTCTTACGTAGGAGAGGATTTGACGATGTTCCCGTCGCCGCTTGTGACTCCATATTTGGTAGGTATCGTGACGGCCCCGTTGGTTGCGAAGATTGTTAAGCCGTTAGTGCGGGGTGTTGTTAAGACATCGGTGTCAGCCGCTTTGGAGGTAAGGAGGGCGGCTGCGGAGGCGGGCGAGGAGTTTCAGGATATTGCCGCCGAAGTGAGTGCCGATCAGGCCACCGCCCGGGCCACCCAGGCTACCCAAGCCGCCCAGACTGCTAAGGCCGCCCAGACTGCTAAATTGAACAAGTGAGGCGCGGCGGACTGATGTGAGGTACGCAGGTTTTTACCCTGGTCAGTATGCTGGCAGCGCACATTGGCGACGACATCGTGCCCCACGTCGCGTCGCACGGACTACCGTTCCCAGTGGAGAGGGCGTTGAAGGTAAGTCCGGAGTTAAAGGATGTGCTCGGAAACATCAGCACAACGCTTGGCTACGCGCCCGTAGGCGAGCTCACCTACGGCGCTTCCGGCCAACCGCTTCGTGTCAACGTCTCTGATCGCGGGAGAAAATCTGTGGGCACACCATAGCTTGACCAACTACATCGGTATGGTGTCGTAAGGTTGCTGTGGTCAACGCTAAAGTGCTCCCCGGAGACCTGACCAGTCCACACCTCTAGTGGTTGCGGGGAATCGCTCCGATCGCAGCCGGGCGGGCTCCCGGCAACTAAACTCGGCGACATCATGAGTGACATGTCACCCTCTAACCAGGAGAGCTGAACGATGACGAACCCCTTCGAGGAGCCCGACGGCACCTACCTCGTGTTGATCAATGATGAAGGTCAGTATTCACTGTGGCCAGCCTTCATTGAAGTGCCAGCCGGCTGGACCGTCGCCCACCCCTCAGACACTCGTCCGGCCTGCCTGGATTACATCAACCAACACTGGACCGATATGCGGCCCCAAAGCCTCATCGACGCCATGAACAGTCAGTAGCCGCCAGGTTAACCTGCCGGACAGCCATGGCCTGCCAGTAGCTTGGCGACCCCCACCGCATCGATGTAGATCCGTACCATCATTGCGGCCACTCATCCGCAGGGATGCGAACGGCGAGGTCGGTCGTCACGGGTACCTACGGTAGCGTCCGTCTCATGGCCAATCCAGTATCCGTTGCGGCACCAGTATCCTGAGCCGCCGGAGCGGATCCGGGAAGCGTGGCGTCACTATCGTCCTGTACAACGCTGTTCACTGTGATGCGCTGCCACCATTCCGCCGTTCGGCGCGGCCCGAGGGCTTGACGATCCGCCGTGCCGAGACCTGGATCAACTCGGGCGGCAGTGTGCACGCAATGGTCGACGGGATGCCGGGAACCATGACCGTTGCGATGCGCCTCGTGCCGGACCTCGTCGGATGTGTGTGCGTCATGCGCGGCTCACGGCTGAGGTCCCGCTGCCGCTGTTCGGCGGCCAGGTGGAAAAGGCCATCACTGCTCAGGTCGCTAACTGATGGCGGCCGAGCACCCGGTACCTGTCAAGTCAAATGAGACAGTGGATCTTACGGGTTTGGCTGCGGTGTGATGGTGGGTTGGTTGATCCACGCCCGCTCGGGTAGGCGTGGGGGTCGGGGTCGGTGGTTGAACCGTTCGGGGTGTTGGGTGTGGGCGCGGTCGAGGGTGACCTGTCGCCGGGTACGGATCTCGGTAGCGGTGTCGAAGTGGACCGACGCCGGGGTGTGCATGCCGATCCCGGAGTGGCGGTGCTCGTGGTTATAGGCGGGGAAGAACCGGTCGCAGAACGCGCGTGCGTCGGCGAGGGACCCGAACCGCTCGGGGAAGTCGGGGACGTATTTGAGGGTCTTGAACTGCGCCTCGGAGTAGGGGTTGTCGTTCGATACCTTCGGTCGGGAGTGCGAACGGCAGATACCGAGGTCGATCAACATCTCGGATACCGGTTTCGAGGTCATCGATCCGCCGCGGTCGGCGTGGAGCGTGTGCGGGATGACCGTGTTGCGCTCGACGGCACCGGCGAGGAAGTCCTTCGCCAGGACCGCGTCCTCGACGTTCGCGACGAGCCACCCGGGCACGTAGCGGGAGAAAATGTCCCCGACGACATACAGCTTGTACCATTCCCCTTTCCTCGGGCCTGTCAACGCGGTGATGTCCCAGCTCCACACTTCGCTCGGGGCGTACGCGACCAGCTCCGGGCGGACCCGCGGCGGATGGCTGGCCTGGGCGCGTCGTTCCCTGCTCGGCGTCGCGGGCGATCCGATACATGCTCGACTCCGAGCCACCCCTTCCCACGCCCCGGTATCCCGGGCACGGGTCCACTCGATCACATGCGACGAATACAGGCCCTCCCGGCGCAGGACCGCACCTTCTCACCGTTCGGCGCCGCCTCGTACTCCGCGACAATCGCCAGCTTGTACTCAGGGCTGAACGACCGACGCGTCGGCCGCGGCGACGGCCCACCCGCCGACCTCGGCCCCGACGACGCCGGGGACGACTCGCCCCGCCCACCACCGGTAACCTCGTCGGGCCGCTCCTCCGTTGACACGTACATCAGGATCTCCGACCACGCCCTCTGCTGGGAACTGATGTCCACTGACTTGTCTCAAGTGATCCTGACAGAGAGGGGAGCGCCGCCGTAGCTGGGCCGTGGAGTATCACGAGTGCCTCGAGACCACACTCCCCGGCGAGGGGACGGGCAACTCGGCACCGGGCACGCCACGGACATGATGGAATGGCGGGCAGCCGCGCCCATGTGCGGAGTTCACCGAGGTCGCGCTGGGCATGATCGCCGCTGAGTACACCGCGAGGCGGGGTGCGGGCGTTCGCCGCGGGTTGGCGCGTTCGTCGTCGGCATCGCGCCGGACACCGGGCTGCTGGCCGTGGATCGGGCCTGGGCCCGTGACTTCGGGGAGGCGTTGCGCCTCACACGGATCGGTGAATACGCCCCGGACAACGTCTTCCACCTCAACAGCGGAGGATGGTCTGGAGTGAGGGGTCAGAGCAGGCTCTGTGACCGGTTCCGGGTTCAGCGGTCGGTAGCAGGTCGGGCCGGTGGAGGTGGTTGCGGCGGGGTCCGCCTGGTACCCACGCTGGCGGGTGGAAGAGGGGGAAGCCGTCGGTGATGGTGACTTCCCACTCGCTCTGGTGGATCAGGGTGTGGTGACGGGGGCAGAGCAGGCAGAGGTTGTGCAGGGCGGTGACCCCGCCGTCGGCCCAGTGGATGATGTGGTGGGCGTCTGCCCACTGCGCGGGCACCTCGCAGCCGGGGAACGCGCACCCGCCGTCGCGTTGGACCAGGGCGCGGCGCATCCAGCGCGGCACGGTGCGGGAGGCGCGGCCGATGTCCAGTGGTTCGCTCTTGCCACCGATGACGATGCAGGCCAGGTGGGCGTCGCACGCCAAGCGGCGGGCGTCTTCGGCGACGATCGCCCCGGCCAGGATGCCGTCACCGAAGTCGAGCAGCCCGTTGCCCAGCCGGTTCTCCAGCACGGTGAGCGGGATGGTGACGGTGAGGTGCGGACGTTCGCCGCCTTCGGTGGGCGGTATCCCGACATCGAGCATGCGCCGGGCGAGGTCGACCAGGGCATCGCCCTGGCGTTCGGCCACCGAGCGTGGGTCGGGGGTGCCGTCGGCGGCCGGCGCCGGCGCGGCGAGCGGGGACAGCGCGGTGCGCAGGGTGGCGGCAGCTTCGGTGCTGAGCCACCCACCCAGCGCCCAACCGGTGCCCTGCTCGGTCAGCGACAACCGGGTGCGGGTGGGGTCGTTGTCGCGGGGCTTGGGGCCGTCCGGGTCGAGGAACTCCAGCCGGCGGCGACCGAGCGTGCGCACGGCGGCGGGGTCGAAGGTGCGCGCCCACCCGGCCAAGTCGGCCTCCAGCTCGGATCGGTGCTGTTCGAGGTGCGCGGGCAGCGAGGCGAGAACCCGGCGGATCGCGGTGACGTGCTCGGCGCTGATCGCCGCCTCGGCCACTGCCTTCGCGGTCTCGGGCAGCGCCGCCGGGACCGGTTCACCGGAGAGGGTGCGACCACATAGCACGTCCTGGGCGGCGGCTAGCCGCTCCTTCGCGGTCTGTCGGGTGATGTTCTGCGCGCATCCCAGGAGCCGGACCTCGTCGACGAACCCCTCCTTGCCGCCGAGCTTGCGACTGTCGACTTCATGGACCAGTTCGAGCATCTCGCGGTAGTCGCTGTTGAGCCGAACTTGCAACTCGCCAAGGGCGTGCAGCAGCTCGGCGTCAGCCGCTTGCCACCACTCCGTCATACCCAAGACGATACTCGAACATATGTTCGAAATCGCGATTATGGGATGGTCTGTTTGCAGGTGTGAACGAGGCTCGTCGCCACCCCGACAGATGGTCCCATCCGGGCGACTGTGGCGGACGGCGGAGAACTTCGTTAGGCGGTGCGTTCGGCCGGGGCCAGATCGCCGACGAGGGTGCACAGCCGAGCCGGCCACTCCTCCGGAGCCACGGTCCAGACGGGCGTGTTGCGGTCCCGGAAGATCCGCAACGTGCCGCGCGCGTACCAGGGCCGCCCGACCGCCGGATGAGCTTCTGCAGCACCGGTGCCAGCGCTCGATCGGGCACGTGGCTGTAGGACATGAAGGCGTCGTAGGCGAAGGTCCGCTCGGGAGCGCTGCTCGTGGCGCGTACAGCGGCCCGAGCAGGAGGTACATCCGCAGTTCCGTCTTGCCTCTCCCCAACCGGCTCCGCTTCGCGGAGGACCTACCGGAACACCACCGTCTTGTTGCCGTGCACCAGCACCCGGTCCTCCAGGTGCCAGCGCAGCCCCCGGGCCAGCACGAGCCGCTCGATGTCGCGGCCGCGGCGCACCATGTCGGCGGCGGTGTCACCGTGGTCGACCCGAATGACGTCCTGCTCGATGATCGGCCCGGCGTCCAGGTCCTGCGTCACGTAGTGGCAGGTTGCGCCGATGAGCTTCACCCCGCGCGCGTATGCCTGGTGGTAGGGCCGAGCGCCGATGAACGACGGCAGGAAGCTGTGGTGGATGTTGATCGCCCGGCCGCCCCACGCGGCGCACAGCTCGGCGGGGAGGATCTGCATGAAGCGGGCCAGCACGATCGCGTCCGGGTCGTGCTGGTCGACCAGCCCGCGCAGCTCGTCGAACGCCTTCTCCCGGGCCACCTGCCGCGGGCCGTTGCCGGGTGGGGGGAAGTCCACGTGCTGGAACGGCACATCGTGCGCGCGGACGATGTCGCCGAGCGACTCGTGGTTGCCGATCACGGCGTCGAGCTGCACCGGGAGCTCGCGGGCGGCGACCCGGCCCAGCAGGTCGTGCAGGCAGTGCGCCTCGGTGGTGACCAGCAGGACCATCCGCTTGGCGACGGCGGTGTCGGTGACCGTCCAGCTCGTGTTGCTGCTCAGCTCGGCGGCCACCGCGGCGAACCGGGTCCGTAGCTCGTCGGCGTCGAAGGGCAGGGAGTCGGCGCGCACGACCTGGCGGGTGAAGAACCAGCCCGTGCCCGGATCGGAGTGATAACCGGCCTCGACGATCCAGCCGCCGGCGCCGGCGAGGAAGCCGGCGATCCGGGCGACGATACCGATCGTGTCCGGACAGCTGAGGGTGATGACGAAGCGGCGGTCGGAGTTCACGCCTGGATCGTGCCAGTCCGCCCCGCCGGGCGCTCTGAGGCCCGGCGGTCGAGGGTCGAAGCATCGGCTCTGAGGCCCGGCGGTCGAGGTCGACGCATCGGCACCGTGAAACTCAGTGGCCGAGCCAGCCCAAAGTGAACGCCGTCTCCGCGGCGAGCAGCTTCTTGATCTGGTCGGCGATGGTGGCCTCGATTCGCCCACCGACCAGCGGCACGTTCACCGTCACGTCGGCGTGCACGTCGAGCTCGCTGCCGCCACCATCCAGGTCGACCAGGCGCAGGCGTCCGGCAGCCGAGGCGGGGGTGCCGTGGATGTCCACCGAGACATCGCCGGCGTACCGGCCGACGTCCTTGCGGACGATCGTCTCGGTGCGTTCGATGACGATGTCGCCGGACACCAGTGCCGCGACCAACGGCGGCAGGTCGGCGGCAGCGAGCCCGTGGCGCAGCCGGTATCGGGCGCCGTCCGGATCCGCCTGGTGCTCCAGCAGTTCCGCGCGAGATCCGCCCAGATGATCGAGCCGGGCGCGCAGGTAGTCGGGGTCGACCATCGTCGCGTAGACCTCGTCGGCCGAGTACTGCGACGTGGAGCGGTAGTCGAGGGAGCGCGGCATCCGGGGAGACTACCGTTGGCGGCTGTGCCACCTCCCGCCCTGGCCGGTGATCTCTCCGGGCACACCACGCTGCGCCTCGGCGGCCCGGCCGGCCGGTTGGTCGAAGCCGGCAGCGCTGACGCCGTGGTGGCTGTGGTCCGTGCGGCCGACGCCGCGGGCGAGCCGGTGCTGCTGCTCGGTGGCGGGTCGAACGTCGTGATCGCCGACGAGGGTGTGCCGGGCACCGTCGTGCTGCTGGCCGGCGCCGGACGTGACGTGCGCCGGCGGGCCGACGGCTCGGTGCTGCTCACGGTGGAGGCCGGCGAGGACTGGGACGATGTGGTGGCCGCGACGGTGGCCGATGGGCTCAGTGGGCTCGAGTGCCTGTCCGGCATCCCCGGGCGGACCGGGGCCACGCCGGTGCAGAACGTCGGCGCCTACGGGGTGGAGATCGCCGACGTCCTCGTCGACGTCGACCTCTATGACCGCCTGACCGGCACCGTCCGCTCGCATGTGCCGGCGGCCGAGCTCGGTCTCGGCTACCGCACGAGCGCGCTCAAGGGCCGCGCCGACGCGATCGTGCTGCGGGTGCGGATGACCCTGTCCGGCGACGGCGCCGGCGGCCCGATCCGCTACCCGGAGCTGGCCCGCGCGCTGGGCGTCGAGCCGGGGGCGCGGGTTCCGGCCGGCCAGGTCCGCGCGGCCGTGCTCGGGCTTCGCCGTGGGAAGGGCATGGTG
>JBOHEO010000212.1:7826-9111 GCA_050701055.1 Pseudonocardia sp. | reverse complement strand
GAGTACATCACTCGGGGTGGCCCCCGTCACACGTTGAAACACGGGTAGTGCGCGCGACCGCGGCGCGCGATCGTGTCCGGGTGACGAACGCCGAGGGCGCCCCAATCTATATTACCCGCGTGGGCGATCGGGTCGTCGCCAGCGGGCCGCGGCGAGGCCGTTCCGTGCGGCAGTACCTGCCGGTTGTGGTCGGGGCGGCGCTGCTGGTCGGCATCACGATCCTGGTGGCGCGGGACCTCATGCACTACCAGGAGCCGCTGTGGGTGGCGGTACCCGTGCACCTCGTCGGCGTCACGTTCGTGGTCGGTGGAACCGCGCTGTGGGTGCAGCGGCCCGGAATCCGTCTGGGGCCGATGTGCGTGCTCCTCGGGAGCACGTGGTACGCGGGTGCCTTGCAGGGGTTCTCGGAGCCCGAGGTGGTCTACGCGCTCGGCTTCGTGTTCTACCACCTCAACGTGGCGGTCTTCGCCCACCTGGTGCTGAGCGTCCCGACCGGACGGTTGGGCGGCCAATGGGAGCGGCTCGTCGTCGGTGTGCTGTACGTGACTACACCCGCCATCCAGCTGATCCGCTACCTCGGCATCCGCTCCGTGCTGGACCGAAGCGGGTTCGGCGACGTGACCAACCACTACACCGTATGGGCCGCGGTGGGGACGGCGGTCGGCGCCCCGCTGGCGCTGGCGACCGCGGTGCTAGCGGTCCGGCACTATCGCGGCGCCGATCCCGTGGTGCGGCGCCCGTACGGGCTGTTCTGGACGGCCGCCGCCGCGACCGGCGTGACCGCCTTCGCGGCGGCCGTCGCCGAGGTGGGTGGCCACCAGGTGCAGCGGATCGCGCTGGTGGGGTACGCGCTGGCCCTGATGGGCACCGCAGTCGGGCTGGTGCTCGGGGCCAGCGCGATCAGGATCGAGTCGTCGAACGCGATCAGCGCACTCGCAGGCGAGGTCGACGACCTCGAACCGGCGATCCGCGTGGCCGTGGGGGATACGAAGCTGCATCTGTTCACCTGGGTCCCCGACCGTCACCAGCCCGAAGGCGGCAGCTGGGTACGCGACCAGCAACGGCTCCCGACACCCGGCCGCTCCGACCACGCCCGCACTGAGTTACGGCTCGGCGGCCAGCCCGTCGTGCTGCTGGTACACAACCGCGAGCTGGCCTACCAGCGACTGCTGATGGACGCGGTCACCGCGATGACGTTCGCTGCTATCACTCGTCGGCGGCTGCACGAGCGGCAGCGGCAAGCCGCCGAGCAGGGGCAGCAGGTCGAACGGATGCGGATCGGAGA
>JBOHEO010000212.1:0-7816 GCA_050701055.1 Pseudonocardia sp. | reverse complement strand
ACTCCGCTGCTGACCGTCGTCGAAAGGCTCCGGGCCGTGGCCGAGCGGACGGCGGACGACCCCGAGATTGACCCGGAAATCGACAAGGCGCTCGACGGTCTGGCGACCGTCCAGACCTGGGTGCGACGCATCGCGCGCAACTACTACCCCGAGGGATTGGAGGCGGGTGGGTTGAACAGATCCCTCAGGTCCTGGACGAGGGGCGCGTCGCTGTCGCGCGGCCTCGTCCGGCTCGACATCACCGACTGCCGGTGGCCACTGCCGATCGAGTTCGCGGCGCACCAGATAGCGTGCGAGGCCGTGCAGAACGCGATACGGCACAGTGGCGGATCACGGGTGCTGATCACGGCGGTGGACACCCACGCCGGTCTGGAGATCTGTGTGGACGACAACGGTTCCGGTTTCACCGTCGGCCCGGAGCGCCCGCGGTCGGGTCTGTGGCAGATGCGGTGGCGGGCCGAATCGGTCGGCGGCTACCTGTCGATCGGACCGCCACCAGACGGCCACGGCACCCGGGTGCGGGTGGTGCTGCCAGGGCCGATGACCGAGCGGAGGCTGCCGTCGTGACCCCCGAGGCGCCGGTACGTGTGCTGTTCCTCGAGGACAACCGAGAGTTCGCCGACGTGATGTCGGAGCGGTGGAACGCTCGTGGGATCGAGGTGGCCGGGGTCGCGCCGACGGTCACGGAGCTGCACCAGCTGATCTGCACGACGCTGTTCGACGTCGCCGTCCTCGATGTGACGATCCGCGGCGAGCCGGGCCTGCCGGGGTTGCAGGTCGCGCGGTGGCTGCTGCAGTACCGGCCCGATGCCGGGGTGCTGATCTACACCAACTACGACGACGAGGACTGCGCGGCGCAGTTTCTCGGAGCGATCCCGGCCGAACGGCTCCGGCCCGGTCAGAAGGGCGTGGGCTACCTGGTCAAGGATGTCGCGCTCGACCTGCCTGCCCGGATCATGGAAGTCAACGCGGGGGAGACGGTGCTCGACGAACAGCTCGCCGTGGCATTGGCGCGTCACGTCGGCAAGGAGTCGCCGCCGGGGCTGACTGATAAGGAGAAGGTGGTGTTGCGGCTGCTCGGCGATGGGTTGAAGAATTCGGAGATCGCCAGGGAGTGCTTCCTTGCCCCGGGCACCGTCACCGACCATCTCACCGACATTTTCCGGAAGCTCGACATCCCACCCGGGAAGAACAAGCGGGTTTCGGCAGCCCTGTATGTGGCCCGGCACCCCGGGCGGTTCCACTTGACGCCGGGGGAGCCGATGATCTGGCCCCCGCCGACCGACAGTCCGGCCGGGTGCGGGGGCGGCGAGCGATAACGGTAGCGGTCAGGCCCTGCCGGCGGCGGGCATCGCCCCGATCTGGCCGAGAACTCGATGTCGTCCAGGCGGTTCCAGCGCTTCACATCGCGGTCGTCGTGGAACGCCGCGCTGAGCTTGCCCCCGTTGCACGGTGTCCGTGCCACGGAGAACAAGCTCAGCACTCGATGATCTTCGCAGCACAACCGAACCGGTCATGCGAACCTAGATCGCCTGCTCAGGAGTCTGAGGCTTGACCGCCCCAACCGGCAGAGTCCCAAGTGGATGGCCTCTGAACTGCGGGTATGGCTCAGGCCTGCAAATCTGGTGCCCCCAACTTGGCATTGTGCGAACCTGAACCTGCAGGTGGACGGGTTGCCGTTCGCCGTCGACGCTGTTGACAGCAAGCGACGCCGGGATGGCTTCCGGACAAAATGGGCTCTGGGTGCAGGCTGGTCGTAGGGCGCTCGTCGTCGACTGGCCCCGACGTGCGCAGAGGTTTGAGCCGATCGACCAGTGGCAGCGGGGGCGGAGCGTCGCAAGACTGCGATCACGGTGTTCACGGCGAGCCGGGCGCCTTGACCCGCGGTAACGAATCGGTGTGCGGCGGGGATGTGGTCGGTACGTCCGGGGTATCGCGGGCGCCGGCAGGGGGTTGACGGTGCGGGATCCGCTCGGGGTGATGTGGGGGAAGTCGAACGCGGCCGGGCGTATGCATCTGCTGATCGCGCATCTGCTCGATACGGCCGCGGTGGGTGAGGTGATGTGGGACGGCTATCTCTCGCCCGTGCTCAAGCGTGCGATCGACGGATGCTGCGACGGTCGAGGGCGCGATCTGTTCGCTCTGCTCTGTGCCTTGCACGACGTCGGGAAGGCGACGCCGGCGTTCCAGTCGAAGGACGACGTGCTGGCCGCTGTCGTCCGATCGGCGGGCTTCGACATCGGGGTGACCAAGCACGAGTCCAGGTCGTGGCACCACACGCTGGCCGGCGCGAAGATCGTGAAGGTGGGCCTGAGCGCCGCGGGGTGGAGCGGCGACGCTCAGGAATGGATCTGGCCCGCTGATCGCGGGGCATCACGGCCGTGTACCCGAGGTCAGTGCCCTCCGGCCGAACCATCGCCAGCACGGCCGTGGGCCATGGCCGGCCGCTCAGCAGAGCTTCGTCGAGCGGGTGGCGACCGAGCTGGAGCTCGACCTTGCAGCGTTCGATACCGTTCGGCGGCCCCGGCGTGCGATGCAGCTCGTTGTTTCCGGCCTGATCGTGATGGCTGACTGGATCGCCAGCGACGACCAGAACTTCGACGGTATTCTCGATCTCCGCGCGGTGACGATGGATGCGGCGAGGACACGGGCTGCCGCCGCATGGGCCGAGCTCGGGTTGCGCGGTGGGTGGGCTCCCGAGTTGCTGGCCGATTGCCCTGGTGATCTCGATCTGGTTCAGCTGCGGTTCGACCGGGTGGCCCGCTCGTCGCAGCGCGACGTGATCGAACTCGCTGAGCAGATGGGCTCGCCTGGTCTGCTGATCCTCGAGGCGCCGATGGGGGAGGGAAAGACGGAGGCGGCGCTGGCAGCGGCGGAGGTGCTCGCTCGCCGGTTCGGTGCCGACGGCCTGTTCGTGGGCATGCCGACGCAGGCCACCAGTGACGGCCGTGAATGTCACCCCAGACGATCGCGGCATCGACGGTGGCGTTCACGATCACGACACTGTGGAAGAACGCGTGCAGGCCCGCGCGTCGGGCCTCGCCCCAGCGGCGGAGGTGGGTCCACTGCGTCAGCTCGCCGACGGTGACGAACGTGATCGCAAGGCGGCGCCCGGATATCAAGCGGTCGAGATGGTCCGGCAGTCGTCCCTTGAGGATCGCGGAGGCGACGTCGGTGTCGACGACGACAGCGGTCACGCCAAGCCGGCGCGGCGGGAGGCGTAGAGGTCCGCGAGGAACGCCTCGTACTCCTCGTCGGACTCGAACAGCCTGGGCTGGGCGAGCTCGGTGACCGAGGCAATGTGGGTGACTCCCTGGCGATGAGCGAGTTCCTCGATCGACAGCGACCCCTCGTCGCGTACGTGCTCATCCGACGTCGTCATGACCGATCACCTCCTCCCGACATGGTGCCACCCCGGCCGCCGTCGCGGTCGCAACCTGCCGTGTCTGCCAGCCAGTCGGGCGTGTCCTCCTCCCGCGGCTCGCTCGCGGCGCGCTCGGCCGCCCAGGCTTCGAGCGCGACGGCGACTGCCTCGAACTCCAGCAATGCGGCTTGGAGGTCATCCACGATCTCGCGCGCAATGACCTTCGGCGGCACGCCGTCGTCGGCGTCGGTGAGGCTCGGGTCCTTGAGCCAGGTGATGTCGAGGTTCACCTTGTCCCGGGCTACCAGGTCGTCGTGGCGGTATGGCTTCCACCGCTCTCCGTCGGTGCGCTCGGAGGGCGTCTCGGTCCAGACGTGTCCCTCGCGGTCGCTCGGGGCGGTCGAAGAACAGCACGTTGGCCTTCACCCCGCCGGCGTAGAAGATGCCGGTGGGTAGGCGGAGCAGGGTGTGGACGTCGAAGTCGCGCAGCAGCCGTCGGCGCACCAGGACGCCGGCCGCGGCCTCCACCAGCTGAACGCCCGCGCCGAATCGGCCGGTCGCATGGAGGGCATGCGCGACGGACCGAAACAGCGAGCCGAGCATGACCGGGTTGTCGCACTGCTGCGCCGCGGCGAGGCCGCGTTCGGAGGCGATCCACGCGAGTTCGGTCTCGCCGAGCTTGGTCAGAACCGACACCGCGGCCTGGTAGGCGAGTGCGAGCAAGGCATGCGCCCGCGTTGACTCGGACGTGTCAACGACCCGCGCGGCGTGCAGGGCGTCGGAAAGAACGAGCGGGACGCGGCCGGTGACGTACCCGTAGCGGCTGGCTTGGTAGGCGTCGAAGACCTCGGCAACGTCGCGCTCGATCGCGTCGAGGCTGGGCGGCTCGCTGCCGTTGCCGGAGGTGGCGAGCAGGGGTGTGAGCTGCCGATAGTCCATGAGGACGCTGCCGTAGGGCCGGGACGGTACGGACGCCGCTGTCGGCGGTCCAGTCCAACAGCGTCGGTTCGGCCACGAGGTCGCCGATCGTGACGTCGAGCGCGTCGGCGATGCGCCGGATGACCGACAGGCGATCGAGCTCGATCTTGTTGTCGCGGCCGCCTCCGTGGCGCTGGGCGGGTCGGGCTCGGCCTTGCTCGGCGCCGGCGCCTCGGCCATCGCGGCTGGGTTCACGCCGAGGTGTCGCCACCGCACGGCGCGGTCGAAGGCGCCTCGGAGGATGTAGTGCACCTTGCGTGTCGTGCTGGAACTCAGTGGCCGGCAGACGTGACCGGCGCGCGCCCGGCCGGTGCCAGAGCTCCCGGCAGCGCTGCAGGCGCGCGTAGAAGCGCTCCAGGAGCTCGGCGTCGAGCTTGCCCGCCTGCATGGACCCGAAGGTCGGCAGGACGTAGAGCCGGATCAGGTCGTCGTACCGCTCGCGGGTGGTCGGCTCCAGGGCGGCGACGTCGAGCCACTGCTCGATGGCCTGTCCGACGGTGATCTTCGACTTGGGCTGCTTGTTCTCGTCGACCTGCCGTTGCATCTTCGTCTGTGCCTGCTGGGCCTCGGCCTCGGTCTTGCAGGTCTCGACGAGGTAGCGCTTCTTGTCGGTGATCGGGTCGGTACCGGCGTAGACCTTCGCCCGGAAGCTGCCCGACGGCAGCTACTCGAGGTGGCCGCGTGGCCGGCGTCGACGGGGTGGCATGGAACCGCGCTAGCGCCGATTGATTCCACGAGAGATTCCACGAGGGCGATCCTGTGGATAACTCAGCGGAAGTTCGTGCTGGTCAGACGGTGGTGCCCCCGGCAGGATTCGCAAAGGATGGGACCGGGGATGACCAGCGGTTCAGCGTGGGCGCATTGGTCGAAGCCCAAGTTGGCGTCTAAATGTGCTGCACGAGCTCAACCGGCGTGTCCGGACTTGCAAGTTCGGGGCAGCTGGTGGTGGCCAATGGTGAGTTGCCAGGTACCAGCTCGTCGACGTCGGACCCCTCGTCGGTGATGCCGTAACAGGGTCGGGAGATTCCTCAGTCTGGCCTGGGCGCCTCAAGGAGGCTGGGTGGCAACAGTTAGGACCGGGAGGTGGGGTTGAGCGTCGATGACGGCGGCTCAGCGATGCGTGTCTGGACTCCATGGGAGTCTCTGGCGTAGATGCGCTGGTGGTTCTTGGCGATTTTTCGTTCGATTTCGCCGTCGAGGTCTAGTCCGGTCATCTCGGCCACGGCCATGGTGTAGATGACGATGTCGGCCAGTTCCTCGCCAAGGTCAGGAAGACGTTTGCGCCAGGCGGTGAATGCCTCGCCGATCTCTGCTGTGAGAAGCCCAAACTCGAGGGCAACGTCGGTGGTGTTGAAGCCCTTTTCGATCTTGTTGTTCCAGGCGAGCTTCTGGGCATGACTGATGTCCAAGACTGCTCCTGTCAGCGGCTGGGGTCGCTGGCTGCGCAGCCTAGCGACGCCGCCGAAGCCTGGGACAGCTCGGGTCAGCCGGGCATAGACGGGAGGGTGGTGGTGTCGATGCGGAGGACGTGGCCGGGGAGCTGGGCTGTGATGGCCGCGAAGACATGTTCGTAGGCGGTGACCAGTTCGGCGACCTCGGTCGGGGTGGCCGCGGTATCGTCGTCGCGGGCTCGTAGGCGTGCGTAGATGGCCGACGGTGTGCCGGTGAGGTGTATCAGCGTGCCGTCGCGAGCGACGACGGTCTCGGCGAGTTCGACGGCCTGGGTCAGGGTGATGCGGGAGCGTCGATGGCGCAGCGGTCCGTAGACGAGCTCGGAGACGAAGCATCGGTCGAGAACAAGCCGTCCGGGTCTGGCCAGGATACCGCGGTAGTGAACGAGCAGGTCGGTCCCGTCGGGGGTGCGGGCGGAGTGGACGGCGGTGAATCGGTGCGCGGTGCTGAGCCGTTGGGCGAGGGTGGTCTTGCCGGCGCCGTCGCAGCCGTCGAGCACGATGGTGCGGTAGGTGGTGGCGAGCAGATCGAGGTTCACAGGCAGCTCCGCGGCGCGAGGTCGGGATGGTCGGTGAACCAGTGCCGGATCGCGTACTGGATCATGAGGTTTCGTCGGTTGGGTTCGCGTCCGCTGGCGAGGCTCCAGACCGGCCGGTGGTGGCGGGCGTGGATGGGTCGTTCGAGGGCGGTGAACGCGCCGGCAAGCAGCGCTGCCCCCGGTGGGGTTTCCGGGCCGTTGACATCGGCGACCAGGACCGACGCCGCCATGGCGGTGACCCAGTCCTGGGCTGCCGCTCGCACGGCCTTTAGAGCGGGGTGAGCGTTGAGCCGGGTCGAGGTGACCGGTTGGTATCCGTACGTGCGCAGGCGTTCGGTGATCGGTTGCCAGTCGCTGCTCGGAAGATAGGGAGACGGTTCGCAGAACACGAGGTCACCTCGGGGCCTCGGGACCGGCGCTGATGAGGGCGCTGCCGCCTGTGCCAGGTCCAGCAGCCGGTCCACGGCGTTGTCGACGGCGTGGCCGAGCTGGGCGGTGTTGCGGGCCGAGAACCCGAGATAAAGGTCCTCGGTGTTGTTGCCCGGGGCGGGCCTAAGCTTCGGCACTCTCACGACGGCGCCGGCGATGGCCTCGATGAGGGGATCGGGGAAGGCGAGTTCCGGTTCGTGCTCGGTGAGGGCCCAGGTGGTGAAGTCGGTAGTGACGACGACGATCGGGGCGCCGAGTGCGGCGGCGTAGCCGATCTCCAGGCACACTCCGTCGTCGAGGCTAGGACCGTGCAGGATCGCCAGCATCCCCGACAGCTGCTGGAGCCGTGCGGTGTCGAGGTCGAAGAGCATGCGGCCCTTGACGTCGGCGACGAGGTCTTCTTCGTCGGTGTCGCAGAAGGGCAAGAACACGTTGTGCGCGCCAACGGCCACCGCGAGCCGGCGGGCGGCCAGGGCACCCAGCGCTCGGTCGTGCGCGGCGAACAGCCGGTGCGCGACATAGAACATCCGGCGCTCCTTCGGAGGGGATCGAGCAGGCCGCTGGTCGGCCAGCCACGGTGCGGTCACCCGGAGCACCGCGTTGTCGGGTTCACGAAGATCAAGGTCAGGGTGTGGTCAGGGGTGTGATCGGCGGGCTCGTGGTGTGGGCACTGCCGGCTGCGATCGCCAGGCTCAGCGCGTCGGTGTCGGGCAGGCCCGCGGTCCAGGCTGCCAGGAACGCTCCCGCGACGGTGTCGCCGGCACCGGTGACCCTCCCTGCAACGATCGGGGGTGGGTCCACCGAGGCGGTGGGCCGGCCGTGCCGGTACAGCCGAGCGGTGTGAGGTCCGTCGGTGACGACGACGGCCGGGAGATCGTCGGTGTCCACGAAGCCGGCGAGGGTGTCGTGTTCGGCGGCGTTGGTGAACACCAAACGGGCGCGCGACAGGTGCCGGGCCGCGGCGGGGATCGCCGTTGCCGCGCTGGAGACCATGAAGTCGAGGCTGAACACGCCGTCGCGTCGCGCGAGCTCGCCGAGGACCTCGGCGACGTCCA
>JBOHEO010000211.1:0-9152 GCA_050701055.1 Pseudonocardia sp. | reverse complement strand
CCGTCCGGTCCCGCCCGCCGTCGGGGACCGCGCCCAGCCGGGTGACCAGCGACCGGTTGGTGTACACGGCATCGAGCCACCGCTGACGCGTCTCCTGAGCGCCTGCCGAGGTCAGCAACCAGCCCGCACCCGGGCGGCGCTCGAAGAAGAACGGCGCGAAGTGGTGTCGCGGAACATCGGTCACCGCCGCCCGCCACGCGGGCGTCCACAGCTTGCCGGTGGCGACCAGCTCGTCGCGCAATCGTGCCGCCCGCTCACGCCAGTCGGGGATGTCGGTGCTCGGCATGCCGCGAGGGCCGGTGCTCGTGCTGGTCACATCGTGCCTCTCGCCAGCATGTCAGCCATGGCCGCGATCGTCGGCGCGCCGGTCGCGGCTTCCAACCAGGCGAACTGTGGGCCGGTATTCGCTTCCAACAGCAGCCATTCCTCGTCGGGGGTGACCACGAAATCCATGGCCGTGTAGGTCAGGTCCATGCGGGACATATAGGCCTGGACGGACTCGGCGACGGCATCCGGCACGGCGACATGCTCGTAGGTCAACGCGGACGGGTCCGAGTGCCAGTCCTGCCAGGTCTCGACGGTGCTGGCGTGCACGGCGATGGGGAACCACGCCCCGCCGATGATGGTCAGGCGCACCTCGACGGCCTTCGGAACGCACGCCTGCAGGGTGGTGGCGGTCGCGGACACCGTGTCGGGGTTCGCCCGATCCTCGGCCGTGAGCCGCCGCGTGTAGAACACTTCACCACACCATCCTCGACGATCCCTGAAGGCCCCAACGCCTTCGTGATGGTGTCGCCCGGGATGCTGGCCACGGCCAACCCGCACTCCGCGGCCACCCGCCATTGGTAGGGCTTGAAGATTGCGCGAGTGTACAGCGGGTTGGCCCGCAGCACGTCCAGGCTGGCCAGTACGCCGCCGAACCCGAGTTTCGCCTCTCGGTAGCAGAACGCCGCTTCCTGTGGAGTGAGGTGATCAGGAAAACGAGAGGGGAACTCGGCGAGGTCGCACCGGAACACCGGCACCGCTCGGCCGCCGAGGACGGTGACGACGGCGTCCACGGTCGGGTCGAACGAACGTGCCAAGATGATCACGCTCATCGCTGTGTCCGCCCGGTTCGTGAGGAGGTGATTGAGCCCCGTCGGCTCACGCGCTCGTAGCTCCTGACGCTCGTAGCCGATGCTGTATGGCTTGCACGTCATCCCGGCCGGGCCACTGCCGTAAGATCGGCAGGCTACGGCGAAGTACACTATGCGCCGACAGCGAGCCAACGATCTGGAGAGTGTCCAGCACATCCCACGCCAGACGACAGGCTTCGGCCGGTTGTCCAGCATTGGCGTAGGCACGCGCCAGCTTTGCGCGGGTAATGGTCGCGGTACGGGCGGAAGCTTTGACTAGCGAACTGAGCGTGGATTCAAGCACGGGTATCACGCTCTCGCCACGGCCGAGATAAACATCGCAGGTTGTCCGGTAAATTGTATAAAGATCATCGCTCGCCACACTGCGCTGGCCAAGTATCGCCGTGCCCTCGTCGACCGGCGCGGCAAGCAGCTGCATGGCGTTGTCGAGCGCCCGGGCGCTGGCGTCACGGTCACGGGCCAAGGCGTAGCCAAAGGCCATCTGCGTGGCAGCCAATCCCTTCACGCGCGCCGAGGCATCAGGCAATTCAAGCACGGGCTGCGCGGCACTGATAGCACGCATACCATCACCAGTAAAACTGATCGTCATCATGGAGCGGCGCACGAAGCTGTAGGCGGCCATGGGTGGCCAGTTGCCGGCTTGCGCCCACTGTGCGGCGCGGTCGGTCCAATACAGTGCGCCGTGCAAGTCACCGGCTTCTTCGCTCAGCCAGCTCAGCGATTCGGCGTACCGGGCTTGCATGACAGCGTATGGACCACGTCGGTCGGCTGGCACGCGGCGACGAAGAGCCTCCAAGAGTGCTACATGTCCGGTCAGCCCGTCGATAAGCCTTGCCGGCGGCAGTACCCGCGCCGCCGACTGAAAGCCCGCGAACGCTCGTCCGAACGAAGCCACAGGATCATCGCTCAGATCGAGCTGGGCGAGTGCCAGGTCAAGGTAGCTGAGCAGCGTACCGCCGAGCGCCCCGATACTCAAGCCGGTCAGCAGGTCACGCCGTGAAACCGGCATCGCGACACCTCCTTCCGGCGAGTGCACCAGTAGCACATCATCCTCCGGTACTCCAGTATGCGGCCACGTATGCGAACCGGCTGCTCCCCCATGCACCAGGGCGATGACCGCACCACCCGTCCCGTAGGTCGTGTCCAGGCTCTCGGCAAGCCAGGGTTGGAGCTGGCGATGGCCGGTCTCCACGTAGGAAAGCAATGACTCGGCGCAGCCAGCCTGACGCGCCACGGTGGCCAGCGTCAGCGCGCGGGCAGTACGCAACTCTCGCAAGGCCATTCCGAGCCGTTCGTCTCCTGGCACGTCCGCTCCTTGACAGCTTTTCACAACCGCACACGATCATTGGACTGCGTGTAGTCAACCACGGGAGGCTACTGTTCAGGCAGCCGACACCGGGAGCCGCACCACCGAACCAGGGGTCGACTCTCCTTAGTCCTGCCCGGATACCTGTCCACTTGTGCGAGCACTGAGAGTTGAGAGTTTGTTTCGTGTGCTTTTATGTCTGGCTGCGGTGATGGAGCTACCGAGGCTGTCGCCGACCGAATAGAATTAGGCGGCCGTACTTCGACCAGTACCCGCAGAGACGAAGAAAGAGAAGTAGGCGGAGGTGATTTTGATGGTCGGCACCGGCGGGCATCGGTTTTCAACGCAACTCATACACTCACCAGGAGGTTATGGGGACGGACCGGTGTATCTGCGGGTGCACAGGGCAAAAGCAGGAAAAACTTGGCCTCGGCAAGCTACGCCAAGGAGATTAATGATTGGCGGCTAGCAATGGATGCGATGTACGACTATGTGAAGGCGGATAACAGCCATTGCGCATTCGTGTATCGCCGGTTGCTAGAAGCGGGGGGAGTGCCGAAGGAGGCGCTAGATGTGGTGAAAATTAAGACTTGAGTGAAGCCAGCGTCGCTACCGAATGCGTCCGGGCTGCCCGCCTGCAGTCCGGCGAGATCGAAGAGGCAGCCCGGGTCATCGGTGATGGTGCACGGCTGGCGACTCAAAACCGGTCGGTACGACTGACCGAAGAAGTACGGACTGCCCGTGCCTGGATGCAGTCGTGGCGGAATACGTCGGCAGTCAAAGCGCTGGATGAGCGGTTGGTGGGGATGGGGTTTGGTGTGTAGCTGGTCCGGTCAAGGCTGCTCAGTGTGCAGTTCGGCGATGATCCGCTCTATCTCGACGCGGGCGTCGTCGCCGAACACGGCGTCGGCGCACAACAGGTCCCACATCCGCCGGTAGACCGCGATCTCGTTGGGGTCGCGAAAGTCCAGCGTGCTGGTCTTGGTCGAGGTGTGCACCCACACATCGGGGTCGGCGCCGGGCTCGCCGTAGATGATGAACCCATGGGTCGGGCAGCTGCGCATGGCGGTGCGCCACGGGATCACCCCGAACCGGACGTTGGCCAGCGTGCTCACCGACGCGATGTGCCTTAACTGGGTGACCAGTACCCGTGGGTGGCCGTCGGGGCCGGGTCGCCAGCGCAGCGCTGCCTCGGTGACCACGAACTCGAAGCGATGGTCGGGCTCGTAGAGCACGTGCTGGCGTTCGGCCCACGCCGCCAGGGAGGCGGGACCGTCGGCGGCCAGCTCCGGGTGCAGGATATCGGCCAGCTCGAACTGCCGCCGGGTGTACTCCGCGGTCTGCAGGAGTCCGGGCACGATGGCGATACAGACGTTGCGTTCGATGCTGACCGCGCGCTCCTGCGCGCCGATCTGGCGCTGCCGGTGCGCGACTCCGTGCCGAACGTACTCAGCCATGCTGACGGTCTCGTTGAGCGCCGCCTCCACCCGCTCGCGCAGCCGCTCCCGGGCTGGAGCGTCGATCCCGGCGGCCTCGGCCCAGGCGTTCGCGTCGGCCAGCGTGGGCACCTGGCGGGCGGTCTCCAGCCGGGACACCTTCGACTGGTTCATCCCTCCGCGGGCGCCGAAGTCGGTCTGGTTGAGCCCGGCGGCCTCGCGGAGCCCGAGGAGCACCGCCGCCAGCCGGCGGCGGTGCTCGGTGGGCTCGATCAGCCCGCCACCTGACTCCCGGCCGCCGGTCTCCGGCGATCGCGGGCCGGTCGCGGCGTGCTCATCGGTCAAGCCGGTCCCGGTGCTCGTCCATCCACTGGTCGAACGGTACGGCGTACTTCATGGCCAGGTCGCGGCGAGCGACATAGGCGGCGACCGGCTCGGTGGGCGCGGTGGCCCCGGCGAAGGCCTCCTGCTCGTCGTATTTCATCACCGCGATCACCTCCTCGTCGAACATCCAGAAGTCCTCGGTGAGCGTGGCTAGGTCGGGATGGACGTCGCGATCCACCATGAACGTTTCCTCGCCGGTCCACGCGCACATCGGGATCACCGCGAGCGCGTAGCGGGTGTACTCGGCCAGTGGCCACTGCACGATGTGCACGTCGTACACCCGCTTGCCCTCGGAGGTCCACTCCGCGGTCTTGCGCTGGAACTCGTTGCGCTCCGGGGTGATCGGTGGAATCGGTCGCCCGGCCTGCCATGCCTCCCACTCCGGGCCCTTCACCCCGCCGTAGCTCTGCATCTGTTGCAGCCGGAACGCCTCGCGCTGCATCAGATCGAACTCGGCGTAGATATCGACCTTCACGCCGCTGCCCCCGTCAATCCGGCGAGCCCGGCTCGGTAGCGCTCCTCGGTGATCCGCACGGCCGCCTCGCCCGGACCAACGCCGAACACGGCCAGCGCGCCGGGGTCAGTGATCGCCTCCCCGACAATCACCACGCCGTCGGGCACTGCCCGGACGGCCGGGCCACGAGCGGCTGCGGGCTCGCTCTCCGCCACGATCAACTCGTGATCGGCGAGAGTGGTGTCCAACGGTCCTGCCAGCCGGGCTAGCGCGGCGCGGTAAAGCGTCTCGGTGATCCGCACCGCGGCCTCGCCTGGGCCGTCGCCGAACTCGGCCGGCGCCGCAGTATCGGTGATTGCCTCCCCGATGACCACCAGGGCGCCGGGGGCGACCCGTACTACCTGCGGGCAATCAGGTACCGGCTTGCATTCCTTCGCGAGCATTTCGTAGTTCGGCATGTGGTTCCCTCTCCCAGGCAGCAGATCATGAGTATGCAGACATCGTCCGCACCTAGTCAACAGTGGAACGTGTTCGCGGTCGGACTGCCGCCCGCACCGCCCAGCCACCGACCGCCCGCTCCAGGCAAGGGATCAGGTCACCGACGTCCGGACAACCGTCACCCCGCCACCGCTGCACCAGCGCCGCCAGGTCCCGCTTCGGGCCATCACCACCGACCGTCACGAGGTCGGGCCCGCCCAGCGTGGCGAGCAGCGCGGCACCGTCCGGCGCGGTGAGACCGATCCGCCAGCACGGGTTGCCCAGCGCCGCGGTGGTCAGCCCGGTGGGCTGGACGGCGCCCAGCCAGGCGGCGAACGCCTTCGCCTGCTCGCCGCCGACCAACGGCCCGTCGCCACGGACCGGGTGTTCGGCGAGCCGGTCGAGCAGGGCTGCTCCGATCGGACGGTCGGCGGGCCGGCGGAAGTGCTCCGCCGAGAGCCACCACGTGCGCCCGCCCGGGTCGCAGCGTACGATATCGGCGCCGTAGGGCGGCACCTGCCACTGGGTGACCGGCTGCGTGTGCATCTCGACGTAGCGCGCCGCGAACAGCGCTTTCGCCGTCGGCGCACCGTGCCCGTCGATCTCCACGACCACCCCGGCACCGGTCTTGCTCAGCGGGGTGAGCGACAGCGGCGCCACGATCTTCCCGCCCGGCCGCACCTGGGCGACCCAGGTGTCCGGCAACAACGGGGCGGTGGTCCACGTGACCAGCCGGTCGAACGGGGCGAGCTCCGGTACCCCGGCCTGGCCGTCGCCGTGGACCAGCGTCGTGTGCTCGGCCCCGTGCTCCGCGAGCAGCGTCGCGGCGCGGACCACCAGCTCGGGAACACGTCGACCGACACGACGTGCCCGGCCGGGCCGACCAGTTCGGCCAGCAGGGCCGTCGAGTAGCCCGAGCCGGTGCCGATCTCCAGTACGCGCATGCCGGGCCAGGTGTCGAGCCGGTCGAGCGTGCGGGTGATCGCGGGCGTTGACGTGCTCTGGGTGACCAGCGAGCCGTCCGGCTGCCGGACGAAGGCATCCTCGGACACGGCGGCGAGTGCGGCGGCGACACCGGTGGTGGTCGGGATCGACATGGGTTCCTTTCGTCAGACACGGAACAGTGGCAGGTAGGGGCGGTCGGGCGCGGCCGGCTCCCCGACCGGGTGGCTGTCCACCTCGATCCAGGCGTGGCCGGCGTAGGGCAGCAGGCGGGCACCCACACACCAGCTCACCCGGCGTCGGTGCAACCCGGTGAGCAGCACCGTAGCCAACGATCGCTCCAGGCAGGCGGCACGGCCGGGGTACCGGCGGGTGGCTGCGCGCACGGCGGCGACCGCTGCTTCGGCCTCGGCGACGGAGGCCGGCCGCGCTGTGCACCGGGAGATCCACCCGACCGTCGCGACCGACCGTCGCAGCGGCAGTCGTAGTAGCACCACCGCCAGCCGGAAGCAGGCCCCGGCGAGCGTGCGTTCGGCGCGCGGGACGGTGGGTGCAGCGGGCCCGGTGGCCATCGCGGCTGTCACGGATCGCTCCCCTTGTCCGGTGTGGCAGCAAGGAGTCCCGCATCGTCGAGGTCCCGCATGAGCTGCGCGACATCGGCGCGCACGCGCGCCGGATCAGTGTCGTGGCGGTGCACCAGCTCTGCGATGACGGTGTCGATGTCGGTCCCCGACACGAGTGAGCACCACACCGCGGCACCGGTGGGGTTGAGGCCAAAACAACTCCCGGAGCGCATGTCGAGCAGGACCGCTCCGTCATCGGTCACCACCTGTCGCACGCTGCGTGCCGGCCTCTTCGTCCTCATCGGGCCGCTTCCGCCCGGGCTGGGGCCGTCCAGCGGACGACCGGCAACTCGTCGAGCCGCCGCAACCAGACCTCCGTCGCGATCACGGCCCCGAGCGCGCCGAGCGGCGCTCGCCCACCGGCCAACGCGTCATCCAGTGCCTGCTGCGGGCCTTTCGGTTCGATCACGCCGAGCTCGGCCAGCAGCGGCCCGCGCAGCGGCCCGCGCAGCTGGTCGGCGTTGGCGCGGAGCCCGTGGTACTCGGCGGTGGTGTAGTCACCCTTCGTGCGGCGCTCGGGGAGTCCGGCGGGCAACAGGTCGCCGACGGCGGCCGTGAGCAGCGGCTTCATCCGGTCGGCGGCGGTGCGGTCGGCCACCGGTACGGACATGCAGGCCCGCACCACGGTGTCGTCCAGGAAAGGCGCGTGCACGGCCACGCCGAATGCGGCTGCGACCTGCCCGAACTGCCGGGTGGCGGCGCCGTGCCGCTGGACAGATCCCCACATGGCCATTGCCGCCGGATCGCAGTCCGAAGCCTCGACAGCCTCGACGCTCGCCCGCCGGAGCAGGGCTGCGACGGCCTGGCGGGCCCGGTCGGTGCTCCACTCGACGATGGGCGAGACACCTATCCAAGCCAGCCGGTCCTCCAGCCGCCGCGGTACCGGTCCGCCGTGCTCCACGCGCGCTGCGGCGGTGCACAGCGCCGCCGGCCACGTGGTAGCACCCAGCCGGATGGCGGCCCGCCGCACCGCACGAGCGGGTCGCTGCCGCAGCCGGGCCCATGCGGCGGTCTCCTCGCGCAGCCGCTGGGTATGCCCGCGACGAGCGAGGTCCCCGAGGTAGCCGAGGTCGTCGGCGAGCACGACGTCACCACCGTCGCCGACGAGATGGCCCTCGGAGCCGGCCGCGACGGCCGGACGTAGCCGCTCCCGAGAGCGGGCGGCGAGGAGCAGGTCGAGCGTGGGCTCGTCGGTGAGTGGTGCGGAGTCCAGCGCGGTGAAGGGCAGCGAACTGCCGGTGCCGGACACGACCACGTGTCGCAGCTGCGGGGTGCGGGCGGCGACGTGTGCGGCCCACCGCAGGTCGTCGTCGTTGGCCGCCAGCCGGTCGGCATAGGTGATGGCCAACGGCCGTGCGCCGGCTCGCGCGGCCAGCACGACCAGCGACGACGAGTCCAGCCCGCCCGAGAGATCGGCCGTGGGCCGCCGGAGGACGCGTACCCGCCGGGCCACCGCGTCGCAGAGTGCCTCGCGCAGCGCGTCCGCGCCGTCGGCGAACGAGGATGTCGGCTGCGGGAGGATCGGTGAAACGTCCGCGGGCGCCCGCCCGAGCGTCAGCAGGTGACCGCCCCGGCGCACACCGGCCAGCACCGTCGACGCGACCGGCACCGCCGGGCAGAGCAGCTCGGCCGCCAGCGCGTCCCGGTCTATCCCTGCCAGACACGGCCGCCCGTGCTGCAACCAGGCGAGCGGGACGGGGGAAGTGGCGAACCATTCCCCCGTGGCTGCGGTGGTGTGAAACACCGGGTGCTGACCTGCGAGATCGGCGAGCAGGGTGATTCCGTCCGGGCCGGCCAGCACCCGTAGGCAGGATCCGCGCAGCTCGTCGAGGGGCCGGGCAGTGTGCTGGCGCACGGCCTTCACCAGCGCGTTCTGGAGTTCCGCCAGTTCGGGCAGGCACCGGCCGACGGCGGTCAGCATGTGGTCACGGTGCTCCACGACGCGCACCAGGAACGGGCCCGGACTGCCCACCGTCCAGATCGGGCTTGGGCCGGACCACAACAGCTCGCCGCCCTCGGGGTGAACGGCCGGCGGCCGGTCGCCGTGGTGGCCGACCAGCCACCGGCACGTCGCGCTCACCAGTATCGAGAGGTGTTCATGTCGGCGGTGTCGGCGTTGCCCTGCCCGAGGAAGAAGTCTGCGGCAACACCGAGATCGACCAGTGTCGGAGGTTCGTAGGACGTCTGCTGTGGCTCCACGGTGCCTTCCCTTCACGGTTATGCGTAGGTATGACTATGCATGATCGATAGGTAGAAGGCAATCGTGAGTCTGTTCGGCCCATACCCAGGGCATCCGGGTGGCTGCGCACGTGGCGATGATCCGGTCGTAGTGGTCGTGCCCGGGAAGCCCGGCAGCGCCGTCACCGTGAGCGAGAGTCGGCCGGTAGCCCAGCT
>JBOHEO010000210.1:640-9154 GCA_050701055.1 Pseudonocardia sp. | reverse complement strand
AGCTGGGCTACCGGCCGACTCTCGCTCACGGTGACGGCGCTGCCGGGCTTCCCGGGCACGACCACTACGACCGGATCATCGCCACGTGCGCAGCCACCCGGATGCCCTGGGTATGGGCCGAACAGACCCGCGACGGCGGAGTCGTCCTCGTCGACGTCAAGGCACACGCCACAGTGGGCAACCTGGCCCTGCTGCACCGGCTATCGGACCGTCTCGAAGGTACGTTCGACACCGGCACGGCGACGTTCATGCAGATGCGCTCGTCCACGTCAACAACCTCGACAGCCCGGCCCGCGGTTTCCCGCGACCGCTCGGCAGTGCGCACCCGCCGCGCTGTCCAGCCCGACCAACGGCTGTGGGAGAACCCGCCGCTGTGGTTCCAGATCCACGTACGGCAACCCGGCCGGATCGAGTTCGGCTTCACCCAGGACCCGGTGACCGGTCAGGCGTCAGGGCAGGCCGTCGAGCAGCGCAGGTTCGGAAACATCCTGCGTCAGGCCGTCCATCCGAACTGGTCAGCACATGGGACCAGGCCGGCAGGAAAGATCACGTGACGCCCGCGAACGCCTGTCCCCCGCCTGCCGCAGACCTCCGGCCGGTCGCGTTGGGCCAGCCGGGCGCTTTATGCCATACTTCTCACCCCTTACGTAAGGGGTGAGAAGTATGGCATATCCGTTGTTCCACCCCGCCTCGACCTCCCCGCCGCCACCGGTGCTCGACGGAGCCGGGTTCCGCCGCGAGTTCCCGGGCGAGTCGCAGCACGTGGAGTTCAAGCAGGGTGCCTCGGAGGCGAGGATCACCCGGGCTGTGGTGGCGTTCTCCAACACCGGCGGCGGAGTGATCCTCGTCGGTGTCGCACCTGACGGCAAGCCGGTCGGCACCAGCACCGACGGCGAGGCGCTCGCTCGGCTGCACCGCGTGGCCGGCGGGGTGCACGACGGCGGACGATACGAGATCACGCCGGTGGCCGTGGACGGACGGTCGATCGCGGTGATCGCGGTGGGGCGCCGTCGTCAGGGTTTCGCGCAGACCGCTGACGGCCAGGTCGTCGTCCGCCGCGATGCCATGAACGTGACGCTCATGGGCGCGCAACTCGCCGAGTTCGTCACCCGTAACGCCCTCACTCGATTCGAGACGACAGTTACCAGGCGGACCCTGGACGCCGCCGATCCGGGCCTGATCGCCGGCACGGCCGACGCGTTCGGCTGGTCGGCGGACATTCCGGATCGGCTCGTCGAGCATGGGTTGGCAGCGCAGGACGGGCACCGCGTCGTCCTCACCGTGGCCGGTGCGCTCTACCTGCTGGCCGAGCCGCACCGCGAGCTCGGCAAGACCTACATCGAGGTGTTCCGCTTCCGGGACGACGTCACGGGCACCGAGGACAAGCGCTACCGGATCAGTGGCCCGTTGCCGCAACAGGTTCGGGAGGCGACCGGGCGAGTCGTCGACGAGATCGGCGCCGAAGTCGTCGTGGTCGGGCTCCACCGCTACGAGATGGAGCGCATCCCGATGGAAGTCCTTCGCGAGGCGATAGCCAATGCGGTTGCCCACCGAGTGTACGAGGACAACCGGCGGTGCGTGCGCATCGAGATCAGGCCGACCTGGGTGCGGGTGGTCTCGCCCGGACCGCTGCCCGAGCCTGTGACCGTGCAGAACATGCGCGACCAGAACGCCGCGCGCAACGTCGACGTGATCGCGGCGCTCCGTCGGTTCCGCCTTGCCGAGGATGCCGGGCGTGGGGTCGACCTCATGCAGGACGTGATGGTCGAGCAACTGCTCGACCCCCCGGCCTTCGCGGCGGACGACAGCTCGGTTGCGGTGGACCTCCCCTTGACCAGCACCGTCACACCAGCGGAACGGGCCTGGGTCATGGAGGTCGAGACCCCCGGCGGGCTCAAACCACGGGACCGTGTGCTCGTGGTACATGCCGCCCGCGGCCGGATCCTCACCAACGCGACGGCGCGCAAACTGTTGAGCGTGGACAGCACGCACGCACGACGTGCGCTTCAGCGGCTGCGCGACGCCAGCTTGCTCGTCCAGGAGGGAAGTAGCTCGGGCGCCCGGTACGTACTCGCCGACAACATCATGCCACCACCGGGTCTGCGGCTTTCGCAGGCGAATCTCCACGACCTGGCCCTCGACCTGGCCCGCTCATCCCCGATCACCAACCAGCTGTTGCGTGAGCGCTTGTCCGTGGACCGGGTCGAGGCGCTGCGGCTGCTGCAAGAGCTGGTCGAGGCGGGCAAGCTTATCCGGGTCGGCGAGCGACGGGGGGCGCGCTACGTTTCCGCCGACTCGTCCCGCCATGAGGGGAGCACCGGCCGTGAAGTATGACCCGCAGGCCGACTACGTATGGTGGCTGGACCCGCCGAGGGTGACGTCGGGAGCGCCGTGCGCGCGCCGACAACCAGTGGGATGTCCGCGTGAAGCAGAACCGTCACGCGACGCCGCCACCGTCGCTGAAAGAGTCGCTGAAAGAATGGCAACGGTGCCATCCCGGGATCCGGTGGGCACCACGGCCGGATACGGTCGGCATCCGTGAGCACCGCACCGCGCCGTGATGGCGCCTCCGGCACCGGCTTGGCCACCGTCACCGCCGACGGTGTCGTTCTCGATACCTGGTACCCCGCGCCCGCCCTCGGCCCGGACGCCGAGGACACCGCGGCCGCCCTCGGGGGGTTGGCCGGGCATGACCACGACCGGGGAACGGGGAACGAGGTCGTCCGCACGGTGATCGATTCACTCGCCGACCCGCCCGCGGACGCCCGCGACGTCTACCTGCGACTGCACCTGCTCAGCCACCGTCTCGTCGCACCCAACACGGTGAATCTCGACGGGATCTTCGGGCTGCTCGCCAACGTGGTGTGGACCAACCACGGTCCGTGCGCAACGTCGGGTTTCGAGCTCACCCGCGCCCGGCTGCGAGCCCGCGGCCCGGTCGCGGTGTACGGGGTCGACAAGTTCCCGCGGATGGTCGACTACGTGATCCCGAGCGGCGTGCGGATCGCCGACGCCGACCGCGTCCGGCTCGGGGCGCACCTCGCCGAGGGCACCACCGTGATGCACGAGGGCTTCGTCAACTTCAACGCCGGCACGCTCGGCGCATCCATGGTGGAGGGTCGGATCTCCGCGGGCGTCGTGGTCGGCGACGGCTCCGACCTGGGCGGCGGCGCGTCGGTGATGGGCACCCTCTCGGGGGGCGGCAAGGAGGTGATCTCCGTCGGACGCCGGTGCCTGGTTGGTGCCAACGCGGGGATCGGTATCTCGCTGGGCGACGACTGCGTCGTCGAGGCCGGCCTCTACGTCACCGCGGGCACCAAGGTGACCCTCCCCGACGGCAGCACCACCGCGGCCCGCGCCCTGTCGGGCCGGCCCGGGCTGCTGATCCGCCGCAACTCGATGACCGGCGCCGTCGAGGTCCTGGCGCGCACCGGCGACGGTGTCGCGCTCAACAGCGCCCTGCACGCCAACGACTGAACCGACGCTATTCTTGTCGTCCGTGCCCACTGCCACGCCGCGCCGCCCGCGCCGGCCCTCGATCGACGTGCCCGACCTGCCGGCACCGCTCACCGCGGCACCGGCGGACCCGGCCCCGCATCACGTGCGGGCCGCGCTCGACCTGAGGCTGCGGGCCCTGCTCGCCCACGATCCGGGCACCCGCACCGGCGCGGACATCGAGGATCTGCACCAGATGCGGGTGTCGGTCCGGCGGATGCGAGCCACCCTCAAGGCCGCCCGTTCGCTGCTCGACGCGTCCTGGGCCGACGGGCTGCGCGCCGAGCTGGGCTGGTTGGGCCGCGCCCTGGGCCCCGTCCGCGACCTCGACGTCATGGCGCTACGGCTGCGCGGGGAGATCGCCACGCTGCCCGAGCACGAGCGTGCGGCGGCGGAAGTGCTGGTGGGAGCGCTGCAGGTCGAGCATGCGGCGGCCCGCTCCGAGATGCTGGCGGCGTTGAACGCCCCCCGGTACACGTCGCTGCTGGAACGCCTCACCGACGCGATCCGGCTACCGCTGCCCACCCCATCGGCCACCCAGGCCCAACCGGAGCTGATCGACCTGGTGCGTGCGCAGGCCCGCCGCCTGCGCAAGGCCGTCGACCGGGTCGGGGAGGACCCGCCCGACGCGGTGCTGCACGCGTTGCGGATCGACGGCAAACGGGTGCGCTACACCGGCGAGTTGGTGGAGCCCGCGCTCGGGACGTCCGACCAGGGCAAGGCGGTCCGCCGCCTGCTCGCGGCGACAGCGGAGCTGCAGGAGGTGCTCGGTGACCACCAGGACGCCTGCGTGGCCGAGCAACGGATCCGCCAGCTGCTCGACGGGCTGAGTGCGGGTGCGGAGTCGATCGACGCGCACGTCGTGTTCGTCGCGGGCCGGCTCGTGGAGCGTGAGCGAGCCCGCGCCGAGGAGAAACGCCTGGGCTGGCGAGCGGCCTGGGAGCAGGTGCGCGCGCGTTCCGACGAGCTGTGATCGCACCCGCTCAGATCGGCGCGCGCCTGGTCTGCGGACCGTTCGCCTGGCGGCTCGCTCGCGGGGCGAGCCGGCGCACCGCCGCCGCGATCCGTTCGTCGCTCGCGGTGACGGCGACGCGCACGTGCCGCGCCCCCGCCGGACCGTAGAACTCACCCGGTGCCACCAGGACACCGTGGGTCGCCAGCCGCCGCACCGTCGACCGCGAGCCCTCACCGGCGGTGGCCCACAGGTAGAGACCCGCCTCGGAGTGCTCCACCCGCAGCCCCGCGACCTCCAGCGCCACCCGCAGCTGCGCGCGGCGCCGGGCGTACACCCGGGCCTGCGCGACGGTGTGCGCGTCGTCGGACGCGGCTGCGGCCATCGCGGCCTGTACCGGCCCGGGCATGATCATCCCGGCGTGCTTGCGCACCTCGAGCAACGCGGCGATCACGGCGGGGTCCCCGACCGCGAACCCGGCCCGGTACCCCGCCAGGTTCGACGACTTCGACATCGAGTGCACGGCGAGCAGGCCTTCGTGCGAACCGCCGCAGACCTCAGGGTGCAGGATCGACACGGCACCGCGGGGAACGCCGGCGGCGCACCCATCGCCGCCATCGCCCAGTGACAGGTAGCACTCGTCCGACGCGACCATCGCGCCGTGCTCCCGGGCCCACGCGACCACCCTGCGCAGATGTGCGGCCGGCAGGATACGTCCGGTCGGGTTGGACGGCGAGTTCACCCACACCAGCCCCACCCGGCGCGGACCCACCGCGGCGAGCACGTCCGCGTCCACCATGTCCCCGCGCAACCAGTCCGCGCCGGCCAGGCGAGCACCGATCTCGTAGGTCGGGTACGCGAGCTCCGGGAGCACCACCAGGTCGCCGGGGCCGAGCCCGAGCATCGTCGGCAACCAGGCGACGAGTTCCTTGGAGCCGATCGTCGGGAGCACGTCGGCGGGATCGGCGGTCACCCCGAACCGGCGGGTGAGCGCGCCGACCACCGCCACGCGCAACGCCGGCGTCCCGTGCGTGGTCGGGTAGCCAGGCTCGCCGGCCGCCGGACCGCCCAGAGCGGCCCGCACGACATCGGGAACGGGATCCACCGGGGTGCCGATGGAGAGGTCGACGATGCCGTCCGGATGGGCCGCGGCGACGGTCTTGTCCGAGGCCAGGGAGTCCCAGGGGAAGTCGGGAAGGACGAATCTCACTCGTCGTGTTGCTGGGGCGGCAGGCTCGCGCCGGGCTCCACGTCCCGCTCGATCTTGCCGACCTTCGACGCCCCGCCCGGCGACCCCAGGTCGTCGAAGAAGTCGACGTTGGCCTTGGTGTAGGCGGCCCACTGCTCCGGGACGTCGTCCTCGTAGTAGATCGCCTCGACCGGGCACACCGGCTCGCAGGCGCCGCAGTCCACGCACTCGTCCGGATGGATGTACATCATCCGGCCACCCTCGTAGATGCAGTCCACCGGACACTCTTCGATGCACCCCTTGTCGAGCAGGTCGACGCAAGGCTCGGCGATCACGTAAGTCACGGGTGGGACCATCCTCCACTCGGGCCGTTCACAGACGTGCCCAGTATGTATCGCAGACTGCCCGGATCAGGAGCCGGGGCGATGTGACTTGTGCGGCAGGATCTCAGTATGGCTCAATCAGACGGCGACCCCCCGAGCCCGGTCACGCAGTCCGGAGGCGACCTCGCGAGCCCGACCACTCGATCCGATGGCCACCTCGCCAACCCGGTCGACGGCCTGGACGTCCTCGTGGGACGCCGGGTGGCGCTGCGGTACCGGATCGGCGAGCGAGCCGGGCGCCCGCTCTACACCGACGCGGTGGGTGAGCTGGCCGGAGCCGACACGACCGGCACCACCGTCGTCGTGCACACCCGTCGGGGTCCCGTGCGCGTGGAGCGCACCGCGGTGGTGGCCGTGCGCTCGGTGCCGCCCGCACCGCCGCGGCGACCGTCCTGGTCGGCGGTGGCCCGGCTGGAGACGCTGTGTGCCGACGCCTGGCCCGCGCAGACCGACGTCCCGCTCGGTGCCTGGCGGCTGCGAGCGGCGGGAGGTTTCACCGGGCGGGCGAACTCGGCACTGGCCATCGGCGACCCGGGCATGCCGGTGCCGGCGGCGTTGGAGACGGTGCGCGCGTTCGGCGATGAGCAGGCGATCCCGGCACGGGTGCAGGCACCGGTGGGCTCGCCGTGGGACCGCGCGGTGGCGGCACAGGGATGGGTGCTCGATGTCGGGCACGAGGCCGGGGCGGAGTCGGCGGTGCTGGTCGGGGATCTGGAGCGGCTGTCGGCCCCGAGCGCGACGGCCGGGGGCGGGGTCGGAGCGACGAGAATCGAGCTGGCCGAGCGACCAGACGCGGCGTGGTGGGAGCTGGCGCTGGGCCACGACCCCACGGCCGCGCAGCGCCACGTCCTGGATCCCGGCGGCGATCCGCGTACGGCGTTCGGCCTGGCGCCGGGATCCGGCGCCATCCGGGCCACGGTGGTGGCCGACCACCTGCACCTGTCGCGGCTCACGGTCTTGCCGCGGGCTCGCCGCGGCGGAGTGGCGACAGCACTGACCGCGGCCGCCGCCGCGTGGGGGCGTGCGCACGGCGCCCGCTGGGCGGTGCTGCAGGTGGCGCTACACAACACCGCGGCCCGGGAGCTCTACACGGGCCTGGGCTGCGTGGAGCACCACCGCTACCGGTACCTGCGACCAGGCTGACCCCGACACCGAGGCCGACCCACCCCAGTGGCCGACGAGCTCCGCAGGGAGCGGCCCGCCCGCATCAACGACGACCGGGCGGCGAGCGATGAGTTTCGGACCCCCCGACGGTCCCCTCTACGGTGGGCTGCGACCGTAGGCCACCGACTACCTGACTTTCGGACAAGGAGCGCCGATGACCAGCGTGCGGGTACTGGTGGGCACACGCAAGGGCGCGTTCGTCCTGACCTCGGACGGGAAGCGCGAACGGTGGGACATCAGCGGTCCCCACTTCGCGGGCTGGGAGATCTACCACGTCGCGGGCTCCCCCGCCGACCCGGACCGGCTGTACGCCTCGCAGTCCGGTGGCTGGTTCGGGCAGCTGATCCAGCGCTCCGACGACGGCGGCGCGACCTGGGCGCCGGTAGGCAACGAGTTCGGCTATACCGGCGTGCCCGGCACCCACCAGGGGTACGACGGGACGCCGCACCCGTGGGAGTTCGCCCGGGTCTGGCACCTCGAACCGTCGCTGACCGATCCGGACACCGTTTACGCCGGGGTGGAGGACGCCGCCCTGTTCCGCTCGGTCGACGGCGGGCAGTCTTGGCAGGAGCTCTCCGGTCTGCGCGAGCACGGTTCGGGTCCCGCGTGGCAGCCCGGGGCCGGTGGGATGTGCCTGCACACGATCATCCTGGATCCGCGAGACCCGGCACGCATGATCGTCGCCATCTCAGCGGCGGGGGTGTTCCGCACCGACGACGCCGGCAAGACCTGGCGACCGGCCAACCGCGGCCTGCACTCGGAGGGCATTCCCGATCCGGGCGCCGAGGTCGGTCACTGCGTCCACAACCTGGCGATGCACCCGTCGCGACCGGACGTGCTGTTCATGCAGAAGCACTGGGACGTCATGCGCAGCGACGACGCCGCCGAGTCGTGGCACGACATCGGCGGGACCCTGCCCACCGACTTCGGGTTCCCGATCGACGTCCACGCGCACGAACCGGACACCGTCTACGTCGTCCCGATCACGAGCGACTCGGTGCACGTCCCGCCGGACGGGAAGCTGCGCGTCTACCGCAGCCGGACCGGCGGGCACGAGTGGGAACCGCTCGCTGCGGGGCTCCCCCAGAGCCACTGCTACGTCAACGTGCTGCGCGACGCGATGGCCGTCGACTCCCTCGACGAGTGCGGGGTGTACTTCGGCACGACGGGCGGGCAGGTGTATGCCTCCGCCGACGCCGGGGACAGCTGGGCGCCGATCGTCCGGGACCTTCCGGCGGTGCTGTCCGTCGAAGTGCAGACCTTGCGATGAGCACCGCGGTGGTCCGGGTGAAGCTCCCGGCGCACCTGCGGAAGCTGGCCCACGTCGACGG
>JBOHEO010000210.1:0-630 GCA_050701055.1 Pseudonocardia sp. | reverse complement strand
GAGGTGGAGCTCGCCGTCGACGGGCAGGTGACGCAGCGTCTGGTTCTCGACGCCCTCGAGGCCCGCTACCCGGTGCTGCGTGGCACGATCCGCGACCACGCCACCAACCAGCGGCGGGCGTTCGTGCGGTTCTTCGCCTGCGAGGAGGACCTGTCCCACGAAGCGCCCGACACCCCGCTGCCCGGTGCAGTCGCAACGGGAGCTGAGCCGTTCCTCATCGTGGGGGCGATAGCGGGGGGATAGATCGCCCTACCACCGGCCACCCTCCGGGGGTCTCACTTTCCTCGCACTTCGCCGAAGCCCTTCCCCGGACCACGACCCACCGTCCACTATCGACGCCCGGCGGTAGCGAGACGGCAGGGGGCGAGGGGCGATGAGCGGGCACGGCGCGAACACCGCGTTGCGGGGGTTGCTGGACGAGGCGCAGATGAGCAACATCGGGCTGGGCCGCGCGGTCGTGGCCGCGGTGCTCTCCGCGCGGCTGCAGCGCGAGGTCAGCGTGTCCGAATGCGGGTTCGCCGACTGTGCCCCACCCGGGGAGGATCCTTACGACGGGCTGCGCTGTTCAGGCACACTGGAGGGCACGGTCCGCACGATCGTCGAGTTGTCGGGACGGGATATGCGCCGACG
>JBOHEO010000209.1:0-9297 GCA_050701055.1 Pseudonocardia sp. | reverse complement strand
GGCATGAACAAGATCGAGATTGACGAGCTTCGGCGGGCGGCTGATCAGGTGCCGATCTGAGCCCGGTGCGCAACCGGGACGCGACACCTTCGGCTTCCGCCCAACTCACCAGGAGAACCGGCGGCTGAACGGACATCGCGTGTTCGGCCCACGTCGAGCCTGCCTTTCGCTACCGTCGCGGATCAACCCCATGATGGAGGACCCGTTGGCGCAGCGGCCCACATCCGTAAAGCAGGCCGTCGCGGCATTCGGTGCGGCCGCAACCAGCAAGCTGACCGCGGTGTCGGTCCGCGGCGAGCCCGAGGACCAGCTCCGGAACCCGCTCGAAACGCTGATCGGTGATCTCGCCGCCCTGACCGGCCTCGCACCGGAGAAGTTGACCCTCGTCGGCGAGTCGTCCCTGGCAGAGATGCACACGCGCCCCGTGGAAGCGCCTGAGCGCGCTGCCCAATCTGGTCTACACCGACGGCAACTCGTTCTCCCTCTGGCGCGACGGGGAGCCCGTGGGGGTCGTGCAGCATCTCGTCGGGGATGTCAGGTCGTCGGGCAAGGCTTTGGTGCCGAGTGCGGGCCTTCTGCTGTCCGAGCACAAGCGAGACCGGCGGGTGGACACGCGGCTCAAGGACAACCTGCCCGGATACCCGGCCCCGACGACGTCGATCGGGCAGGAGACCGCATCCTGCCCGGTGCCGGTGCAGATCGGTTACCGGTCGTTCGACCGGCAGTGGATCATTCCCGACAAACGCCTGATCAACCAGCCGAACCCGCGGTTGTGGGCGGTGCGATCCGAGAAGCAGGTGTACCTCACGGCGATCAGCCGTTCGTCGCCCACGTCGGGGCCAGGCCTGACCTGCACAGCGTTGGTGCCCGACCTTGACCATTACCACGGCCGGGGTGGCCGGGCGTTCCCCTTGTGGCTGGACGCGGACACGACCATCTCCAACGTTCGCCCGCCCGTGCTCGACGTCCTGGCCGAACGCCTCGGCTCTCGCCCGTCCGGTGATGACGTCCTCGCGTACCTCGCCGCCGTGTGCGCGCACCCCGGTTACACCGCGACGTTCGCCGCCGACCTCGCCAACCCCGGCGTGCGCGTCCCCCTGACCACCGACCCGGCCCTGTTCGCCGAGGCCGTCGAGCTCGGGCGCCGGGTGGTCTGGCTGCACTGCTACGGGCAGCGCTTCGCCGATCCCACCGCCGGCCGGCCCCGGCGCGCACCACGCATGGACAAACCCGTCGCACCCCAGGTCCTGGCCGAGCACCCGATACCGTCGGATGCCACCGGCATGCCGGACATCTTGCGCCACGACGCCGAGACCGGTCACCTGCTGGTCGGAACCGGCGCCATCTCCCCCGTCTCGCCCGCGATGTGGGCCTACGAGATCTCGGGGGTGCGGGTCCTGACGAAATGGTTCAGCTACCGGCGCCGGTCCCGGGAGCGCCCGACGATGGGTCGGCGGGTGTCGAAGCTGCTCGATCTCCAACCGCCCGGGTGGCTTCCGGAGTACACCAGCGAGCTGATCGATCTCCTCAACGTGCTCGGGTTGCTCGTGGGACTCGAGCCGCGGCAGGCGGCGCTCCTGGATCACATCGTCGCCGGGCCCCTTCTGGCGGTGACCGACATCGCCCCGGGCACGACGACGAACCCAGGTCGCCGGAGGGTCTCGGACGACCACACGGTCCCGATGTTCGACATCGCCGACCCCCAGTAGCGGTCAGGCAACGGTCAGGCAACGGGTCACCGGTGGAGCGCGGTCGCCTGCTCAAGGACCTGAGCCATGAGGGAGAACAGCGGAGTCGATCAAGCGTGCTGAGAATCCCTCCACCATCTCGCGCGTGTCGCCGTGAACGGCCGGCGTGCCGGTGGCAGACCCCTTGACGGAGGTACGGTGGCACCTCGCTGGGTTCACAATTGCAACCTTTCGACGTGGGCCCGTCGAAACTGTCGGTGTCCGAATGTATGTTCGATACGTGGGGCAGAAGCAGCAGGTTCTGGACGGGTTGGCGGCGACGCCGCCGGGCCCCGGGCTGGTTGCTGCGCTCGCCGAGATCGATCTGGATCAGGTCGTGGACGGCGATGCGGTGAACGTGTTGGCGGCGTGTGCGCGGCAGCTCGCGCATGAGCAGGCCCGGTTCTTCGCGGCGATGGTCCAGGTAGGGCGGGCCGCGGCAGCCCAAGCGCGGAAGGATGCCGTGCAGGGAATCCTTCCGTGGGAGTGGGTGGGCGCCGAGATCGGTGCGGCGTTGTCCTGGACCACGACCAAGGCCGATCGGGAACACCACATCGCCGAGGTGTTGGTCGAGCAGCTCCCGCTGGTGTTCGCCGAGCTCCAAGCCGGCCGGATCGACCAGGGCCGGGCATGGACCTTCGTCGATGTGCTGGGCTACGCCGAGCTTACCCAGGCCCAGACCGAGCGCATCTGCGCGGCGGTGGTGCCGCTGGCGGCCGGGTTGACCAGCGGGCAGATCCGGGCGCGGCTGCTGCGGCTGCTGATCGGGGTAGATCCCGGCTACGCGAAGCGGCGGTACAACAAAGCGGTACGGGAACGCGGAGTGCACGGCTACCTGGGCAAGGACGGCACCGCGACGATCACCGGATCAGGATTGGGAGTCGACGAGGCCGTCGCGGCATGTGAGCGGATCGAGCAGCTCGCCGACACGGTCAAGGACGCCGGGCACCCAGCCACACTGCAGCAGATCCGCGCCGACTTGTTCACCCGCCTGCTCGACGGCCGCCTCGACGGGATGGATCGCGAGCAAATGGTGACCGCCATGCTGACCGACCCCACCACCCACCCCGACACCGACGCGGCCAACGAACCGCCCGACACCGATCCCCACAAAACGCTCAACACCAACCCCACCGGTACACCTGCTGCCGCTCCGCGCACCGACGCCGATAGTGCCGCCGGGGTAGACGTCGCCGACCCAGCCGGCTGCGGTCCGACTGAACCAGCCGAACCGACCGAACCGGCTGAACCGCCCCATCCGGCTGAACCAACCGAACCGGCTGTGGCGGCCGGCTTCCAGGGATGTTCTGGTTCCGGTGGCGTCCCCGCGCCGCAGCCCCGCCGAGGTGGGGAGGTGCGGGTGGGGCTGGCCACGTTGATCCACCGCGACGAGCACCCCGGGGAGATACCCGGCTGGGGCCCGGTGATTGCCGATGTCGCCCGGGCCATGGTCGACCGCCAGCACCGCGCCCAGTGGCGCTTCGCGGTCACCGACCCAACCGGGCACCTCGTCCTGGCCGGACTCACCCGCCGGCGGCCCCACGGCACCGCCGACACCGCCGGGGAGTGCCGCGGCGGGATCATCGAACTGCACATACCCGCCGCGCTGCTGGTCGAGCTCACCGCCAACCCCGAGTCCAGCGGTCCGTGGGCCGCGGTCGTGGCCGACATCGCCGGCCAGTACACCCGCCGCCACCGCCACCAACAGATGCTCGACGCTCGCCCCGACGACCGGTTTGCCAACGCCCTGCTCCGTCGCCATGTCCAGATCCGCGACCGCACCTGCGTCGCCCCCGGCTGCCACCGCCCCGCCCGCCGCTGCGACCAGGACCACACCCTCGACCACGAGCTCGGCGGTCTCACCGTCGCCGCCAACAGCGGCCCCCTGTGCCGACGCCATCACCGGATGAAGCACGAGGGCCGGTGGCAACTCGAACAACCCCGACCCGGACATTTCGTATGGTCCAGTCCCCTCGGGCAGATCTACCGCACCCGGGGTGAACCCATCTGCGCACCCCAGCCCGACCCCGCACCCCGCGACTCCACACATGACACCGACCTCGACGAGGTGGGGGGATGGGCTCGCTACACCGGACCGATCCTGCAGCGGCCGCCGCCGGAGCCGCCGCCACCACCGTCGCCACCGCGTCCCACGGACGACGACGAACCTCCCTTCTGATGGAGGAGCTGACGCAGAAGGGGGCGCCGTTCCGTGCATCTACCCGCTGGTGACCGATGTCTTCGGCGCCATCGCGCAGTCTGAATCAAGAGAAACGTCGGAGAACCGAGGCGAAGGAGAACACGATGACGAACCTTCCGCAGGTCGTGTCGCGCGACGAGTGGCTGGCGGCCCGCATCGAGCTGCTGGACAAGGAGAAGGAGGCCACCCGGGCACGCGACGCCCTCAACGCGCAGCGCCGACGGCTGCCGATGGTCAGGATCGAGAAGGAGTACCTGTTCGACGGCCCGGAGGCCAAGTTGCGCTTGCTCGACCTGTTCGACGGACGCCGCCAGCTCATCGTCTACCACTTCATGTTCGACCCCGACTGGGACGAGGGCTGCCCGAGCTGCTCGTTCCTGGTCGACAACATCGGCCACCTCTCGCTGGACCGTCCCGTGGTTCTCCTCGTATGGCAACGATGTCAACTACGACTTCCACGTCACCATGGACGCCGCGGTGGCACCCGCCGAGTACAACTACGCCCCGTCCGACGACGGGTGGACCGGGGAGGTACCGGGCACGAGCGTCTTCCTGCGCGACGGAGACCAGGTGTTCCACACCTACTCCAGCTACACCCGCCGTGGCGACATCCAGCTCGGCACCTACAGCTACCTCGACCTCCCCGCTCGGCCGACAGGAGGACTGGGAGCAGCCACCCGGCCGCAGCGACGGCCCGTTCATGCGGTGGGTGCACCGCCACGACGAGTACGACGCCGAGTAGGCAGCAACGAGACCGCGATCATCGGGCGCCCGCTGTCGTCGGTTGGGGTGGGGTTGCCAGCCGGACCACGGTGCCCGCACGAGCACGCGGATCCTCGGGCAGGCCCGTTCTCTCGGTCGCAGCGTTCCAGGACGTCGTCCGCGCCGGGCGCACCGTCGTCACCAATGGGCCGTGGCTGACCCTCGACCCGGCTTAGCGCACACGAGCCCGGTGTACGTCGACGTCGCCAGACGGCGGGTTACCTGCTCCGACGCCGATCGCTGGTGCCTGGACCTGCTCGACACCCTGCATGCCTTCATCGTCGAGCACGGCCGCTTCGACCCCGCCCGACGTGACGAACAGTTCGGCGACCTGGTCGCGGTGCTCGACCGAGCCAGCCGCCGGCTATCCCCGCGGCACCTCCTCGGTCGCCGGTGCGGCCGCCGTCCCGGCCGGGCTGCCGTTCGTGCTGATGTCGCGCTTCCCGCTCGTCGGGTGGGGCTTGACCGGCAGGAAGAACCGATCTCCGTAGTTCTTGGTGCCGTAGTCCACAGCCTGCTCGACGGCCTGCGCGGACCGGTCGTTGCGGCGCACCAACGGGTCGCTGCGCAGGTCCTTCGCCAGCGCCACGCAGAGCAGCACCATCACGATGCCGAACGGCGCCGCCATGATGATCGTGATGTTCTGGATGCCGGTGAGCGCGGTGCCCTCGCCCCCGCCGACCAGCAGCATGATCGCCGCAATGGCGCCCATCACGACGCCCCAGAACACGACCACCGCACGCGACGGGTGGATCGAGCCGCGATGGGACAGCGTGCCCATCACCATCGACGCGGCGTCGGCGCCGGACACGAAGAAGATCGCGATCAGCAGCATCGCGACGACGCTGAGCGCTCCGCCGAACGGGAGGGTCCCCAGCAGCCCGAACAGCTGCCCTTCGGTGGACTGGGACGCGAGGTCGGTGCCGGTGCGCTGCGCGGTGATCGCGGCGCCACCGAAGATCACGAACCAGACCAGGCTGACCGCGCTCGGGATGAGCAGGACCCCGACCACGAACTGCTTGATCGAGCGCCCACGGCTGATCCGGGCGATGAACATCCCGACGAACGGTGTCCAGGAGATCCACCACGCCCAGTAGAAGACGGTCCAGGTCGACAGCCATTCGGCGGTGCCGTCGCCGCCCGTGGCCGCCGTGCGGGCGGCCATCTCGGCCATGTTGCCGAGGTAGTCGCCGATCGCGGTGGGTAGCAGGTTGAGGATGAGCACCGTGGGACCGAGCACGAACACGACGACGGCCAGGATCCCGGCCAGCACCATGTTGATGTTGGAGAGCCACTGGATGCCCTTGGCCACGCCCGTCACCGCCGAGGCGACGAACGCGATCGTGAGCACGACGATGACGATGACCAGCAACGTCGTGCCGACCGACTCCATGAGGCCGCCGGCCTGCAGCCCGCCGCCGATCTGCAGCGCGCCCAGCCCGAGCGACGCCGCCGAGCCGAACAGCGTCGCGAAGATCGCGAGGACGTCGATCGCTCGGCCCAGCGGTCCTTCCGTGCGCCGCTCGCCGAGCAGCGGCGCGAACGCCGCGCTGATCAGCTGCCGGCGCCCGCGGCGGAACGTGCCATAGGCAATGGCGAGCCCGACGACGGCATAGATCGCCCACGGGTGCAGTGTCCAGTGGAACAGCGTGGTCGCCATCGCGACGTCGAGCGCCTCCTCGGAACCGGCCGGGACGGTTCCCGGCGGCGGCTCGGTGAAGTGCGCGAGGGGCTCGGCGACACCGTAGAACATCAGCCCGATACCCATCCCGGCGCTGAACATCATCGCAATCCACGAGACGGTCCGGAACTCCGGCGCCTCGTCGTCGCGGCCCAGTGGGATCTTGCCGTAGCGACTGAAGGCCAACCAGAGCGCGAACACCACGAAACCGCTGGCGGCCAGCACGAAGGCCCAACCGCCGCCGGTCATGATCCCGTCGAGCACGGCGCCGGCCACCGCGGCGAGCGAGTCGGTGGCGAGCGCACCCCAGGCGATGAACGCGACGACGAGCACCGCGGCGACCCCGAAGATCCAGCGGTCGATCGGGTGCCGCTGGTCGAACGAGCCGGCCAACGACGGCGGTGCCGGCTCAGGTCCCTGCGGTCGGTCTTGAACGGTCATCGCTGCCTCACACGAGTCGAGGCCGGCAACGGCGTCCCGTCACCGACCAGTCCTGCATGTCCCAATCGGTCTATCCCGTCAGGATCGGATCATGATATCCGTCACGATCCGCGTCGATCCGCCTCGGCGTCAACCATCCGGAACGGATTGGAACCGAAGAGCCACCCGGACGCCCGCAGATGAGGGCGAGCCCGGTGGGACGTCCGCACCACCGATCAGCGGCCCAGGAGAACGAGGAGCAGCAATGCGACGGTTCGAGGGCAGGCCGCTGCGATCACGGCGCGGCGTGCAGACAGGGCTGCAGCCACGCCCTGCGACTGGCCAGGAAAGGCGCCGGCATCATCAGGGTGGCATCAGCGCAGCACGGGCAGCGGGGATGGCGTCGTGCGGCCGGTTGCGGCCTCGATGAACTCGACGGCGGGAGCGAGCTCCGCCAGTAGCAACGCGGTCTCCCGCAGCGCCGCTTCCGGCGCGACAGGTGGACGGTCGAGAGCCCGTTGGACGTCGAGGAGGTGGACGGTCGCTTCCATCACCACGATCCGCAGCGCCTCTGCGAGCGGAACGACGGCACCGGCGGCCGGCCAGGGCACGACCAAGGTCGCCTCGGCTTCGCGCAGCGTCTTGAGCGCGCGTGGGCCGAGCACGCGGAACCGGTCCACCAGATCCCTTCTGGTGTGCTGGGCGGCGTCGGCCAGCGCCTGGTCCGCGACCACCTCGGCCATCGTGTGCGCCACTCCACTCGGGGCGTTGAACCGCCTGAGGATCTCGACCGCCGTCACGGGGTTCCCGACAGGGCCCTCCGGAAGCGGTGGCGGGGCGCTCAACGCCATCGGGAAGAGAGAGTGGTGCGCGTACAGGGCGGCAACGTCCCAGCCAGCACACCGGGTGGGTCTCGGCCACTGCTCATCCCTCACTTCGTCGCCGAGCTGAGCCCAGACCTGCCAGGTGTGCTCCAGAGCGTCGAGCCTGCCGATGTAGACCTCGTCCATGCCTAACTGTGCCACGCTGTCTCTCCCGCAGCGGCCCGCGAATGAGGGCGAAAGTCGGTGGAAGCCGCCGAGCGGCCCGCACCGAGCGGGCCGGGCCGTCGACATACCCTGCTACCCGCGCCCCCGGACCAGAGGAGCGGGATGGCGGATCAGGTGCAGGTCGGCGAGAGACCGGGGAACAGCGCTCCGCGACCGGACCATTACGCCGGCGCGGCGAACGGCTGGGCCAACGGGGCGGCGCACGTACACGGCCCGTTGGCGGTCGATCTGGTCGACGCGGTCCCGCACCCCCTCGATGGCCGGCTCGCACTCGACGCCGGAGCCGGCACCGACCTGGTCAGCGCCTGCTACAGGCCCGCGGAGCACGGTGGTGGCGCTGGGGACCTGTCAGCGGACATGCTGTGCTGGCGCGCGGCACAGCGCCCGCCCGCCGTCGTGGGTGAGTTAGGTCGGCTCCCGCTGCGCACCGCGTCGGTCGATGACGCGCTGGCGGCATTCGTCCTCAACCACCTGCCCGCGCCGCTGCCGGCGCTGCGGGAGCTGGGACGCGTGACCCCTAAATGTCCAAGTGGACGGCTGCGCATGCCCGGGTCCAACGTGGCGCGCATCACCAGTCGTTCTTGTGTGCGCGGGCCTCGTACAGCAACACAGAGGCGGAGACGGAGACGTTCAGCGAGTCAGCATGGCCAAGCATGGGCACACCGGCTCGACTGAAGCCGTGGCCATACCAAGGCTTAGAAATACCGTAGCGTTCGCTGCCGACGACAATCGCGGTCCGCCCAGAATAGTCCAAACTCCGATAGTTGTCGCTGTCGGACGTGTCCGCCAAGTACACGGTGAACTTCCGACGCTTCAACCAGTCGATCGCGTCGTTGACCTGGTCGAACTCGATATGGGGCACCGAAAGGCTCATGCCTTGACTTCCTCGAAACACCTTAGGGTGACTCATACGAGTCCGTCGATTCGTCATGATCAGTGCGTCGGCCGCGCAGGCGTCGAGGCTCCTGATCAGTGTCCCCAAGTTTCCGGGAATCTCAATACCGTCCGAGACCATCACGAGCGCGGACGCGCCTACGTCAAGTTGTTCGGGGTACCAGGTCGGCATCTCAGCCAAGGCAAGTAAGCCATCCGCCTCACCTCGCTCCGAAATCCGGGTCATCGTCTTCTCGGATATCTGGAATGCGCGACGCGCCCTCTGTGTTGCATCGTGAGACCGCTTCCGTGCATCATCGGAACGCAGCATTTCCAGGCAGACGAAGAACTTGTCAATCCGAAGGCTCAAATCCAGAGCGAGCCGTATTGCCCACAATCCTTCGGCAACCACCAGGTTGAACCTGTTCGCGGAAGAGTTACGTAGGATAGCCAGGACATCTTGGTTTCAACCAGTGAGAGCGCCATCGGCGTTTCCTAGTAATTCGCTGAGCTTCTCGCTCGGCGTGGTCCATTCTAGCGTACGGCGTGGGCGGCCGTTGAGGCGGTCGGCGATCGCGTCGAGTT
>JBOHEO010000208.1:0-9299 GCA_050701055.1 Pseudonocardia sp. | reverse complement strand
GCAGCTCCCAGCGCCCGACTAGCCCACGACCTCAAACGCATCAAGGAGCAAACGGCGTCAGCGGGCGACCACCCCCATTTTCAGCCCGGAACGGGCCACCCGCCAGGGGGAACGGAGACTAGCCCGAAGATCTCCCCTCCGCGCCAACCGCAGCCGGCCGCGAGGTACACGATCGCGCGGTAGCGCTCGGGCAGGCAACGAGCGAGGGCGTGAACCTCCCCCGGCCGCGCTATGTAGTACTCCGCGTCCGGCACGTCCGGCAGCCGTACAGCGACGCACGGGGAGACGACGATCCGGCGGTCCGCAACGGCAGCGTTAAACATCGGGACGAGCGTCCCGAAGAACACCACCTTGAGCGTGCTCGGCTCCAGGTGCTGCATCCGGTCCTTCACCCACCCGCGGATGTGGGAGTTGCGGACCTGCGAGAGCGGCAGTGCCCCGAGCACCGGGACGACGTGACGTCGGATCACGCGCTCCACCCGCTCGGCGGTGCTCCCCCGGTGTAGCAAGGTCCGCCGCCATTGTTCGGCGTAGTCCGCGACCGTCAGCTTCCCGGCGCGCGGGTCGATGTACTGCCCACGGGAGATGTCCGCCTGCATGTTCGCGTCGTGGCGCTCAGCGTCCGCGCGACGGCCGAACAGTTCGGTCAACGTCCGACCGCTCTCGGGGTCCACCCAGCGCACCCGCCAACGCCTGCCCCGCCCGTGGCGCTGGGACGGCAGCCGCTCCCCCGTGTCCTTGTCCCGCTGCCGCAGGTACCAGAGATCATCCACGGCCACGGCCACGGCTACGTCACCGGGAGCCCATCGAGCCAGGCATGCAGCCGACGCCGCGAGATGACCCAGCGCCTGCCGACCCGCTCGGCGGGGATCGTGCCGTCCCGCAACGACGCGTAGGTGATGCCGCGCGAGAGACCGAACACCTCCGCCAGCTCCTCGACGGTGTAGGTCAGCCGGGCGACGCCCGCAGAGTCGACGACATGGTCGGTGCGCTTGCTGGGAGCCGTCATGCTGCCGCCTTCCTGGTCCTGGACGTGCGCCGTTGTCGGTTGCGTTCGGCGATGGCGAGCGCCAGTTCGCGTTCTCCGTCGTCGCGGTGTCCGAAGTGGACCGGCCACCAGTCGTTGATCACGGTGATGGTCGCCAGGTCAACCGGCGGTGGGTTCGCGTCGCGGTGCGGGTCGTCGCTGTCACAGTCGAGCTGGGCCAGCTCCGAGGCCAGACGGTGTGCGCGCCGGTCACCGCGCATGCTGGTGAACGTCGTCGAGTAGCGGCGGGACTTGGTGAGGAAGTGCCCACGGAACGCGAGCATGTGCGCCCACTTGCGCAGGTGGAGCCCCTCGTACTCGTCCCGTCCGCCCAGCTCCCACGCGGTGGTGATCATGCGCCGGTGGTGCGCCGGGATCGGCAGGTGCTCGACGTGGTCGATGTCGCAGATCGGGCGGTCCGCGCCGTCATGGGCGCCGGTGCCCTTGGTGGCGTATTTGGCGATGTAGCCGGCCAACGCCGCGTCGGTCATCTCTCCGGTGTCGGCGTCCTCCAACTGACGGGCCGCGCTCGGGGTGACCGGGCGCAGGTCGAACTGACGCTTCAAGCCTGAAATGATGTCCGCCATCGCCCCAGCACCGCCGGCGACCGAGCTGATCATGCTACTGGTCTGCGGAGACGGTGGTAGATAACGGTCGGTTCGGGGATCCGGGTGAAGCGGTGGCCGTGCTCGCGGGTCAGGCGCTGGCCACCCGTTTGCGGGATACGGCGGAAACCTCCCTGTTGGGCGTGATCAACGGCGAGTTGGCACGCAGCATGCGCGGTCGCGCAGTATGACGCTGCTACCCTTCGCGCGTGACTGCCGAACGCATCAGCGTGAGCCTGCCGCCTGAGGTGCTGGCAGGAGCCCGGGGTGCCGTCAACGCCGGCGCCGCAGACAACCTGTCAGCGCTCGTGACCGACGCACTACGAGACCGGCTCAGCCGCACGCACGCGCTCACCGAGCTGGCCCGCGTGCTCGACGGCCCCCCACCACTGGAGGCGCGGGCAGCCGTCCGCCGCGCGTGGGGACTGCCCGCACTGCCAGCCGACGGGCGATGATCGGCGGGCGTGTCCTCGACGCCTCCGCACTCCTCGCATTCGCGCGCAGCACCTCCATCTACGCCTCCGCGGCGGTCTGGACCGCCGTTGAAGAGTCCATCGTCCTGGTCGTGCCGTCGACCGCAGTCGCCGCAGCGTTAACCGAACTCATCGACGAGCACCGCCCCGTGCTCGACGTCCTCCTACACCTGCCGGTCACGATCATCGACGCCCTTGATGAGAGACGAGCGCGCACCGTCGGCCGGCTCGGAGGCCACCAGGCCGACGCACACCCCATCGCCTGCGCCCAAGAACGCGGCTGGCCCCTACTCACCGCCCACCCAGACCAGTACGCCCCGTACCAGCACACCGGCGTCGACCTCGAACCCCTGCCATAGCTAGTGCGGCGCCGCAGAAGTCCTTCGGGGTTGGAGCATGTCGTCAGCCTCGTCCAGGCCCAAGATGGTGATCTGGAGCCGAGCACCCTGCGTGGTGCAGCAGAAACCATGAGCGCGGGCCGGATTGATGAGGCTGTGCCGGTGTCTTGGAGCGTTACGGTTAAGATCGGCACGCTAGGGGCTCGCAGCGGACTCGAGAGGCACCCGACCCCCATGGACGAACACGGCGAAGCTCGACGGCCGCGTGGTGCACGCTTCCCATCGGCCGCTCAAGTCCGGTGCTGGGAGGCCGAGCAGGAACAACAACGGCCGGACCCGACACCCGAGCCGCCGCCGACCCACCCGAACCGCGCCCTGGCGCTACCCGAACCGGAGCCGTCCGAACCGGAGCCGACCCCCATCGACGAACACGATGAGGATTCGCGGCCGTGCGGTGCACGCTTCCCATCGGTCGCTCAAGTCCGGTGCTGGGAGGCCGAGCAGGAACAACAACGGCCGGACCCGACACCCGAGCCGCCGCCGACCCACCCGACCCACTCGAACCGTGCCCTGGCGCTACCCGAACCGGAGCCAACCGGGCTGGGGCCGTCCGAACCGGAGCCAACCGGGCTGGAGCCGTCCGAACCGGAGCCGTCCGGGTTGGGGGCAGTGTCCGTCCGCCCGTACGTACTGACCGGTGGTCGAACCCGACCTGGCAGCTACCTCGGCTTGGAAACGCTGGTGTCAGCCCGCGACCCGGCAGGCAGGCAGGCAAGCCAGACGCACCGGGAGATCGTCGAGATGTGCGCTCGGCCCACGTCGGTGGCCGAGGTCGCCGCGTTCACGGCGTTGCCGCTCGGGGTTGTGCGGGTGCTCGTGGACGACCTGGCCCGCGCTGGCGAGTTGTTCGTACACCGGGCCTTGACAGGTGACGGCCCACCTGATGTCGCCTTGCTGTCGCGGCTGCTCCGAGGACTGCAGAATCTCTAAAGGGTCCGTCAGTCCCGAGCCAGACGAGCACGGACGCCGTCACCGGAGCGAGCGCGCCCTCGCCGGTGCCGGCGATGCACACGGTGTAGGCGCCGGGTTCGAGCCCGGTGATCGACGTAGCGACATGACCGGCCCGGACGCGGGGGGTTCGCGAGTCGACGATCACGCCGTGCTCGTCACGGGTGGTGATCCGCAGGCCGTGGCCGGTGTCGCTCTCGGCGTGCGCGTCGAGGGCCAGTGGTTCGCCGTGCAGGAGGAGGTCGGGCACCCGGGCGCGGATCTGCTCGGCGGAGGGATCACGTCGGACGACCGGGCGGGCGGTGACGGCCTCCTGCACCTCGTCGAGGGCGGCCCGGTTGCGCTGGAGGTTGCTGTGGTGGTCGGCGAAGCGGCGGACGAGGTTGGTGTCCAGCGCCAGGCCGTGGGCGACGGCACCGACGGTGGGGACCGTGGCGTCGCTGTAGTCCTGGTCGGGCTCGCCGGTGTCGCGTGCGCGATACGTCTCGAGGGCTTCGGCCCGGCCGTCGCTGAGGCGGATCGTGGTGGGGGTTGGTTGGCGGGCTCCGAGGATCGCGTGCGTGCGCTCCCGGCTGCCGGGCGCGCGGCAGCGGCGGCGTCGAGCTCGGTGTGGAACGCCATGGCGTCGATGACCATGGCTGTCTCCAGCTCGGGGACCGTGGTCTCGGTGGTCGTGAGCAGGGGTCCGCTGCCGGTGTCGATGCAGGCGTACTCCGGGAGGAGCTGGTGCAGCGAGGGGAGGCTGCGCGCGAACAGGGTGAGGTCGACCGACAGCGGGCCGATCCCCTTCCGGACGCCGTTGACCAGCTGGCCGAGGGCCGAGGCCGCCCCGCGGTAGGGGGTGCCGAGGGTGATGATCTTGCGGGTGTGGTCGGCCCCGCCGCCGAGCTCGACGTAGTGGCGGGCGATCAGGCCGCCCATGGAGTGGCAGATGAACACCAGCGTCGCGTCCGCGTGCTCCCCGCCCTGAGCGCGCCAGCGGTCCAGGGTGGGTTCGACGGCGGTGGCGAGGCGGCGGGCGTTGTACCGGTTGGACAGCCGCCAGTCCAGCCACTCATCCTCCGGGAAACCCGCGCCGAACCAGGAGAACCAGAGGATGTCGAGCCCGAAGGCTTACGAGGTCCGGCTGACCGTCATCGGTAACGCGTGGTTCCCGATCGCCGTGCACGCCGGCACCGAGGGCACCCGGCAGGACTGGCGATCCGACCCCCGTGCGCTGACCTATGAAACGGTCACGGTGCCGGACGCTGTCGCCGATGCGGTGCGCCGGTACATGTCCAGGATGGAGCTGGCGTACTCGGCGATGGACTTCGTCGTCACACCCGACGGGGAGTGGGTCATGTTGGAGGCCAATACCGGACCGCAGTTCTCCTGGTTGGAAGCAGCGACGGGATCACCGATGGTCTCGGCGATGGCGGACATGTTGGCGAAGGGCTCGATGTGAGCGAGGCGAGCGCCGTGGCGAGCACGGAGAACAGCAGCGACGTCCCGGATTGGCGGGAGCGGGTCGAGTGGCTGCGTGATGAGCTGGTGGCCGCGGGCAAGCTGTGGAGCCCCGCCTGGCAGCAAGCGTTCCTGGCCGTGCCGCGGCACGAGCTCGTCCCGCTCTTCTATGAACGGCAGCCGGGGGGCGGGTGGACGCCGGTCTCGGCCAACGACCCGGCGACACGCCGGCAGTGGCTCGACGCGGTGTATGTCAACCGCTCCCTGATCACCCAGGTCGGCGCGGTGCCCGACGGGGGCCGGGACCGCACCGGCCCGACCTCATCGGCGTCCGCCCCCAGCCTCGTCACGCGGATGCTGGAGGCACTCGAGGTCCAGGACGGGCACAACGTGCTGGAGATCGGCACCGGCACCGGCTACAACGCCGCGCTGCTGAGCCATCGACTCGGCGACCGACACGTCTGCTCGGTCGACATCGACCCCGGCCTTGTCGAGGACGCCCGCCGCCGGCTCGACCGGCTCGGCTACCGGCCCACCCTCGTCGCCAGCGGCGGTGCGGCCGGGCTCGACGGCCGTGGGCGGTACGACCGGATCATCGCCACCTGTGCGGTCACCCGCGTGCCGTGGGCGTGGGCCGAACAGACCGCCGACGGCGGTGTGGTACTCGTCGATGTCAAGCTCCACGCGACCGTCGGCAACCTCGTGCTACTGCGCCGCCTCACCGACCGGCTCGAAGGCCGATTCGACCCCGGCACGGCAACCTTCATGCAGATGCGCCCACCGACCGGGACCACCCCGCCTACCAGGCCATCCCGCGTTCGCCGGGACCACAGCACCGCCCGCGTTCGCCGCACAGACCGGCCCGAGCAGCGGCTGTGGGAGAACCCGCCACTGTGGTTCCTGATCCACGCGCGCGAGCCGGGACGGATCGAGTTCGGCTACACGCAGGACCCCGGAACCGGTGGTCCCGGCGCCGAGTTCTACACCGCGGCGGACGGCTCATGGTGCGAGCTGACGAGCCTGGCCGATGGGTCCCGGCAGGTGTATGAAGGCGGGCCACGCCCGCTGTGGTCCTGCATCGAGGACACCATTCAGCGGTGGCACGACCTCGACCGGCCCGGCTGGGACCGGCTGGGTCTCACGGCCCTTACCAGCGGCAGTCAGCTCGTCTGGATCGACGACCCCGGCGGCCCACACCGTTGGCCCATCACGTCATAGCGCCAGTCGCCACGAGCCGGGTTCGGCTCGGCCCGTGGTGCGACACGCTTGCACGCGATGCCACGCGTTGCCACACGGATTCGCTACGGTCGACACACCCCTACCAAGGAGCCGGGAGCCCAGAAGAAGTTCGTGGCAAACGGCAATCCGGGAACGCGCTCGTGACCAGCAGATCGGCAGATCGACACGTCACGTTACCGGCGTCGGCCGGGCAGCGGCGTCGGCTCGGGAGTGTGAGGGTCGCGCGGTGGCCGAGGAAGGCCGCCGTCAGGCGCGGGTCGCGACGACCTGGCGGGCCGTCCGGGCGAGCTCGCGGTGATCTTTGCCGGGCCGGGCCTCCAGGGCGGCCACCAGCGGTTCGAGTCGCCGGCGAATCCGAACCGAGCTGAGCTTCGTCGCGCCGGTGATCGCGCCACGGGCCAGCTGCAGTCCATCGCCGTCACCGGCCCGGAGGTGGATGGTGGCGAGGAGGATGGCGGCTCCCGTGCGGTCGCGCTGGCTACCGCCGCCTTCCCAACGCTGCACCGACGCTGCGGCGAACGGCTCCGCGGCTTCCCAGCGGCCGCGGATGATCTCCAGGCGCGCGGCCACGTAGTCCAGATCACCGGCGGGATTGGTGCGCGTGGGCTGCCACAGCTCCCGCGACTTCACCAGCTCGGCGTCGGCGGCGTCCCAGCAGCCGAGGCGGGCGAGAGCGGTCGCGGAATCTGCCCGCCCGCAGGCCTCCAGGGCGGCCCGGGAGCCCTCCCCGAACGAGCGCTGCTCGTCCGGTGGGATGTCCCATGCCTTGACCCGCGCGAGTTGGAGCATCTTCAGCCCGTCGTTGGGGTGCCCGTGCTCCTCGGTGGCTAACCCCGCACAGTTCAGGGCTATAGCCAGGCAGTAGGCGTCCCCCGCCTGGGTGGCCAGCTCCAACGCCTGCGTGTAGTGATGCATCGCGCGGTCGTAGAGGCTGGCATCGAACGCGGCGAACCCGGCGTGAATGTGCAGCTCGGCCACCGCCACCATGAGCGCCTGCTTGACCGCCTCTGCGCCCGGCACGCCCAGCAGCCGGGTCGCCCACGCGGCCGCCGCGCTGCTCACCTCCGGGTCGGAACCGTAGGCGCGCCCGGCTTCTCCCAGGCTTCGGGTGAGGTCTTGCACCTTCGCCACGTGGACCTGGAAAATCTGGGATGGCAGCGGGACCGGCGCCGGACCGTGCAGCTCGCCGGCCAGCTCGCCGATCTCCTGCAACGGCCGCCCCACGACGGCTATCCCGGCAGCGGCGAGAAACAGGCGGCGACGCATCTCCGCATCCGCCTCCTGAGCCGGGTCGGTGACCGTGACCCCGTCAGCGTAGGCGCTGTCCGCACTGCCGCGCGCCTGCAGCGTGGGGTCGGCAGGCGGGTTACCTGCCCGCCGGAGGATCTTGTCGGCGTGTCCGTAGCTCATCGCGATTACCGCTTTCCCTGCAGTGCGGGTGGCCGGATGCACTGTATAAGGCGGCTGAATCACGCTCCTGATCGGCTGGCCGATCAGGTATCCCCGCTCGCTCCGGAGGGTGCCTCACGCGGATTTCCGCGGAGCTGGTTCGGGGCCAGCCCCAGGCGAACGCGTAGTGGTCGATTGGCCCCGGATGGCCACGGGGTGTAGCGAGTTCGGGTGGGCGCCGCGATCCCGGTTTGGCGCCGGGTGCCGGTGGACGCACTGAACAACCACTGAACGGCCACTGAACGGCCGCGGGCAGCGGTTGTTCAGTGGTCGCCCGCATCCTGCGTCCGAACCTGTCGAGCGACACCACCAGGAGATGCGATGTCCATGACCGCCGAGTACCTGCTGGGAGCCGGCGAGGAGGAACGGGTGCGACTGATCGCCGGGGGTGAGGTTTACCGTTCCGAGACCGAATGGCTGGTGGACCGCACCGGGGTCGGCCCGGCTGCGCGCGCGCTGGACATCGGCTGCGGGCCGCTGGGCATCCTCGACATCCTGTCGCAGAGCGTCGACTCGGCCGAATCGGTGATCGGTGTGGACAGCCGGCCGCGGATGCTCGAGATGGCTCGGGAGTCATTGGCCGAGCGCGGTATCGACGGTGTGCAGCTCCTCGTGGCCGACGCCGCCGGCACCGGCCTGCCGGCGGACACGTTCGACCTGGTCCACACCCGGTTCGTCCTGATCAACGTGCCCAACCCGGAGCAGGTGGTGGCCGAGATGGCCCGGCTCACCCGTCCGGGGGGATGCGTGATCGTGCAGGATGCCGACTTCATCACCAAGGCCGTGTGCGAGCCGCCGCATCCAGCGTGGGATCGGTTGCTCGACGTGGTTCTTGCGGTGTGGGACGACTCCGGATTCGATCCGTACATCGGCCGCCGCCTCCCGAACCTGCTGCGCGCGGCGGGCCTGGTGGACGTCGAGGTCACCGTCACCGCGCGCGTGTGGAGATCAGCGGACGCGTACCGAATGCTGATGTTGGCGGTCGCCGACGTCGTCCGGGAACAGATCGTTGCGCTCGGGTTGATGACCGGGGCCGAGCTCGACGCGGTGGTAGCGGAGGTGTCCGAACATCTCCAGCGGCCGGACACGTTCGTGATGAACTACCTGTTCTTCCAGGCCTGGGGCCGCAAACCGGCACAGGCCTGACGCCGGGGCAGCTCGACGGGTAGACCCGCTGCGCACGCGTGGATGCCGGACCAAGGAGTCTGGATCACGCCGCCAGCTTCATGATCGCCGAACAGGAACATAGAACCGCATCCCGTGCGGCTCCCGGTACCCAGACGCTGACCTTGGCAGATCACCGCGACGCCGATGGTGCCATGACCATCGGTCGAGAACCCGGAACCGCACTCTCCGCGGCTGGCGGTTCCTAGAAGATGATCAATCGCCTGGCACCTGAGAACGCCGTCAGGGCCATAACCAGCATCTGCGCGCCGCCGCGCCGCCGCGCCGCCGACCACCCGAGCGGCGACTAGGCCTCGGACCACCCGAGCGGCGACCAGGTCGCCGCCGAGCGCGAGCGCGCACCGATCACCACACCAACTGCAGCGGCTCGCCCGGCGAGCGGTCCCGCGCGTCGAGACATTGCCACCGCAGCGCGGCGCCCTCCCGGTGCGCCGGCCGGATCTCGGCGTCCTCGGCGTCCTCGGCGGCGAGCCGGGAGTGGTGGCTCGCCGCCGCGGGGTCGGCAGCACCCGCGGCGGCGAAGTGGTGGGCC
>JBOHEO010000207.1:0-9349 GCA_050701055.1 Pseudonocardia sp. | reverse complement strand
GCTCGAGGCCGACGGTGGAATTGCGGTCGCGACTCTCGTCACCGGCGTCAGCGAGCTCGCGGCGGCGAACTCGTTCGGACTCGGCCGCTTCCTGACCAAGCTGATCACCGAGCAGGTGGCGCGGCAGCTGGACCTGCTCGTCGACCTCGGCATCGTGAGCGTCACCGCGGGCGGCGAGCGGTGCGCCGGCTGCGGCGTGCGTCACGACCTCGCCGGGCATGCCGCACTCACCGCCGCGGGGTTGCCGGTCGCGGTCGAGCTGGTCCGGGAGGCCGGTGCGCAGGTGCGCCTGCGGCCGGATCCGGTGACCGCCGACCCTGTGGCGATCGCCGACATGATCGGCATGCTCGACGAGCAGGAATGGTCGGGCGACGCGTCGGCGTGGCTCGCCGCACAGCCCGATCCGAGCGCGGCGGGCTACGCGCTGGTCGGCGAGATCACCGCGGCCGGTCGTGCGACCACCGTTGTGTTGGCCGGTCTCGAAGCTGTCGGGTCGGTACTCGGCGACGGGGCGGTAGAAGCAGTTCGTGCGCAGCTCGGCGGTCCGCACGACGGCCTGGTGCTGCACTGGCTGGTTGCCCGGTCCGAGCTCGATCCGACGGCTGTCGACCCGGTCCGCTACGTATCGGGTGTCGTGGACGCCCTGGCGGCTGTTGTGGATGCCGGGGATCCCGCCGATATCGTCGACATCCTCGACGCGGGCGACCCCAGCGAGCAGCTTGCCGTCCTCGACGAGATCTGGCGGATCGACCATCCGCGGCTGCCCGATGTGCTCGAGAGGATCGGCGCCCACCATCCGGTCAAGTCCGTTGCGAAGGCCGCCCGCAAAGCGCTCGTGCGGCACCGCAGCAGGCTGGCCAGCCTGCGGGCCACAACATCGAGCTGAGCGGCTCGTCGAGCGTGCGCCGGCCGCAGATCGTGCCGACGCCGGCACGGCTGTGCGGATCACGCCGCCGCTGGCGCCGCGGCGCGGATCATGCCGAGGCCGGCACGGTGTGCAGCGCCGCGCCGGGCAGGCAGGTGAGGCAGCCGAGTCGTGCTTTGCTCGCCGACAGTGGCGCGGCTGCGCCGCAGTGCGGGCAGCGTTGCGCCGCGTAGGCCCCCAGCGCGGGGAGCCAGTCGAAGGTGCACGGGTAGCGCCGTGGGCCGCGGCGGACGTCGACTGGCACCCGCCAACCCGGGACCAACACCAGATGCAGCCGGAACGGGCGGATCTCGTGGCGGGCCTGGTACTTCTCGTCGATCTCCAGCAACCGCCGGGCACGTTCCTCTCGGGTGCTGGCCGCGCGCGCTGCCAGCAGCTCCCCCCGGTCGGAGTCGGCCGTGGCCCGTCGTCGCTCCAGCGATCGCAGCGCGTCGTCGTAGTAGGCACGGGCATGGGCGCGTTCCTGCTGGTGGGTCTCCGATGCCTGGGACGACAGGATCTGGCGGCGTCGGTCGGCTGCGGTGTCGAGGATGCGATGGGCGTGCTCGAGCGCGACGGTGGCGGCGGCGAGCATCGGCTGTGGCGCGGTGACGGGAGCGTCGGGCCGCGGGGCGCGTTGCAGCCGGGCGATCTCGGTGTCGGCCAGCGGCAGCCCGGAGCCGGCGTCGACCCAGCACTCCAGCCGCTCCTGATAGCACTCCTCGGCGGATACCGTATACGTCACCAGCGCGCCGACCCGCAACACCGGCCGGTCGATGCGTACCGGTAACCCGGAGACGTCGATCCGCCCGTGTTCCACCGGGAACTGCTCGCGGACCTTGTCCTCCAGCTGAGCCATGGCCGGCGCCGGAGTGGTCGGTGCGGTGAGTGAGATGATCCCGATGTCCCCACCGGTCAGTGCGGCGTCGGCCGCCCGGATCAGCGCCGGGTGGCCGGTGGTCAGCAGCACCACGCCGTCCTCGCGGGCGACGTCGGGGTCGGAGGTGACGATCAGCTCGTCGGGTAGGTCGAACTCCGCGGCCTCCGACGGTGGCAGGACGACCAGCGTGCCGTCGGTGGCGGGTTCGGTGAGACCGCCACAGTGGTCGACATAGCGCAGCCAGAACCGCAGCCCGGGGTCCATCCTCAGTCCTCCCCGACCAGCTGGTCGACCGCGCCGCGGGTGCGCAGGTAGTCGGTGCGCGCGCGGGCCAGATCGGCGCCGAGGTCGTCGAGCGAGGCGGCAAACGCGGCGTCGTCCTCGGCGGCGACGTAGGCGGTGAACACCGAGGACTCGAAGTCGAAGTCGTCGGTGACCCGGCCCAGGATCATGTCGAGCTCGCCGACCACGAGCTCGAAGAGGTTGATCTTCGACTCCAGCACGCGCAGGATGCGCTCCTCGATCGTGCCGCGGGAGACCAGGTTGGCCAGCAGCACGTCATGCTCCTGGCCGACGCGGTGCAGGCGGCCGAGGCGCTGTTCGATCTGCATCGGGTTCCACGGCAGGTCCATGTTGATCATGACGTGACAGAACTGCAAGTTGCGGCCCTCGCCGGCCGACTCGGTGGAGAGCAGCACCGGCATGTCCGCGGAGAACGTCGCGACCGCGGCGTCCTTCTCCCGCCGGGACAGGCTGCCGTGGTAGCAGGCTGCCGGGATGCCCGCCGCGGCGACCTCTGCGGCGAGCGCGTCGAGGGTGTGCCGGAACGCGGTGAACACCAGCACCTTCTCCCCGCGCTCGACGTGGGTGCGCAGCCGGGCCAGCAGCTCGTCGGCCTTGCGGGGTCGCACGATTGCCCCTGCACGCTCGGCAAGGTCGTGCCAGCCGACCTTGCGCAGGGTGGGCGCCACCGCGGCCGGACTGGAGCCGGCCAGCCGGGTGAGGCTGCGCAGCGTCAGGCGCTGCGACGGCGATGCCGCGCGGCCCTCGGCCCGGATCCGCGTGGTGAGCTCGGCGTAGAGGGCTCTCTCGGCGTCGCACGGGGTGACCAGCACCGTCTCGGCGAGCCGCTGCGGCAGCATGACCGCGACCTCACTGCGCCGGTGGCGGACCATGATCTGCCGGGTGCGGGTGCGCAGCGCGGCGACGTTGCGCAGGGCATCGACGCCGGTGTCGGCGGTGCCGTGGGCGCCGCGGAACTGGGCGACCGTGCCGAGCAGGCCCGGCGCGACGAGGTTGACCAGCTCGTAGAGATCCTGCAACCGGTTCTCCACCGGGGTGGCGGTGAGCAGCAGCAGGTACCGGGTGCGCAGGGCGCGGGCCAGGCGGCCCGACGCGCTGGTCGGGTTGCGCAGCCGGTGCGCCTCGTCGATGATCACGACGTCCCACCGCTCGTCGGTGACGGCGGACTTCAGCGGGTCGCGACGGGCCGCGGCCAGGGACGCCAGAACCACCGGCCGGTCATCGCCTGCGTCCCACCCACCGCGCGTGGCCTCGGTGGTGGGCAGGGCGAACTTGCGCTCCAGCTCCTCGCGCCACTGGCCGACCAGCCCGGCCGGAGTGACCACGAGCGCGCGGTCGGCAAGCCCCCGCATCCGCAGCTCGGAGAGCACCAGCCCGGCCTCGATCGTCTTGCCCAGGCCGACCTCGTCGGCGAGGATCGCGCGGCCGCGCATCCGGCGCAGCACCGTCTGCATCGTGGCGAGCTGGTAGTCGAACGGCCGGAAGCTCAAGCGTGACTCCGAAAGGACCGTGTCGAAACCCGGCCGGCTCCACACCTCGCCCGCCTCGTCCACCAGCGCCGACCGCCGTGGGTCGACACCGGGCGAGCGGGCCAGCCCCTCGAGCAGCGGACCGTAGAGCGTCAGCACCTCGGCGCGGGTGGAGTGCTCGACGGGTAGACCGACCGACATCAGCGACACCTCTCGTTTCGCGATCGGCGCCACGGTAGCGCGGCCCCCCGACAGTCCGCGTCGAGCGGTCCGGAGTGTCGGCCGCGAATCCCGGCCGGCCGGCCCGGAGTCGTCGGCCTGCCGGCAGCTCGTCGCCGGGGGAGTGGGGCGAGTGGAGGGACGGTGCGACGTCCGCGCGACCAGGCTGGTCACCGCTGTCGCACAGCCCGCCGACGTCGGGTGTCGCGGGTGCAGTTCGCCACCCTGACACGCCGGCGCGGTTGAGCCTGGCGCAGCAATTACTGGACATGGTGTAGCTTCAGCGCCGTGAGTGAACAGCAGGACGTCATTGCGGAGCTCGGCGGAGTCGGGGTCCTGGCCGGCGTGCGCTGGGCGTACCTGTCGGCCACCACCCGGTCGCTGGAAACGTACTCCGAGCCCGACGGCCACGACGCGGCCTGGCTCGGCAACACCCGGTACACGCTGTTTCGTGACCGCCTGGACCGGGTGTTCGCCTGCGAGCGTTACGCCGTGCACTCCGGCAACGACGACGCCGACCTGGATGTGTTGTACGACCAGCTGTCCGAGCAGGACATTGACATCATGCCGCGGGTGGACGCCGGTCTGGTGCGCCGCGCCAACCTCAACGGCAGCCCCGGCTGGGCACACGGTGAGCATCGGTTCCTGCTCGCCTCGTGTAATTTCGGCAAGCTCGACTGTCTGCCCTGGCCGCAGAAGAGTCCGACGAAGCAGCGGGTGGCCCGCCAGCGTAACCCCGAGCCGCCGCAGCCCTCGCTGTTCGATGACCTGCAGCCGGAGGAGGTCGGCGGTTTGGAGGCCATGCTTGCCGCCGGACGAGACCTCGACTTCGAGACCTATGTGGTCGCACACAGCCTCGACCCGCTGAGTCGGCAGGTCGAGTTGGTCCTGGGTCGTGCCCGCCTGAACTCCGGAGGCGGCCAGGCCTGGCACTGGCGGCAGGATCTCCTGGGCATCGCGCCCGCTGATGGAGGACGCCGCATTGACGGGACGCCGATGCCGACCGGACCGAGCACCGTGCCGGACGCGGATGTGCAGATGCGTCGGCTGGCGCAAGAGCGACGCGACAGCCGTGGTATTGGTGACAGGTGAGTCCTCGCACGCCATCGGTCGACCGGAAGGTGGAGGTCGCCGCATTCTTCGACGGAGCCCGCCTGGCTCTGGCCCGACATTTGGCGGGCCTGCGCAAGAGCGACCTTGCGGCGTTGATCGACAAGAGCCCGACAGCCGTGGCGGCGTGGGAGTCCGGGGCCAAGCGGCCCACGGCCGCAACCGTGGCGCAGTTGGCGCTGAGCTTGTCGGTCGAGCCGGGTTTCTTCGCGGTCCGCCCGGACGACGTGGCGGCGCTGAGCGCCACGCCGCATTTCCGCTCGCTGCGCTCGACCAGTCAGCTTGCCCGTGACCAGGCGTACGCCTACGGCCAGGTGGCTGTGGACATCGCGACCAGCCTGGAACGGCACGTCGAGTTCCCCGCGCCCGATGTGCCGAGCTTCCCGGTGTCGGTGGATGCCCGGGAGGGTGACGGCCCCGAGCGTGCCGCGCAGCTTGTCCGCAAGCAGTGGGGGATCGAGTCCGGGCCTGCCGGTCACCTTGTCCGGTTGGTGGAGAACCGCGGTGTGCTGGTGGTGTTCAGCCCGCCGCAGGCAGCTTCGGTCGACGCCTATTCGTTCGACAGCCGCCTGCGGCCGGTCGTGATCCTGAATCCGATCAAGCGGGATTATTACCGCCAGCGGTTCGACGTGGCTCACGAGTTGGGGCACGTGGTCATGCACGGCGACGCCGAGCCGGGCGGCCGGATCGTTGAGGACCAGGCGCACCGCTTCGCCGCCGAGCTGTTGATGCCCGCCGAGCAGATCCGCGACCTGCTCCCGGCCACCATGGGCGGCAACGTCTGGCAGTCCCTGGCCCGGCTCAAGGAGCAGTGGGGTGTGAGTATTCAGGCCCTGCTTTTTCGCGCGCGCTGGCTCGGACGACTCGGCGACGTGTCCTACCGCAACGCCATGACCACCATCTCGGCCCGTGGTTGGCGCCGAAACGAGCCGGGACTGGTCAGCGCGATCGAGCAGCCGTCGTTGCTGCCGAGGGCTGTGGAGCTGTTGGAGCAGGAAGGCATCGCCGCGGCGCAGCTCATCGAGCAGTGTCGGGTACCGCCGGACCTGTTCCGCACTGTCACGGCCCGTTCTCCCGACAACGACGCATCTGAGTCAGCTACCCCACCAGCCAGTGTCCAGCAGGCTGGTGGCCGGGTGGTGTCGTTGCTGGAGCGGCGGTCAGGCAACGGTTCGCCTCGGCCTGGCCGATGAGGCAACGATCCATAACCACAGGCACGTGCCCGTCGTGCAGGTAGTCGACGTGGTCGGCGTGCAGCACTGAGGCGTGCCCGCAGCCGGGGCCGCGGGTGTGCTGATGCTGCTCGGCCGGACGGTGCTCGGTCGCGGTCAGGGTGGGTTCCCTTCGCGCTCGGCGGGCAGGTCAGATGCTTATATGCACGTTGACTAATGTGAAAGTGGGTACAACTGTGCTCACGCAATGGTGGGGACGATCCCGGCCGGCGGCCAGCCCGGCGTCGAGGGTCATGCCGGAGGCAACCACTCCTGAACATGATGTTCAAATAGCAGGGTTCGCATCCTTACGGGCTACGACAAGGTCACGGTCGACGGTGGTGGTGAGTCCGGCGGCGGTGAGTTCCGCGGCCAGCCCGGAGGCGGACGTGGTCCACCACACGTATTCCGCGCTCGCGGTGGCGAGGATGGTGTCGCCCCAGCGGGTGCGGTAGTCCATCCGCCAGTGCACGGAGTCGGGCCCGGTCGCGTCGGCGCGGCCGGTGCCCTCATAGGTCAGCCCGCCGACCGGGACACCGCTCCACGGGAACGCCGCTATCGCCGCGCCGTGGGCGTCTCCGGGGGCTGCACGTTGAGCACCACCGGCCCCCCGGGCGTGAGGCGGGTCGCCACGGCGACCAGGAGCCTGCACCGCTCCTCCGGTGACAGGTGGCCGATCATGTGCATGCCGACGACGGCCGCGAGCCGGTCGGGCAGCGGCACGTCCAGCGCGCCGCCGGGGTACACGGTGACCCGAGCAGCGTCGCCTCGGTCCGCCAGGCGGGCGAGGAGTACGGCGCGCACCGGGCCGGACGGCTCTGCGACCAGCACGTCGTTGGTGACGGTGTCGAGCAGTACATCGGTACCCAGCCCGGTACATGGGCACACTGAGCAGGTGGAGGTACTCCGCCGACGCCGCATACTCGTCCTGCCCGGTGCCAGGTTGTTCATCGGTTCGACTCACCTGACAATCATTACCACCACGTCTGTCCACTGGCCCGGGACGGTCATGGCGCGTCACCACCCACACGTGTGCGTCGGCTTCCCGCGTTAGGCGCGCGAGCATCATGTCTTGCAGGAGCGGGTGACCGGAGAGGTGTTCGAGAGAAGGTACGACCACGTGATGTGCGTGTGCCCGCTGGAGCTCGTGGGTCAGCTCGTCAAAGCCACCGTGGTAGCCGGTCTGGTACTCGTAGAATGTGGTGGTGAAACAGAAGCCTCTGGGTTGAGTGTGTATGTGATGATTCTGTGTTCCGCGGATCGACCACAACATCGACGTCGGCCGCCATCAGCTCCGCGAAGCCGGGCCGACCCACTCTGGAGACACATCAAGGACGCACACCAGCTGTGGACCGGCGCCGGCCGACCTGGCTGGGAACGCCTCGGCCTCACCGTCACCCCCGACCACCAACACGTCTGGCTCGACACCCCCGACAGCACCGACCACAGGTGACAGTTAGCACACAAGTAGGGCCGGAACCGGTGTTGCGGCCTTCCCTCAGACGCTCACCGCAGATACCGCTCGGGTGTCGGCGGAGCCGCGATGTGCGTCGCCGGGGCCGTGTGGTGTCGACCGGTTCGGCTCGTCGGGGGGATCGTCGCGTGCCGGTGGTACCGCCGTGGTGCCGGTCTCTGGTTCACGGCGGGCCGGCCGCTCCACCAGCCGACATGGTGCGCGTCGCCGGGCCCGTGATCTCGGGGCAAGGTCGGGTGGGTGCATGTTCTGGTCTCCTCGTGAGTGATCGCCGTCTGGGTGCTCTCGCGCCATCAGACGCTCCGGGCGGCTGGGTGAACAAGCTGTTCACCGGCCTGGTCACGGTCGCGATCCGACGCCCCGCAGCCCGGATGATCCTGCGGCCGAAGGCGGCGAACTCGTCGTTCTCCACAACCCGTCCCCGCCGACCGGTGCCGCCAGACGTCAAGTGGGCATTGACACGGGAAGCGCTCCGCGCGGTCACCCACATGTCAACTCACCGCCTCAGCGGGACGCGGTTTGACGGCCGGCCCAGTCCACCGGCGTGCCGGGCATGAGCCCCTCCCCGAGGTCCCTCTCGCACGTGACACCGACGTTGATCAGCTCGTGCTGCGGCGCCCCGAACGCACGGAACTCGGCCGCGAGCTGGGCGACCCACTTGGGCGTGCCGTCCTTGGCGGTCTCCTGCCGGTACGGGTCGCCGAACGCGGTCTGGGCTCGACGCCGAGCAGCAGGACCGAGCTGAATGTTCGGGTCTGATCGACCGTGAAGTTCTGGATCATGCGGACTGCACTCCTTCACGAGTGACAATTTAGTCCTCAAAAGAGGACTTCTTCGACCCTGGCGTGAAGGACGTAAGCGTCACATGTCAGGGGCACGCCAGTCCGCATGACGTGGACGGTAGCGTCCGACGCTCAGGACAGGAAAGTCCCCGTCAACGGGTGGACAACATGGAGATGAACGAAGTCATCCGGCAACGTCGCAGTGAACTGGGCATGTCCCAGGGCGACCTGGCCACGAAGGTCGGCGTGGACCGCCGGCAGATCCGTCGCTACGAGTCCGGCGAGACGTAGCCGACGCTGCCGGTCACCAAGACCCTCGCACGCGCCCTCGGCATCACCACCGACGAGCTGGCCGGCGACGAGACCCACCGCATCGACCTCACCGGTGACTGGTGGGCGTGCTGGCAGTCGTGGAAAGACGGCGTGGAGGTCCTCAACCCCACCAGGTCCGCATGAGCCAGCGCGGTGACACCGTGGAGATCGTCGCCGTCACCCGTGGCACGCCGCTCGAAGGCGGCGGCTACATGTGGCACGGCGAGATGCGCGTGTGGGACAACGAGGTTCTCATGGGCTGGTACATCCAGAGCGCCATCTCGTCGACCTGGCGTAGCCCGATCATGCCACGACCGGAGGGCAACCCTTCGTCGTTGAGACGACCAGCTACAGCGGACGCCCGTCCTTGGCGTCCCTGCTCCCCGACCACCCTGCCCGGCTTGCCCTCCGGTTGCGGCATGGTAGCCCCTCCGGGAGGTCGACGAGATGGCGCGGACCCGCCCCACTCCGTACCGCCGCCGCCCGCCGCCGTTTTCACCATCTCGGAGACCTGCCCGTCCGGCGAGGACATTGTCCTTCGTCCTTATCCGTTCAGCTCCCCCACTGCCGTTGGTGTTGGCGGTGTCGCGCCCCGGTCCGCGGTGTTCGCGCGCGCCGCCGGGGACCGGCCGGAGGCCGCATGCCCCGGCGAGCGCTTGCGCGAGCACAGAGACGAGTCCGGGGC
>JBOHEO010000206.1:0-9369 GCA_050701055.1 Pseudonocardia sp. | reverse complement strand
CCGGTGGGGGACGACACCGCGACCGCGGCGCTGCCCGCCAACACCGGGTTGGTGGTGCTGGATGCGACGGTGACACCGGAGCTGGCCGCGGAGGGCCTGGCCAAGGACGTGGTGCGGTTGGTGCAGCAGGCCCGCCGGGACGCCGGCCTCGACGTGTCCGACCGCATCGCCCTGACCCTCGACGCCCCCGACCTCGTCCTCGCCGCGGTGCGGGCGCACGAGGCGTTCCTGGCCGGCGAGGTGCTGGCGACGTCGGTGGCGTTCGCGCCGGTGACGGATCCGACGCTGGTGGGGTCGGTGGCGGACGGCCTGGAGACCCGCATCCAGCTCACCCGCACCCCCTGACCCCGCACCCGGCCCGCGGGGACCCCGACCCGCGAGTTGTCCGTTTCGGCACGGCGAGTTGTCCGTTTCGGCACGGCGAGTTGGCCGTTTCGGTACGGCGAGTCGGCCGTTCGGCACGGTGGATCAGGTCGGTGGGCGCTCCCCGTCGCGCTCGGCCAGCACCTTGTTCGGCACCTGCAGCAGCCTCAGCATCGTGACCAGACCGAGCCCTCCGATCATGTTGCCGAGCACGGCAAAGGCGAACAGGCCGAGCCACTCGGCGTACCCGAACGGTGCCCCCGCGTGCAACGCGGCGAAACAGACCAGCGACGCGACGATGGCGTGATTGACCTGTCCGGCACCGAGCAGGAAGCCCATGACAACGGCCGGGACCAGCCGCACGCCGTCGGACTCCGTGGAGTGCTGCAAGTGCGTCATCAGCGTGATCAGCATGCCGCCGACGAGGGCGAGGGTGAACGCACGCCAGTTGGTGCCCAACTCGATGTAGAACAGGGCCGCCTTCACCGCCGACTCACGCAGGCTGGGAAACCCCGCCATGACCAGCCCGGTGACGACCCACCCACCCGCGAGGTTCATCACCAGCGTCGAGCTCCACAGCCGGCCCAACCCGACCAGGGTTCCCCTTTTTGCGACGACGGCGGTCACCGGGACCAGGAAGTCCTCGGTGAACAGCTCGCTTCTGGCCAGCGTCAGCGCGATGAAGCCGATCGCGAAGGCCAGCCCGCCGAGCAGGGTGCTTCCGGTGGCATGCTCGACGAGCAGCAGCGCGAGTACCCCGGTTCCGACGTCGAGCCCCCCGAGGAATCCGGTGGTGAGCAGGCCCGACCAGGAGCGCCCGAGGCGTTGCTCGCCTTCGTCGACCAGCCGGTCGAAGGTCTGCTCGGAGTCTTCCTGCGGCACATCCGGATCGGCAGCCTCGTGAGCACGCATTGGCTCACAGTGCGACACCGCGATCCGGTCCGCAAGCGCGGACCGAACGGCGACGCCCTGGTGGACAGTCGGTGGCGCGCACGGCACTGATGACGGGCTGTGAGAATCGCGATCATGGTCCGCTCCGGCGCACCGAGCCGACACGGTCAGCGGGACCGGGGAGTCCCGATGGACGCGCGCTGGCAGGTCGGCGTCCGACCCGCCCGGTGATCGGGCCGGCGCTCAGCGATCTTCCAGCGCGGCCAGACGCATCTCCAACCGATCGACGCGATCGCGCAGCAGCGCGACCTGTGCGGTCAGGACGGCGTCGCGTTCGGTGCGCGCCCGGATCCGGGCCGAGCGTTCGGCCCGGGCGAGCACCGCGTCCAGCGGGACCAGTCGCTGCGGCCCGTGCGGTCCGTCGACCAGGCGCGACGCGATCTCGCCGGTGCGGTACCACGCCCGCAGGGCCGACCGTGACACACCGGCCGCCGACTCCGCCTCGGCCAGCGACACCCATGCCGTTCCCTCGGCCCGGGCAAGTAGCTCCAGTTCCTCACGCCATGCGTCGAGGCGGGCCTCCCAGTCCCTCTCCATAGCAGTCACCCCTATCAGAACCACCGTATTGACATGGTTTGCACCATGGAGCCATGTTCGAACGATTCAACCAAGACGCACGCCGAGTGGTCGTCGGGGCGCAGGAGCAGGCCCGCGAGCTCCAGCACAACTACATCGGCACCGAGCACCTGCTGCTGGGGCTGTTCGCGCCACCCGGCGACGCGGCGGCCAGCCGCGCCCTGCGCCAACTCGGATACACCGCGCAGAGCTGCCGGGCGGCGGTCGAAGCCATGATCGGCCCGGGCAGCTGCGAGCCGTCGGGCAGTATCCCATTCACCCCGCGGAGCAAGAAAGTGCTGGAGCTGTCGCTGCGCGAATCGCTGCGGCTCAAGCAGAACGAGATCGGAACCGAGCACATCCTGCTGGCCATCTTGCGCGAGGGGGGCGGCGTCGCGGCTCAGATCCTGACCCAGGGAGGCGCGTCCCTCGACATGATCCGGGAGACGGTGCTCAAAGCCGCAGCATCCGGACGGGGAGCATCAGCGACCGGCGAGACGATGACGCCGGCCGCCGAGGAGGTTCTTGCCCGGGCAAACCGCCTCGCCGGCGGCGCGCCCGTGGGTAGCCACCACCTGCTGGAGGCCCTCTTCGTCTCCGGGGACAGCATGGCCGGTCGAGCGTTGGCCGCGCTCGGGGTCGACGCCGACGCGGTGACCGGTCAGGTCGACGCGCTCGACATCGACACCACCAGCGACGTCACCGCGGAGCAGATCGCGACGGGCCAGATGCGGATGCGCGTGGTCGGCGACGAGGTACACCTCATACTGTGTGATCCCACCACCGTTGAGCGGGTCCGCTCCGCCGTCACCGCCGCCGACGGTGAACTGCGCGGCGACGGCCTGCTCACCGGGCCGTTCATCGCGCTGCGCCGGGCGGTGCACGGCGCGCTCGATGCTGTCGTCGGGATCCTCGGAACCGGCGAGAGCGAAGGACCGGGGCCCGCCGCGCGTGCCTCGGCGCGGGACCGGCTGCGCCGGCGTCGGAGGTAGGCTTGCCCGATGACCGGCCCGGCGGCCCAGCGGTGGGCGGATCTTCAGTCCGGACGTGGGCTCCCGCCCGAGCTCCTGGCCGCTGCATCGGCGGATCCCTGGGGGCACAACACCCGCGACTTCGCCGCCAGGGCAGTGCCGGCGAATACCCCGTCCCGGGTTGCGGGGTTCGGGATGCTCGGCAATGGAGGCACGGTGCTCGACGTCGGCTGCGGCGGGGGTGATGCGGCGTTCGCGCTGATCGGACCGGCCACCCACCTCACGGGCGTCGACCAGCAGCAGGACATGCTCGAGACGTTCGCTGCTGATGCCACCGCCCGCGGAGTCCCCCACCGCACGGTGCTCGGGCGGTGGCCCGCTGCGACCGCCGAGGCCGGGGCCGCGGATGTGGTCGTTTCCCACCACGTGCTGCACAACGTCGTCGACCTTCCGCCGTTCGTCGCCGCGCTCACCGCCGCTGCCCGCCGCGGCGTCGTCGTCGAGATGTCTGCCCAGCATCCGATGGCGTGGCTCGACCCGTTGTGGGTGCGCTTCCACGACCTGCACCGCCCGCCCCCGGCCACTACCGACGACGCCGATGCCGTCCTGCGCGAGCTCGGCATCTCCCCGGAGGTGGTTCGGTGGGAACGGACGGACCCACCGCGGCAGGATCCTGTGGAGGTGACCCGCCGGCTCTGCCTACCACCGGAGCGGGTCGCCGAGGTCGATTCGGCGCTGGGCGAGATACCCGCGCCGCCCCGGTGGGCGGCCACCCTCACCTGGCATGCCGGATGACCCCGATCGGCTAACCGAACCACCCCGACCGGCGGTGCCGAGATGCGCAACTCGCCGTGCTGAAACGCGCAACTCGCCGTGCCGAGATGCGCAACTCGCGGCGGGATAGTGTCGGGCCCGGCGGAGGTGGGGATGGCGGGCCTGGAGGTTCTGCTCGGCGTCGTGGCTGCGGTCGTGCTGCTCGGGGTCCTTGCCGTGCGGGCCTCGGTGCGGCTGGGGTTGCCGTCCCTGCTGCTCTACCTGGGCATCGGCATCCTGATCGGCGAGTCGGTGCTCGGGTTCCAGTTCTCCGACGCCGGGCTGACGGAGTCGATCGGGTTGGCCGCGCTCGTGCTGATCCTGGTCGAGGGCGGGCTCACCACGCGCTGGCCGGCCGTCCGGCCCTCGCTCGGGCTCGGGGTCGCACTGTCGACGGCCGCGGTCGCGGTGAGCATCGCGGTGGTCGGGGTCGCGTTGCACTACCTGCTCGACCTCGACTGGCGGGTCGCGTTCCTGTGGGGCGCGGTCCTGTCGTCCACCGACGCCGCGGCGGTGTTCAGCGTGCTGCGGGGGGTCGGGGTGAGCCGGCGCCTGGCGGGCACGCTGGAGCTGGAGGCCGGCATGAACGACGCGCCGGTGGTGCTGGCCGTCATCCTGCTCGCCTCCGACGACCCGATCACCTGGCTCACCCCGGTGCTGGTGGTCTACGAGCTCGCCGCCGGCGGGGTGATCGGCGTCCTGCTCGGCCTCGGCGGGGCGTGGGCGCTGCGTCGGGCCGCGCTGCCGTCGACCGGCCTGTACCCGCTGGCCGCGATCGCGGCGTGCGTCCTGGCGTACTCGGCCGGTCAGCTCGCGCACGCCTCGGGCCTGCTGGCCACCTACGTCTGCGCGCTGGTGCTGGGCAACTCGAAGCTGCCGCACCGCGGGGGCGTGCTGTCCTTCGCCGAAGGGATGGGGTGGCTCGCCCAGATCGGGCTGTTCGTGCTGCTCGGGCTCTACGCCTCCCCGCCCCGGCTGCTCGACGCGGTCGTGCCGGCGCTGATCGCCGGGGTGGTGCTGGTGGTGGCGGCCCGTCCGCTGTCAGTGATCGTGGCGGCGACACCGTTCCGGTTGCCCTGGCGCGAGCAGGCCTTCCTGTCCTGGTCCGGGCTGCGCGGAGCGGTGCCGATCGTGCTGGCGCTGATCGCGGTCCGCGAGGGTGCGCCGGGTGCCCAGGCGCTGGTGGACGTCGTGTTCGTGCTGGTCGTCGTGCTCACTCTGGTGCAGGGCACGACGTTGCCGTGGGTGGCCCGGATGCTCGGGGTGTCCCGCGCGGCACAGCTGCGGGAGATCGAGGTCGACGCCGCGCCGCTGGACGAGCTGGGTGCCGACCTGCTCCAGGTGCGGGTACCGGTCGGCTCCCAGCTGCGCGGGGTGTACCTGGCGGAGCTGCGGCTGCCGCCGGGCGCGACGGTGAGCCTTCTGGTTCGTGACGAGTCGGCCTTCACCCCCAACGGTCAGACCCGCCTGCGCGAGCTCGACCAGCTGCTCGTGGTCACCACCGCAAGCGCCCGGGATGCCGCCGAGGAGCGGATCCGTGCGGTCGACCGGGCCGGCCGGCTGGCCCGATGGCGTGGGGAGTCCGGGCGTTAGGGTGCCGAGCAGCAAGACGACAGTTCGAAAGCTGGGGAGATCTGCCGCCAGCCCTGCCGTCGTAGCAGGTCAGCAGGACATCTATCGTCAGCTCACAGCCCGGGTCGCGCCGCAACTCGCGGAGTCGGGTCTGACGTGGCCAGGAAATCATGTCCGTGCTGTGCCCGGTAGCGAGTTGCCCGCCTCGCCAGGCAATGACACCTCGAGGCACTCGCGATACTCCTGTGCCCAGGTGTTGCGCCGCTCGCCCGCCGGGATGGCACCCAGCACCTTCTGACCAAGATCGGCGAGCACGCGGCAGCGATGCATCACCGGCAAATCGGTAATGACTGTCTGGGCGTGGTTCGCACCCTGCGCGAAGTCGCCGCTCCGGACGAGGCACAGCGCCCGATGCAGTTCAATCTTGGCCGGGTCGCGCAGGTTCGCATCGGTGTATAGCGTTAACGCCGCCTGCTGCGCCTGCTCCGCCTCGGCGAAGCTCCCCGCGTGTGAGTAAACGAAGCTCTCGGTGTGGTGTAAGTTCTCCTCTCTCCAATCATACGGTGAATTGCTGTGGCCGACGGACGCCGGGAGCTTGTCGGCGCACTCTCGTACCTGGCACAAGGCTTGCTCAGCCTCACCGTGTCGCCCCGCGAGCGCCAACGTCTGCGCCTTCCCCGCCCAGAACCCCGGCAAGCACGCTGATGGCGCTTTGCCCAGGCGTGCCTCCGCCTCATTGACGAGTTGCAGGATGTCTCGGACGGGACGGCGCTCATAACCAGCGCGGACCACCTCACGGCCCCGAACCCAGAACACCGTGAAAGGATCGGCGGACTCATCAGCGGCACGGCGAGCAGTTCGCCACCAGCGCCGCGCCGCAACGAGATCACCCAAATTGCCCACCGTATGTGCCGTGACATCGGCCAGCAGCGCGCCGACCCGCACCAGCTCCCGCTGGGCCCGCTCGTCCGGATGACGCTGCATCGCCAGCTCCAGACCGTGGAGATCGACGAGCAGCATCTGCAACAACGTGGCCGGTGGGATGGTACCGGAGGTTTGCCGGTAGTCGAGGGCGATCGCCTGCCACTCGTCCACACCCGCGGCGCCCCGCTCGTCCGCGACCGAGCGGTCGAGCTCGTGCCGAACGACCTCCAAGATCGCAGCGATACCGCCCACACCGAGCCCCAGTCTCGCGAGTACCGCAGCCTGCACTAATGCGCGTCGTTTCAGCATCTTTTCATCATCCTCACCCGCCAGTCGCAGCAGCGGGTAAGATTACCACCGAGGAAGCTAGCACCGAAGGAAACATGTGCTGACGTCGTTGGTCCGGCGTCCGAGCCCGGCGCGGGCACGTCGTCATCGGTATCGTCCAGGTTCCGGAAACTCTTGTCGCCCTGGCCGGAGAGATCAAACCACAACCACTCCTGGGGAATGAGCAGCACCCGCGCCCAGTGCCGTAACGTATCCAGATTGAGGATCTGTGGGCCCGTCTCGATCTTGCTGATCTGGGTCTGGCTCAGACTGATCCATTGACCGAGCAACCCCTGCGTAATGCCCTTGGGTCCGTGCACCGCGTGGTGATGTGGACTCATCCGATAGGCGCGAATCACCCGCCCGATATGCTGGACGGCAAAAGCCTCGCGGAGCGGCTCGCCCTGCCAGCACTCGGCCGGCACCTCGGGCGGGGTGACGAACTTATCCCGAGAATCCCGCTGACAGCGGGCGCATTGCTGTTCGGTGTTGTCCGCCGCCAAGCACGTACCGCAGCCGCAGTACCGCTGCCGCCCCGGCCGCGACCGCCGTGACCCCATAGCTCCCACGGTGTCCCTCACCCATTCGTTTCCCACCGGTGCAGGGTAACAGCGGGTCGCACATCGCCCGTGACCACGGTCCGACCGGCGAATGGCAATGACTACACCTTAGTCGCCATTCGTCATGTACCCCACGCTCCCATTCGGTTTAAGTGATCCTCCATGGCCCCCAGGGCCGGGCGTGAACGCTGGGTCTGATGTGTCCCGCACCTCCAGGGACGCATGTCGCCGCTTCCGCCAGGCCGGTGCTTCCCCGGCCCTGGGGCGCCCGAACCCCGCTGCGACCCCCGACGACCCCGCAGGACCGATTCCGTGTTGCGTCAGGGGAGGATGGGGGGGTGAGTGCTCCCAGTGCCGTCGCCGCGCACCGCCGGGTGCGGCTGCTCGCCGTGATCGCCGCGGTGGTGCTCGTCGCCGACGTCGTCACGAAGATCGTCGGGGTGGCCCGGTTGGCGGACCGCGCGCCGGTGGAGCTGCTGGGTGGCGCGGTCTACCTGGTACTGGTCCGCAACCCGGGGGCCGCGTTCTCCCTCGCCACCGGCTATACGTGGGTGCTCACGCTGGTCGCGGTCGCGGTCGTGGTGGTGATCGTCCGGGTCGCCCGGAAGCTGCGATCCACCGGCTGGGCTGTCGCCCTCGGGCTGGTACTCGGCGGCGCGCTGGGCAACCTCACCGACCGGATCTTCCGCTCGCCCGGCCCGCTGCAGGGCCACGTCGTCGACACCGTGTCCCTCTTCGCCCCCGATGGCAGCGTGTGGCCGGTGTTCAACCTGGCCGACTCCGCGATCGTCAGCGGTGGCGTGCTGCTCGTCCTGCTGGCGATGCTCGGCCACGAACTGGACGGCACGCGAACCTCGAGGAAGCGCACGTGACCGAGACCCGCCAACTCCCCGTCCCCGACGGACTTGACGGGATGCGCGTCGACGCCGGCCTGTCGCGGTTGCTGGGCCTGTCCCGCACGGTGGTGGCCACGCTCGCCGAGGACGGGCAGGTGGCCGTGGACGGGCGCGCAGCCGGGAAGTCCGACCGGCTCGTCGCCGGCACGTGGCTGGAGGTGCAGCTGCCCGAGCCGTCCGCCGCGCCGGACAGCACAGCACCGAACATCACCGGACCCGTCGAGGTGGTCGCCGGGCTGGGGATCTTGCACGACGACGACGACATCGTCGTGGTGGACAAGCCGGTGGGGGTCGCGGCGCACCCCAGCCCCGGTTGGGTCGGGCCCACGGTGCTCGGCGGGCTGGCCGCCCTCGGTATGCGGGTCTCCACCTCCGGTTCGGCCGAGCGGCAGGGCATCGTGCACCGCCTCGACGTCGGTACCACCGGTGCGATGGTCGTGGCCAAGTCCGAGCACGCCTACACCGTGCTCAAGCGCGCGTTCAAACAGCGCTCTGTGACCAAGCGCTACCACGCTCTCGCCCAGGGTCATCCCGACCCGTCGCGGGGTACCATCGACGCCCCGATCGACCGCCATCCCAAGCACGACTACCGCTTCGCCGTCGTCGCCGGGGGCAAGCCGAGCATCACCCACTACGAGACGATCGAGGCGTTTCGCGCGGCGTCGCTGCTCGAGGTCGACCTCGAGACCGGACGCACCCACCAGATCCGGGTGCACCTGTCCGCGCTGCGCCACCCGTGCGTGGGCGACCTGACCTACGGGGCCGACCCCACGCTGGCCGAACGGCTGGGGCTGGAGCGGCAGTGGCTGCACGCGCACACCCTCGGGTTCGACCATCCCGCCGACCGGCGGTGGGTCGGGTTCACCAGCCCCTACCCGGACGACCTGGCGCGGGCGCTGGACCGGCTGCGCGACTGATGCGCCCGGCGCGCCGGATCGCGGTGCTGGCGGGCTGCGTGATCGTCGCACTCACCGTCGCGTGGTACGCGGGGTCGCGGCTTGCTCCGACCGGGCCGCTGCTCGCGGTGGGCAGCATCCGGCTCGGTCCCGAGGCGGGGGAACCGGTCGCGCAGTACCTCGCGCGCCTGCCGGTCGAGCTGCCCGCAGCCGGGGTCGAGACCCTGGCCCTGGTGCAGTTTGCCGCCGAGTTGACACCCGCAGACGCGCTCGCCGCCGTCGGGGCGCAGCGGAGTGGGTTCCCGGTCCCGGTGACGGCCGTCCTGCGGGTCCCGCTGCCCCGAGTGCAGACCGCGCTGCGATTCGAGGTGCTGGAGCCGGGCGTGTTCCCGACGACCGCGCTGGGCACCGCCCGGGAACGGGCCCGGCGCGCTGCCCACGGACGAGCAGCCCGACTCACCGGACGCCAGGCAGCGGTCGCCGCGGCGAAGCGGCAGCGCTCGCCGACCCGGCGTGCCGCTGCGTGCTCGCCGTCGTGGTC
>JBOHEO010000205.1:0-9397 GCA_050701055.1 Pseudonocardia sp. | reverse complement strand
GGTGGTGGCGAGCATCCCGTGGTTGCGGGCGGGACGCGACGACGTGCGCGAGCGCGCCGTGGCCGCGCTCGACGCCGGGAACCCCGACGGCGCGGCGGTCGTGCTGCTGGCCGACGCCGACGACTGGTGGAACGAGCCGCCGCCACCCTCCGCGCAGCTGCACGCGGCGCTGCGCGCGGACACGCTCACCGATGCCGTCGAGCTGCTCGGGCTGGGCCGGGTCGGCACCTACTTCCGGCACCGGTGGAGCGATCCGAGCTGGCTGGCCGCGCTCGCCCTGACCACGGCGCATCCACCCGCGGAGCGGCCGGTGGTCGACCTGGCATGCGGGGCCGGGCACCTGCTGCGCCACCTCGCGCTGCACGGGCACCGCGACCTGGTCGGTGTCGACGTGGTGTTCGCGAAGCTCTGGCTCGCGCGGCGGTTCGTGCTGCCGCCCGGCGCGCCGGTCGCGCTGGTCTGCGCCGACCTGACCGCGCCGTGGCCGCTCCCCGCACCGGAGCGGCCGCGGTACGTCGCGTGCCACGACGCGCTGTACTTCCTGCCCGCCAAGGAGGCGTTCGTCGCCGCGGCCCGGAGGCATGCGGGGGACGGTGGCGCGGTGCTGCTCGGGCACTGCCACAACGCGCTGCACCCCGCGGGGGCGGCGGGCCTGCCGCTGGACCCGGACGCCTGGGCGGCGCTGCTGCCGGACGCGTACTGCTACGCGGAGGAGGAGCTGACCGCGGCGACCGTCGCGGTGCGCGCGCCGCGACCCGCCGAACCGGCCGAGCTCGCCGCCACCGAGGCCCTCGGGCTGGCGTTCGACGGCACCGCCGCGCCGCCGGACCTGACGCTGCTGGGCCCCGCGCCGGGCACGACGTTGCGATCCAACCCGCTCTACGGCACCGCCGCCGAGCCCGGTGCCCTGCGCTGGCCGCACGAGCGCTGGGCCGCGGAGTACGGCCCGCGCGCCGCCTCGTACCTGCCGGAGCGCTGGGAGCGGCTCCCGATGTCCGAGGCCGTCCGGCGACGGCTGCTGCTCGACCTCCCGGAGTCCTGGTGAACACCGCCCGTGCGCGGAGATCGTCACCGCACCGGCGTTGTCCGCGCACGAGCCCGTCGGGAATCGTCGGGTGGGGGATCGCCGGCTGTGGTTGGGTTGCCCGCGACCACGTGCTGCCGGGCCTGCTCGCCACCCCGAACGCCCGGCTGGTCGGTGCCTGCGACCGGGATCCGCGGGCAGCGGGCCGGGTGGCCGCGGTGGCCGGTGGGTTCGCCACCGGCGACCTCGACGCCCTGCTCGACCGTCCGGACCTGCACGCCGTCTACGTCGCGACGCCCAACCACGCGCATGCCGCCGTGGTGGCCGCGGTCGCCGCGCGCGGGATCCCGGTGCTGTGCGAGAAGCCGCTGGCCGCCGATGTCGCCGACGCCCGCGCGCTGGTCGCCGCGACGGGCGACAGCCTCGCCGGTACCGCGTTCGACCAGCGGTTCCACCCGGCGCACCGGCGCATCGCCGAGCTCGTCGCGGCCGGGGAGCTCGGCACCGTCACGGCTGTGCGCATCATCTACGGCTGCTGGCTGCCGCCGGACTGGAGTCCCGCGCGCAGCTCCGGAGCGCGGATCGCCACCGCCGGCGACGCCTACGACAACTGGCGGGTCGACCCGGCCCGGGCCGGCGGGGGTGCGCTGGTCGACCTTGCCCCACACGGGATCGACCTGGTCGGCGCGCTGCTCGGCGACGATCTCGAGTGGCTCACCGTGCTCACCCAGTGCCGGGTGCACCACTACCCGGTCGACGACGGCGCGGTGCTGGCCGGGCGCACCGGCGGCCGGGTGCTCTACAGCGCGCACGTCTCGTTCAACACCGCCGACCCGCTGCCGCGGCGGCACCTGGAGGTCGTCGGTACCCGCGCCCAGCTGGTCGCGGAGAACACGATGGGGCAGACCCCCGGCGGCACGCTCACCCGGATCGACGCGCGCACCGGTGCCGCGACCGAGGTGCCGTTCGACACCGTCACCAGCCCGTTCACGGCCCAGCTCGCCGCGTTCAGCGCCGCCGTCGCGGGCACGGCCGCGTGGCCGTGGTCCCTGGACCGCGACCTGCACCTGCACGAACTCCTGCATGCCGCGCGCAGCGCCAGCGGAACGCGCATCGACACCGCTCCGGAAAGGAGCTGACCGTGGCACTACGTCCGTACTCCTGCGGCAACTGCGGGCACTGGCAACGGTGGTTCGCCCCGCCGCCGTCGTGCCCCGTCTGCACCGACGTGCGCAACGCCCTGCCCGAGGATGGTTGGGACTTCGCGACCGACACCGCCGTCGCCGCCGGCCGCGAGGCCCGGTGGGCCGAGGTCGCGCCGGGCGTCACCGGATACTGGTGCGAGCCGCAGGTCGGGCTCGGCACCACCGGGTGGGTGCTCGAGACCGACGCGGGGTTGGTCGGGTGGGAGGGTGCCGGCTACTACCCGCCGGAGGCGCTGGCGGAGCTGCGCCGCCGCGGCGGGCTGGTCGCGCTCGGCGCGAGTCACGTGCACGGCTACGGCGCGCTGTGGCAGCTGCAGGACGAGCTCGCCCCACCGGTGCTCGCGATCGGGGTGGACGATCTGGCGTGGACCAAGGCGTTCCGCGTCACCTGGCCCACCGACGACCACCACGAGCTCGCGCCCGGACTCGTCATGTACCGCAGCGGCGGGCACTTCCCCGGCCACACCGTGCTGCACGACGAGCGGCGCAGGATCCTGTTCGTCGGCGACCTGATCAAGGTGGAGCTGGACGGCGACACGCCCGTCGGACTGTCGTGCCACAAGGCTTTCCACGCGCAGATCCCGCTGTCGCACGCCGAGCTCCGCGAGGCCCGCGGGCTCGTGGCGGGGCTGGACTTCGACGCCGTCGCCACCCCGTTCGAGTACGCGGCACCGGTGTCGACCAAGCAGGTGCTGGCGCTGTTCGACCGCCAGCTCGCCGGGCTGCCCCGAGCGGCTCCCGTCCCCCTGGAGGAGCTGTGAACATGCCGGTGTCAACCGCGAGCAGGCACGCGTTGACCGCGTCGCAACGCTACCTCGCGTCGTTCCCGCCGGGGGTGGTGGAGTTCCCGATCACCGGGCTGGATGTGCTCGACGTGCCGCTGCACAGCGCCGCTCTGCACACCTCGCCCCGGCACCCGGGCGGCAGCGGCCTGGGCTACGGCGCCACCGGCGAGCAGGCCCGCACGGGGGCGCTCGGCGAGATGGCCGAGATGGTGCTGTCGGTGCGCGCGCTCGAGCGGGTCGAGCGGGTCGAGGCGTCCTACGCCGAGCTGGCCGGCAAGCAGGGATCCGGCCGCGTCCAGGACCCACGCACGCTGTGCCTGGAGGCGGGCGGCCGCTACGACGACGACCGTGTCCTGCAGTGGCTGCCGATGAGCCGGCTGCGCGACGGGGAGACGGTGCTGGTGCCCGCCGAGCTGGTGGCGTCGGCGCCCCAGGAGCTGCCGGGGGAACCGCCGCCTGGAGGTTGGCTGACGACCGTCATCACCAACGGGCAGGGCGCGGGCTTCGACCCCGACCAGGCAGTGACCCACGCCCTGCTCGAGGTGCTCCAGCGGGACGGCAACACGACGACGTTCCGGGCGATGGACCGGGGGGTCGTGGTCGACCTGGACGGCCTGCGCGACCCGGACGCGCTCGCCCTTCTCGAGCAGCTCGACGCGGCCGGGATCGACGTCGTCGTGAAGCTCGCGAGCACCGACCTCGGGGTCGTCGACGTCTACGCCGTCGGCTGCTCGCGAGACGGCTCCGAGCCGGTGCCCGTGATGGCCACGGCCTGCGGGGAGGCGGCGCACCCGGACCGCGACCGCGCCGTGCGCAAGGCGCTGTACGAGTTCGCGGCCGCGCGGGGCCGCAAGGCCTTCATGCACGGTCCGCTCGACCTCGTCGCCCGGGCGGCCCCGCCCGGCTACCTCGACGGCTGGCTCGCCGGGCACCCGCCCGAGCGCCTCGTCGAGGAGGACCGCGCGCTGCAGGCGATGCTCGGCTGGGCGCGCAGTGGCACGCCGGCGCTCGTCGAGCTGCTACAGGACCGCGTCCTGGCACGCCGCTCCTCGGTGCGCCTGGTCGACCTGCCCACCTGGGACGGCAGCGACACGAACGGGGATCTGCACGCGCACGTGGTCGACGGGCTGCACGCGGTCGGTCTCGACGTCCTGGTCGACCTGCGGACCTCCGACGGCGACGCCGTCGCGGCGAAGGTGCTCGTCCCGGGCCTGGAGGTCGAGACCATGTCCTACGGCCGCATCGGTGAGCGCGGCGTGCGCCGGCTGCTCCAGCACGACGAGGGGCTCGCGGCCGTGGGACCTGACCCGGGCGGCTGGGCGCGGGTGCACCTGACACCGGACGCGCAGGAGCGCCTCGGCGGCCCGGCGTGGTTCGACCGCGAGGGCGCGCAGCGGCGGGTCGGCGCCCTGTACCCGCTCTACCGCGAACCGGGGCGGCACATCGTCGCGCAGCTCCTCGCCTCATGAGCGAGCGTGCGACCGAACCATCGACGCAGCGCGAGCTGCCGGTGCACGAGGCCGCGCGGCGACGGGCCGAGCATCTCGTGGTCGACGAGGCGGGCGACGTCGTGCGCTGGCGCGGCGACACCGGCCGGGAGGTGGAGACGGGCCTGCACGACTATGCCGCGCTGTACACCGTGCCCGGCCTGTACGAGGCGGTCTACTTCCTGCGGCTCGGCGGACGGGCACCACACCTGCTCGTCGAGGTGCTCGCGCAGGTGGTGCCGCCGGGCGAGCGGCCGGACCTGCAGGTGCTCCCGCCGCGGGGGCTGCTCGCTGTCACCGTCGCGCACGGCTTCGAGGAGGAGCCTGAGCTCGCCGGCCACGGCGCACTGCTGCTCGGCCCGGCCTACCGGGAGCGGGCCCGACGGAGGGGGTTGGGCCAGTTCACGACGAACGGGGGACGGTTCGAGGTCGCGGCGCTGGTGCTCGAGCGGACCGAGGTCCAGCAGTGAACCCGGACCCCCGGCTGCGCTACGCCTACAACACCAACGGGCTCACCAGCCATCGCCTCGACGACGCCCTCGCCCTGCTCGCCGACTCCGGCTACGACGGCGTCGCGCTCACCCTCGATGTCGCCCATCACGACCCGTTCGCCCCCGGCCTGCCGGCCCGGACGGCGGTGCTCGCGCGGCGCCTCGACGGGCTGGGGCTGGCCAGCGTCGTCGAGACCGGGGCGCGGTTCCTCCTCGACCCGCGGCGCAAGCACCAGCCGACGCTGGTCACCGCCGACGCCGCCGGCCGGGCCCGACGGGTCGCGTTCCTGCACACCTGCGTCGACGTCGCCGCGGACCTCGGTAGCGAGACCGTGTCGTTCTGGGCCGGGGTGCCGGCCGGCGGGCTCGACCGCGCGCAGTGCTGGAGCTGGCTGGTCGAGGGTGTCGCGGACGTCGTCGGATACGCCACCGAACGGGGCATGACGTGCGCGTTCGAGCCCGAGCCGGGGATGCTCGTGGACGACTGCGACGACTGGCGCCGCCTCGCCGATGCCGTGCCCGGGCTCACGCTGGCGCTCGACACCGGGCACTGCATCGTGTCCGGGCGCTACGAGCCCGCCGACGCGGCGCGGGCATTCGCGCCGCACCTGGGTGCGTGCGCGGTGGAGGACATGCCCCGGGGCCGCCACGAGCACCGCGCGCCCGGCGAGGGCGACATGGACCTGCCGGCGGTGCTCGGCGCGTTGACCGAGGTCGGATACGCCCGGCTGGTCAGCCTGGAGCTGTCGCGGGACTCCCACCGCGCCGATCTGCTCGTCCCCGCCGCGCTTGCCGCGCTGCGCGAGGCCGAGGCGCGGGGCAGGGCCGCGGCGTGAGGATCTGCTTCGTCTCCCGCCGCTACTGGCCGGCCGTGTCCGGGATGAGCGCCTACGCCGAGAACCTGCTGCGCCACCTCGCGCGCTCCGGCCACGACGTGACGCTGGTGTCGCAGTACCGCGGCGACGCGGCCGGTCGCGTGGTCTACGGCGGCGGGCCGCCCCCACCCGAGCGGGTGCCGCCCGGCGTCGAGGTGCACGCGCTGGAGGCACTCGGGGAGCAGGCCGTCGGGCGCGGGGAGCCCGCCGACTTCGAGGCCGACGTCGACACGATGACGCGCACCGTCCTCGACCTGCACGAGGGTAAGCCCTTCGACGTCCTGCACGCGCAGTACGCCTACCCCAACGGGCTGGCCGTGCTGCGGGCCGCGAGGGTGGCCGGGCTGCCCGCGGTGGTGTCGGTGCAAGGCGGTGACGGGCATTGGGTCGGCACCTGCTGCGCGACGCACCGCCACCTCGTCCGCGCCGTGTTCACCCACGCCCCCGCGCTGCTGATCGGCTCGCCGTCGTTCGCGGCCGAGGTCGTCGAACGGCACGGGGTCGATCCCGCGCGGTTCACCCTCGTGCCCGGCGCCACCGACACGGAGCGGTTCGCGCCCCGCGACCCGGCCGACCTGGCGCGCATCGGCGATCCGGCGGTGCTGCTCTACCACGGCCGCGTCGACGTCCGCAAGGGTGTGCTCGACCTGCTCGACGCGGTCGCGCTGCTGCTCGCCGGCGGGATACGGGTGCGGCTGCTGGTATCGGGGATCGGACCGGACACCGGTCTCGTCGCCGACCGGGTGCGCGAGCGGGGGCTCGACGGGTCCGTCGAACAGCTCGGCGCGGTGCCCTACGAGCGGGCCCACGAGGTGTACCGGCGCGGTGAGGTGTTCGTCAGCCCGACCTACGCCGAGGGGTTCTCCAACACGATCCTGGAGGCGATGGCGAGCGGGCTGCCGGTGGTGAGCACCGACGTCGTCGGGGTGCGGGACTGCGTGCGGCCCGACGACAACGGCGTGCTCGTCCCGCCCGCCGACCCGCCCGCGCTGGCCGCCGGCATCCGACGGGTGCTCGCCGACGGCGTGCTGCGGCGGCGGATCACCGAGCGCGCCCACCGCGACGTGCACCGGCGGTGGTCCTGGCCGGTGGTGGCCGGGCAGATCACCGCGATCTACGACGGGCCGGCCGCGGACATTCCCGAGATCGCCGATCCGCCGGTCGACCTGACCTGCCGCTTCCGCGCGGCACCCCACCTGCTGTGAGCGCCACGGGCCACGCGGTGGCCGTCTCCCCGCACCTCGACGATGCCGTGTTTTCCGCGGGCGGGACGATCGCGGCGCTCGTCGCGCACGGGTGGACCGTTCGCGTCGTCACCTGCTTCACCGCATCCGTGCCCGACCCCTCGGGGTTCGCGCTGTCCACCCAGCTCGACAAGGGCCTGGCCGCCGAGGTCGACTACATGGCCCTGCGCCGGGCCGAGGACGCCGCCGCCTGCGCCGTGCTCGGTGCGGAGCCGGCGCATCTGCTGCTGCCGGAGGCGCCGCACCGCGGTTACGACTGCGCATCCGCGCTGTTCGCCGGGGTCCACCCCGACGACGATATCGGCTCCGCCCTGCGCGCGGCCCTGGAACCGCTGCTCGCCGGCGCCGACCTCGTCCTGGCCCCGCAAGCCATCGGTGACCACGCCGACCACCGCGTCGTCGTGGAGGTGGTGGCCGCGTTGGCCCCGCAGGCGCTGTGGTGGCGCGATGCCCCCTACGTGCTGCGTCGCCCGGATGCCACGCCGTGGACGGTGCTGCCGCCCGGCTGTGCACAGGCCGTCGACATCGGCCCGTACCTCGACACGAAGATCACGGCAGCCCGCTGCTACACCACGCAGCTCGGCTTCCAGTTCGGCGGCCTGGAGCACGTCGAACCGCGGCTGCGCGAGCTGGCCGCCGCCGAGGCGGCCCGGGTGGGTGCAGCCCAGCCTTGCGAGACACTCATCGGACTTACAGCTGGTCGTGGATCTCGGTGAGGATCGCGGCGGTCGCGACCGGTAGCTCGATGCGGGCGCACAGGCTGTCCATCACCGCACCGTAGCGCTCGACGTCGTTCCGCTTGCCCAGGTACAGGGCGCTGGTCAGCTGCTCGAGGTAGACGATATCGGGCAGATCCGGTGCGACGAACCGCAGGATCGTGAATGGCCCGCCGGTCGCGGCGTGCCCACCGAACCGGAACGGGACGACCTGCACCGTGACGTTCGGGAACCCGATCATCTCGATGAGGTGACTCAGCTGCGCTCGCATCGCGGCCGGGCCGGCGACCGGGCGACGCAGCGCGGCTTCGTCCACCACCGCCCACAGCCGGGGTGCCCCGTCCTGGGTGAGGATCCGTTGGCGCCTCAGGCGCAGCTCGACCCGCTGGTCGACCTCATCGGCGTCGACGTGACCGAGCAGGGTGACCGCACGGGCGTAGTCCTCGGTCTGCAGCAGCCCGGGGATGAACTGCAGATCGTAGGTGCGGATGATCGAGGCGGCCTGTTCCAGCCCGAGGTAGGTCTCGAACCAGCCCGGCAGGACGTCGCTGTACTTGTGCCACCACCCGGGGGTGTTCGCCCGTCGGCCGAGTGCGAAGAACTCCTGCCGCTCCGACTCGTCGGCCACGCCGTAGAGGGTGAGCAGGTCGGCCACATCACGTTCCTTGAAACCGACCCGCCCCGACTCCAGTCGGCTGAGCTTGGCTTGGGAGGCGCGGATCGCGGCACCGGCGGCCTCCCGGGTGATGCCGGCGGCCTCACGCAGCCGACGTAGCTGCCCACCCAGCATCATGCGCAGAACTGTCGGCCCACTTGATGGGGAAGCCTCGCCGGTGTCGCTTTTCAGGGGATGACACATCGACCGAGCCAGGGGATAACGCACCGCCCGAGCTGGGGTCATCGGTACTCCTCGCAGTCACTGGGCCAGTCACATGCCGTCACAAAGTATCGCAGATCCGCCATAGCACGGCGAACTTGCGGCAGGCCAGTGACCCTGAGTAGGCAGACTGGTCACCATCGGTAGCCGACGGTGGGCTATTAGTGCAGGCTCACGCTCACCTACTCGGCCTGGATGGACCCGAGCAGCTTGTCGAACTCGCCGGCCTTCACCCCTTGCACGAACGCGACCATCTCCGCGCGGGTGTAGATCAGCGCCGGACCGCCCGGGTAACGGGAGTTCCGGACCGCGACCCCGCCATCCGTCAGCGCCGCCACCTCGACACAGTTCCCGCTGGGGCTGCTGAAGCGGCTCTTCTGCCACACCGTTACCGGTGGCCACTCAGCCGACATACCACTGTCGCCATGTTCCATCTCAGCCTCTTCCATGCTCCGAGGGCGATCGACGCAACCCGCGGCGCGTCGCCGTTCAGTGAACGCCCATGCATCTGCCCTTGCAGAGTAAACTACATCGGCCCGGGCGGTCGAGTGAATATCCGCGACATCAAGATCGTGATGGCATCGCCCCCGGAGCTCTCAGATGATCTCAGCGCTTCCGGCCGAGTTCCAGACCCGGGCCGTGTGCGAACGAACGGCACTCTCGTCCAGTAGATGTGGACGAGAGTGCCGTTCG
>JBOHEO010000204.1:0-9434 GCA_050701055.1 Pseudonocardia sp. | reverse complement strand
CATCGTTGTTTGACGTACCGCTCCTTCGCCTGGCAAACGAAACTCAAGCTCGTGAGTAGGAGAATTGTATGAACTGCTTGTACAGTATGTAGTTCTCTGCTCTTGCTGCGATAGTCCGCACGTTCGTACCAGCGAATCGTTGGCGTTTCGGCTGCGCCCGGGCAACGCCGGCTCCAATACCGCGGTCGATCACATCGAGGTGCTCGACGAGGCGATCGCGCAGCTCCCGGCACGGTATCGGCGGAACCTGCTGATCACCTGCGATGGCGCGGGCGCGACCCTGGACCTGGTCAAGCACATCACCAAGCGCAACACCGCACCCGGGCGGCGGGTGCACTACTCGGTCGGGTTCGATCTGGACCACCGCGGCCGGGCCGCGATCAGCCAACTCTCGCCAGACGACTGGGACCAGGTGCTCGACCACCGCGGCCAGCCCCGCGACCCCGACGACGCTGGCGTGACCGAGCTGACCGGGCTGCTGCGCCGCTCCGCCGGTGGGGGACCGGCTGGCGAACTGGCCGGCCGACATGCGCATCATCTGCCGCCGCGGACGCCCCTCGGCCGGGGCGCAACTGTGCGTACTGGAAGAGGCCGACGGCTGGCGCTACCAGCTGATCGCCACCAACACCCCGACCGGCCAAGCGCAGTTCCTCGAGGCCCGTCACCGACCACACGCCCGCGTGGAGGACCGCATCCGCACCGGCAAGAACACCGGCATCGGCCATCTACCCTCGACCTCGTTCGCGCTCAACCAGGCCTGGTGCGTGGCCGCGACCATCGCCTGTGACCTGCTGTGCTGACTGCGGCTGCTGTGCCTGGAGGGCCCGCTCGCCAAGACCGAACCCAAGACCCTGCGCTACCGGCTGCTGCACACCGCCGCCCGGCTCGTCCGGGGACAACGCAAACGAAAGATCAAAATCCCGGAGACGTGGCCGTGGGCACGAGAGCTCGAAACCTGCTTCCTGACCACCTTCGCGCTGCCGCCACCGCCCTGAACCCTCGCCGTCCCCCGACCCCGACCAGCAGTTCTCCGGCACGCGGAACCGGCGCCCACCCGAGCGACACCGGGAGCCCGCCCTGACCACCACCCGAAAACAAGATCAGAAACGGAGGTGGAGATCACCAAGGCCCAGCCGAGATCCGAGCCTGCGGACCCCGTGAATGATCAAGGCTGATGGGTGCGTAGCCGGCTGTGCGCTCACAGTCAACTCCGGTTGGTCGTCTTGGCTGATAATAGGCAGATCTCACAGTAATGGTGTCTTGGGGCAGCAGAAAGGGAAAGGGCATGCAGGTACTGTACGATACCAGAATAGTTCATCCGCTCGACCGGTATGACTACTATCGGGCGGGAGCTGGCGCCGAGTTGGCCCCGGTGACAGTCCATGGGCGTGCACCAGGTCGCTTGCTCGCGGTGATGTCGGTCGCTCAGATCGGCGATTTCGAAATTGGGGCGTTCACCTGGTCTGCGGATTCCGAGATCATGGCGCGGCGAACTGAGAGTCTGATCCGGGCCTGCGATCCTGAATGCTACCGGATATTCCTGAGCGTCAGCGGGGAGGTACGGGGGGAACAGGCGGGCCACCAGGTGGATTTTCGCGCTCGGGACATCGTCCTGGCCGACGTGTCTCGTCCTTGGCGGCTCGCGCATTCGACGGGACCAGGAGTGATGCGGGCGGTCATGCTGACGTTCCCGCGGGCGTTGGTGCCGATCGACAGCGCTAGGGTCCGGCCGCTGATCGGTACTCTCATACCGAGGAGGATGCCAGGACGCAGCTTGATCGCGCAGTTCCTCATTGGAATCACCGACACCACCGAGCTGACCAGTGATCCGGATCTGGCCGATGTCCTGTACGAGTGCACGGTCGGGCTGCTTCGCCAGCGACTCGGCCAACCCAATGGGTTCACCCCACGCACCCGTCGACTGCTGCACCTGGCCATTATTCGCGACATTATTCGTCGACACCTTGGTAACCCCATGCTGGACCCGAACTCGATCGCCGAAGCCGCCAACATCTCGCCACGCTATCTGCACCAGCTCTTCCAGGGCGCCGAACTCACCTCGATGCAACTACTCAAACGGCTACGCCTGCAGGAATGCTACCGTAGTCTGCAAGATCCGGCGCGGGCCATGATACCCATCAAGGACGTCATCGCCGCCCACGGCTACCTGCGTCCCGACCAGTTCGCCCGAGACTTCAAACAGCTGTTCGGCGTCTCGCCAACACAGGTACGCAGACTCGCCGCCCAGAGCCCGACCGGGCGTGAAGGATGAACCAGGGGCGTGCCAAGCCGGCGGTCCACTGGAGCACCTCAGGCTCGATCCTGCCACGCAGGACAGCGGCATGTGCCCGACCTGCACGGTCATGCGGGGACTTCCTCAGTTCGCCGGGCAGAGACGCCGACCTTCTTGTGACAAAGGGGAAGTAAATAATGATCACCTGGCTCGCGCTGATCCATCTCATGAATGGCGCCTTGGTGTTCCTGGCTGCCGCCATAGGTCTGAGCACCGCGATGCTAAACCGGCAACCCGCGCGGCGGACAAGGTGGCGGCGGCGGCGACGCCCATGAGCACAAACGCGCTCCGGCAACGCGGTGTCGCCGTGCGCCTGGCCGCTCCTGTGACCATCAGTGGACGACCCTCCTCATATGCCGGACGGCTGGAACGACTTGCGTTGAGAATACCAGTCGTGTTGTCGTCGCGCATCGGGGCTGGCACGGTTCTCAAAGACACCTATGCCTTCAGGGGATCGGAGTCCGACCTGCTGGCCCGCGGGTTGATTTCGGCAGGTTACCTGGACTCTTTTAAGGCTCGGATCCTGCTACGCCACTTAATGGCAGAACGCTGCAGTTTAGATGGCATCCGCCGGTACTTCGAGGTTGCCGGCGGAGAAAGCGGGCACGACTCAGCTTCGCTGGCCGACATGGGGAGTATCTAGTCAAATGCGTAGCAGTGAGATAGTCCTGGGCAGGAGCTTCGTCCTCGTTTTCGATCATGGCGACAATTTCTTCGAGGCACTTACAGAGTTCTGCGAAAGCCGTGGCCTGCGGCAAGGTTTCATCCCTTCATTCATTGCCGGATTTAGTAAAGTCGATCTTGTGGGGACGTGCGAGAAGCTTCAGAATCCGATGGCTCCGATGTGGTCAAAGGTTCAACTGTCTAACGTAGAGGTACTTGGCGGCGGCACGCTAGCCTTCAATGATTGGAAAGGTGTCGTCAGCCCGCATATTCATGTTTCAGTCGGCCTGAAAGAGCGTAGCGCAACTGCTCATACCAGTCATCTACTCTCGGCGACGGTTCAGTTTCTTACTGAAATGCTTGTGTTCGAGGTTGCGTCGCCGACGATGACCCGGGTTCCCGATCCATCGTTGTTTGACGTACCGCTCCTTCGCCTGGCAAACGAAACTCAAGCTCGTGAGTAGGAGAATTGTATGAACTGCTTGTACAGTATGTAGTTCTCTGCTCTTGCTGCGATAGTCCGCACGTTCGTGCGGGTCACCCAGGGGGGCACACTGGCCCAGGACAGCTCCCCCAAAGTTCCCGGTCTGGGAATCGTGTGGTTGAAGCTCGGCGTCTTCCAGCCGGTGATGCTTGCGGTTTCTACAGTACTGCTCGGCCGTTGTTGGTTCTCGTGGGTGGGTATGCCGGAAGTGAGAAGTCCGAGTTTGCCCGATTTGTCGTCTGTGACAGGGTGGGCGTTTCTCGATAAGGGCATGATCTCGCGGTCCATGGTCGAGTCGCTGTTGAAATGCGCTGGACACGATCCGAACGATCGGGAGAGTGAGACCTCCTGTCTCGTAATCGAGACTGCTTTATGCAGTCGTGCATCAGGTCGGTGACGGTCTCGCGCACGTACGGATTGGTCCTCGTCCGTTGCGGCGCGAGCCGCTCGGTATGGCGCAGCGCCTCGACCGCGCGGTTGCGGGTGGATCGCTCGGTGGCGAGCCCCCGACCCACATCGGCGTAGAAACTGGCCTGCCGCCCAGCGGAGGGAATCGCGGCCACCTCGACCTCACGAGCCAGCTCAGCCACCCGACCCGGCTCACCCAGCTCCAGCACCAGCGCGACCCGTCACACCCCGACGTTGCGAGGGCCGAACTGCAACCCGGCGAAAGTGCCGTCCCCGGTCCAAGCGGCGGTCTCGCTGGCCGCAGCCAGGTGCGAACGCGCCAGCTCGCCCCGGCCGAGTACGGTCGACTGCAGTGCGGCCGACAGATGCAGCATGCCGTGTACCTGCCCCGCTTCCGCATCGTCGGCGTGGACCCGCTCGGGCCATCCTCGGCGAGGGTCAGGCCACGCTGCCTGGCCTGGCTCCCGACCATGGCGTGTGCACGAACGAATGCGCCCACGCCTCCCCACACCGGGTCTTCGGTGGCTTCCACAGCGCTGCAGGTGCCCCGACACCATCCATGCCAGGTCGCCGTGGCCAAGGTCTTTGCTGAGGTAGAACGCGGAGTGCAGGACCTCAGCGAGTAGCCGCCAGGCCTCACCGCCGTTGGCTTCGGCCCGCGGATACAACTCGCCGATCAGGTCCGGTACCACCTCACCCACGATGGTGTAGTCACATGCGGCGCACGCGGTGTTCACGGCCGCTACAGCCGCGCGTAACTCGGCAGGAGACCGCGGCCGGCTCAGCGTTGCAAGCTCGCCGAGTTCGATGTCCCGCAGACTCCACGCAGGGCCGGGGTGGCGGAATGGCCTTGCGACTCGGGGCGGTTCGCGGGTGGGTAGGGCTGACCCGTGAGGTCAGCGGGCGACACTGGCGCTGTACTCAGCGAGCCCGGTGGCGGCGCGAAGTGACAGGCCGCGCCAGGCTCGGATCTCCTGCAGCCGGGCGCCGACACCAGCGGTACCCCCGTCCATGTCCGACACATCTCATCCGGTCGCCGGTCCGAGCCCCCGGCCGCTGCAACGGTGCGAGGGCTACTTATGCCCCCACGGTAGCGACTGCTCGAGGGGTTCAGCCGCCCAAGCGGTGTGCCCATGTTCTTGTCGTGGTTGCCCATGCAGACTCACCACCCGACGCCGTTCCGCGGAACGCTCGACCGCCCGGGCGACGAACCGCGCAACGGCGTCGGGTGCACCGGCCGGGTGGGTGTGCAGGAACGAGGCGTGCACCCCGTTCCGGACCCATCCTTCCTGGGTGGGGCCCTCCTGTTCGTCACCGCGCCACGCCCACGCCGGGGCCGTTCCCACACGTGGGGTGATCGCGCAGCGATGGAACTCATGGCCCGCCACCCGCCACCCGGCGGCGAACGGCACCGACTCACCCAGCGCCACCGCGTCGCGGTAGCCGAGGGTGAGCCGTCCGGTCATCGCCGCGGTCGCCGGGAGCACCCCGCACATCCGAGCCCCGTCGAGGTCACCGCAGAGGTAGAGCAACCCACCGCACTCGGCGTGCACCGGCGCACCCGACGCGGCGAACGCGGCAACGGCGGCTCGCAGCGGCACGTTGTCCGACAAAGCCCCGAGGTGCTCCTCGGGGAACCCGCCGGGCAACACGAGCGCCGCGGTGCCGTCCGGGAGCCGCTCGTCGCGCAGCGGATCGAGGACCGCGACCTGTGCGCCCGCCGCGGCCAGCAGCTCGACGTGCTCGGCGTACCCGAACGTGAACGCCGGGCCCCCGGCCATCGCGACCACCGGCCCGGCGGTACAACGGCCCACCTCGGCTGCGGGATCCCAGACCGGGCCGGCGGGCAGCGGCTCGGCCACGCGCACCACCGCGTCGAGATCGACATGCTCGGCCACCAGGGCCGCCATCGCGTCCACCGCCGCCGTCGCCGCCGCCCCGTGCTCGACAGCGGTGACCAGCCCGAGGTGCCGCGACGGCACTGCCAGCTCGTCGCGCCGGGGCAACGCCCCGAGCACGGGCAGCCCGATCTCGGCGCAGGCCGCGCACAGCACCTCGGCGTGTCGATCGCTGCCCACCCGGTTGAGCACCACCCCGGCCAGCCGCGCCCGGTCGGTGCGCGCTCCGCCGGCGCTGCGCCCGTCCGGGTCGAAGGACCGGAACCCGTGCAGCAGCGCGGCGAGGCTGCGCGACTGCCCGCGGCAGTCCACGACCAGCACCACCGGCGCGCCCAGGAGCCCGGCGACCTGCGCCGTCGAGCCGTACCCGTCGGCGAGTCGCCCGTCGAACAGGCCCATCACACCCTCGACGACCGCCAGCTCCGCGCCGGCCGCGCCGTGCCGGGCGAGCGGGGCAATCTGATCGGCACCGACCAGCACCGGGTCGAGATTTCGGCCAGGGCGCCCGGCGGCGAGGGTGTGGTAACCGGGGTCGATGTAGTCCGGCCCCACCTTGAACGGCGCGACGACGGTGCCACGGCGACGCAGGGCCGCCATCAGTCCGGTGGCGACGGTGGTCTTGCCACTCCCCGAAGCGGGCGCGCCGATCACCACGGCCCGCGCGGTCACGGCTGCCATGATCAGCGTCTGTGGTACATGAGCGTCATCAATGACGCCCATGTACCACTCCTGCCGGTCATGGGCAGGCGCATCAATGCCCCGACACCGGGTGCGGCACGTACGGCGCCTCGAGCGCGGCGATCTCGTCGCCCGACAGCTCCACCCCGACCGCCGCCACCGCATCCTCGATGTGGCCGGGCTTCGTCGCGCCCACGATCGGGGCGGTCACGGCCTCCCGGTGCAGCAGCCAGGCCAGCGCGACCTGGGCCTGCGGCAGGCCCCGCTTACCCGCAACCACTTCGACGGCGTCGACCACCGCGAAGTCCGCGTCGGCGTAGAGCCGGTCGGCGAAGTCGTCGCTCCTCGCCCGGATGGTGTGCCGGCCGTCGCGGGTGCGGTTGCCGGCGAGCACGCCGCGGGCCAGCGGGCTCCACGGGATGGCGCCGACGCCCTGGTCGAGGCAGAGCGGGTGCATCTCCCGCTCCTCCTCGCGGTAGAGCAGGTTGTAGTGGTCCTGCATCGCGCCGAACCGGGTCCACCCGCCCAGGTCAGCGATGTGTTGCGCCTTGGCGAACTGCCAGGCGTACATGCTCGACGCGCCCAGGTACCGCGCCTTGCCGGCGCGCACGACGTCGTGCAGCGCCTCCATCGTCTCCTCGATCGGCGTGTGCGGGTCCCAGCGGTGGATCTGGTAGAGGTCGACGTGGTCGGTACCCAATCGGCGCAGCGACGCGTCGATGCTCGCCAGGATGTGCTTGCGCGACAGCCCCCGCTGGTTGGGCCCCGCCCCCATCGGCATGCAGACCTTGGTGGCGAGCACGTAGTCGTCGCGGTGGGTGAACAGCTCAGCGAGCAGCGCACCGGTGACGTCCTCGCTCGCGCCGAGGGAGTAGACGTCGGCGGTGTCAAAGAAGGTGACGCCGAGCTCGACGGCGCGGCGCACCAGCGGGCGCGCCTGGTCGATCTCCAGCACCCAGTCCCGCCACAGCCGCGAGCCGTAACTCATCATCCCCAGGCAGACCCGGGACACCTGCAGGCCGGTCGCGCCGAGTCGCGTGTAGTCCACACCCCGACCCTAGTTCGGCTCGAACAGCTCCACAGCGTTGCCGGACGGATCGTCGAGCAGGATCTGGCGGCCACCACGTCCCTCGACGATGTCATTACGGAACGAGGCGCCGGTCTCCCGCAGCGTGGCGACGACAGCGTCGAGGTCGCTGACCTCCAGCTGGATCCGGTTCCACCCACCGGGCTCGGGTGTCCTCCCGTCCGCCATCGGCTGCGCCGCGCCACCCGGTCCGGTCGGGGCGCTGAGGAGCAGGCGCAACGGCCCACGGGAAAGCGCCGCGAAGCCCGGACCGGGGTGCATCTCCACCTCGAAGCCGAGCTGGGCGGTGTAGAACGCGATCGCCGAGTCGACGTCGTCGACGATGTAGCGAACGCTGATGCCGACCATCACCCGATGGTGACACACGCGGTCTACCACTCGATGCCGCGCTGCCCCTTCTGGCCCGCATCCATCGGATGCTTGATCTTCGTCGTCTCCATCACCAGATCCGCGGCGGCGATCAGCTCCGATGCGGCACCCCGGCCCGTGACGATCACATGCTGACGGCCCTCGCGCGCGGCGAGGACCTCGACGACCTCGTGCACGTCCACCCAGCCCCACGTCAGCGGGTAGGTGAACTCGTCGAGCAGGTAGACGTCGTGGGCGCCGACCTCGATCCGGCGCCGGATCTCCGCCCAGCCCTCGGCGGCCTGCGCTGCGTGGTCGTCCTCGGTGCCGGGCTTGCGCGCCCAGGACCAGCCCTCGCCCATCTTGTGCCACTCCACCGGCCCGCCCTCGCCGGTCTCCTCGTGCACCCGACCCAGCGCGCGGAACGCGGCCTCCTCGCCGACCTTCCACTTCGCCGACTTCACGAACTGGAACACCCCGATCGACCAGCCCTGGCTCCACCCGCGCAGGGCCAGCCCGAACGCCGCCGTCGACTTGCCCTTCATCTCGCCGGTGTGCACGACGAGCAGCGGGCGGTTGCGTCGCTGGCGGGTGGTGAGCCCGTCGGCGGGCACCGCGGCGACCTGGCCTTGCGGCATGTCGGGCCTCCTACGCTGTGTGCCTACTTAAGCTGTGTGACCACTACGCCGCCGGACGGGCCCCGCGCACGACGCCGGCCACGCGGTCGGCGGACAGGTCCGCCACCATCATCACCGGTGCACCCGCCGCAGTGGCGATCCGCGCCGCGAGCCCGAGCCGGACGGGCCCGCTCTCGCAGTCCACCACCACGGTCGCCACCCCGTCCGCGTCGAGCAGCCCGGCGGCCCGGCACGCGTCCCGCACGGGGTCACCACCGGGGCGAACCGCGACCGTCGCCCGGCCGTCGGTCAGCAGCACCAGCAACGGGCGCCGCCGGGGGTCGCGCAGCCGCTCGGCGGCCAGTACCCGACGGGCGCGCAGCAGTCCGCCGGCGAGTGGGGTTCGCCCACCCGTGCGCAGCGCCGCGAGCCGGGCCTGCGCGGCGGGCACGCTCGATGTGGGCGGCAGCACCAGCTCGGCGCCCCCCGCGCGAAAGCTCACCAGACCGACCTTGTCCCGCCGCTGGTACGCATCGCGCAGCAGGGACAACACGGCCCCGCTCACCGCGGCCATCCGCGCGCGGGCCGCCATCGAGCCTGACGCGTCGACGACGAACAGCACGAGGTTGGCCTCGCGACCCTCCCGCACGGCGAGCCGCAGGTCGTCACGGCGCAGCCGCAGACCAGGCCCCGTGCGACCGCGGGCGCGTTGGTGCGGTGCGGCGGCGCTGATGGTCGCGGTCAGGTGCAGATCAGCGGCGCGGCGCGGGGTCATCCCGGAAGCCCGGACGACCCGGCCGACGTCGGTGCGGGCTCGGGAGCGGCGTCCGGGAGCACCCTCGCCAACGCCCGGGACCTGCAACAGCCGGGCCCGGAAGGCGGTGGCCGGAGGCGGTGCGGGCTGCGCGGAGCCGTCGCCGGCCGAGCGCGGCGCCGGGCCGGGTGCGCCGTCCGGCCG
>JBOHEO010000203.1:0-9446 GCA_050701055.1 Pseudonocardia sp. | reverse complement strand
GGCCCGGCAGGCCCTGGCCCAGGAGCATCGCCATCCGGCGGTGCATCTTCCGGCATTGCAGCCTCCTTCCCTTCTCGAAACCGCTGCCGCCCTTCCCCATGTGCACGGGCTCTCCCCGGCTCGGAGTCACACATCGGTTCCTCGCGTACTCCTCTCCATCCCGCTTGCCGGACCCGGACCATCTGGCAGTACTGGCCCGTCCCGGCTTTGTCAGGGCTGCTCCCACCCTCCCCGGCACCACCCGGATCAGGCTGCCCTCAGCTCCACCGTCCCGCTGCGACGGGATCAGCGGCGAAGGTCTCTCACCTACGCCACAATGTCTTTGCGGGCCGGAGTGAACCCCAAGATCGTGGCACCCGCCTCGGGCACGCCACGGTCGCGTTCACGCTGGACACCTACACGGAGGACGTCCCGGAGCTGCACCACGCGGCCGCCGAGACGGTCAGCGGGCTGTTCCTTGACGATGACGTGGAAGCGCCCGACGAACCGCCGATCGACCTGCCGTGAGTCCTGTAGCGCAGGGTGCAGTCGTCACGCTGCGCTCATTGCCATCATGAGCGCATGGTCATGAATGAACGCGAAGCGCGTCTGTGCGACCGCACGAAAGCTCGGGCGATCGCGGCATGGGCATCAGCATGGTGGGACCTCCGAGTCGTCGGCCAGATACTTCATGATCGAGTCCTTCTCGGGCACGCCGACTCCTCAAAGATCTTCACTCGTCGAGGCATGATCGAGGGTGCGATTGCCACGTACGGTCGCTGCTTCGTTGACGGGACTAGGTACCACACGGCGCTGCTGCTTCCGATAGTGGAAGGGCTCGGCTCAGATGCTGTGGGCACCCACGACGAGGCGATGCGCTGGCGCCACCGTCACGTCGCTCATCGGCTGGAGTCAGCGTGGGAGCAGTCTGAAGTTAGCTACCTCTGGACGACAGACGATGCGCTTGCGCCTCAGATGCGTGTTCGGCTTATAACCACGCTCGGTCCTGACGACGAATTCGCAGACCGGCTGGCAGAGCATTCGACCCTACTTGCAAATCGCGTCTGGGAAGATCGACTCGTCCCGTTGAAAGAAAAGTACATCTCGGAGACCCCAGTCGAGAGGCTTCGTTCTCTGAGCAGCCATCATGCGGCGCAGGCGCCTTCAATCCCTGTGAGCGATCCCGATCACCTGGGAGTCACGCTGAACCTCTGATCGGCGAGCCGCGTCAGTGTCGCCGGCCGACGAGAATCTGAGCGTGGCTACCGATCTGGCTACGACAGCCTTCAGCGGGCGGCTCGTACAACCTCAGGAACGATCAAAGGCCCTCTGAACCGGCTGGTCAGAGGGCCTTTGTGTGTGGTCGGGGTGACAGGATTTGAACCTGCGACCTCTTCGTCCCGAACGAAGCGCGCTACCAAGCTGCGCCACACCCCGATAGCCCACCTGTCCACTGCGAGCTGACAAAAGTCTAGCCGACGTCCACCATCCCCGACGCGGGGGTTACCCGCGTGACCCCCACGTCGACCGGCCGCGCGACCAGCGTCAGCAAGCTCGCCTCCGGCGGGCAGGCGAACCGCACCGGCGTCCACGGCGACGTACCGAGCCCTGCCGACACGTGCAGCCGCGTGTGGACGCCCCACCGCGACGGCCCGCGGGCGCGGGAGCGGTCCAGGCCGCAGTTGGTGACCAGTGCACCGACACCGGGAATCCGCAGTTGCCCGCCGTGGGTGTGGCCGGCCAGGACCAGGTCGTAGCCGTCGTCGGCGAAGGCGTCGAGAACCCGCGGTTCGGGGGAGTGGGTCAGGCCCAGCCGCAGGGCGGGATCACCGGTGGGTCGGCCGGCAACCCAGTCGTATCGGTCCCGACGGATGTGCGGGTCGTCGACGCCGGCGGCCGAGATCGCGACGCCCGCGACGGCGAGGGTCACCCGGGTGTGGGTGGTGTCGGTCCAGCCGCGTTCGACCAGCGCCGCGCGCAGGTCCCGCCAGGGCAGGTGCCCACCGGATGGGCGAGGTCCGGCCCGCCACAGGTACCGGAGCGGGTTCTTCGGGGTGGGGGCGAAGTAGTCGTTGCTGCCGAACACGAACAACCCGGGCCGCTCCAGCAGCGGCCCGAGTGCGGCGAGCACCGCGGGCACGGCGCGGGGGTGTGCGAGGTTGTCGCCGGTGTTCACCACGAGGTCCGGTTCCAGCGCGGCCAGCTCCGCGACCCAGCGCTGCTTGCTGCACTGGGTCGGTGTCATGTGCAGATCGGACACGTGGAGGAGGCGCAGTGTGGGACTGCCGGCGGCCAGCACAGGGAGTGTCGCCTCCCGCAGCGTCCACCGGCGAAGCTCGATCCCGGCCGCGTAGGCGACGGTGGCCGCACCTGCCATGGTCACGCCGAATGCCGATTGGGCCAGCCTGTTCATCACCGGAGCGTACGACGGGCGGCATTCGACTAATGTGCACGCCTGTGACCACCCTGAAGGAGCAGCTGCGGACCGACTTGACCGCGGCCATGAAGGCCCGCGATGAGCTGGTCAAGTCCACCCTGCGGATGACGTTGACGGCCATCGGTGTCGCTGAGGTCGCCGGTACCGAAGCCCGCCAGCTGGATGACGCCGAGGTGATGAAGATCATCACCAAGGAGGCCAAGAAGCGGGCCGAGTCCGCCGAGGCATTCACCGCGGGTGGCCGCGAGGAGCTCGCCGCGCAGGAGCGGGCCGAGGGCGAGGTCCTGGCGCGGTACCTGCCCGCGCAGCTCTCCGACGGCGAGCTCACCGAGCTGGCCCGAGCGGCCGTCGCCGAGCAGGCGGCGCAGACCGGCGAGCAGCCCGGTCCCCGCCAGCTGGGCCAGGTGATGAAGCGGGCCTCCGTCGCGGTCGCCGGGCGGGCCGACGGCGGCCGGGTGGCAGCGGCGGTGAAGGCACTCCTGCTGCCCTGACCCGCCCGTCGGCCGGCTTGTCGTTCCGGACTATCGCGACAGGGCCGGTCCGCCGGGGTAACCGCGACTGGGCGCTACTTCGCCGGGGTCTTCTTTCGGGTCGCTGGGTTCCTGGTCGGGGTCTTCTTCGGGGCCGGGCCTCGGGCACGGCGGTCGGCCAGGAGCTCCGAGGCACGCTCGTCGGTGACCGTCTCGACGGCATCGCCCTTGCGCAGCGACGCGTTGGTCTCCCCGTCGGTCACGTACGGGCCGAACCGCCCGTCTTTGATCACCATCGGCTTCTGGGTCGAGGGGTCCACGCCCAGCTCACGCAGCGGCGGGGTGGCTGCCGCGGCGTTCCGGCCGCGTTGCTTGGGCTGGGCGTAGATCGCCAGCGCCTCGTCGAGGGTCACCGTGAAGAGCTGCTCCTCGGCGGTGAGCGAGCGCGAGTCGGTGCCCTTCTTCAGGTATGGCCCGTACCGGCCGTTCTGTGCGGTGATCTCCCCGCCGCTCTCCGGGTCGGCGCCCACCACCCGGGGCAGCGACAGCAGCCGCAGCGCCTCCTCCAAGGTGACGGTCTCCACGGTCATCGTCTTGAACAGCGACCCGGTGCGTGGCTTGACCTTGGCGGTGGCCTTCTTCTTCGGCGCACCGTTGCTCTCCGAAGCTGACCCAGAAGACACAGCCGACCCAGCCGGTGGCGGCTCGGGCAGGATCTCGGTGACGTATGGTCCGTAGCGGCCGTCCTTCGCGATGATCTCGTGCCCGGTCGCCGGGTCGGTGCCGAGGGAGCGGCCCTCCTGGGGCACCGAGAACAGCTGCTCGGCGACCTCGGCGGTGAGCTCGTCGGGCGGCATGTCGTCGGGCAGGTTCGCCCGCTGCGACGCCTCGTCGACCATCCGCTCGAGATACGGCCCGTAGCGACCCACCCGGACCACGACCGGGCGGCCGGCGAAGTCGTTGAACAGCGGGATCGAGTTGATCTCGCGGGCGTCGATCTCTTCCAGGTTCACCCCGACCAGCTTCTTCAGCCCGCCGGCGCGCGCCACCGAACCGGCGCTGCCCTGGGCGGCGCCGAAGTAGAAGCCCGACAGCCACGCCGTGCGTGCTTGGGAGCCCGCCGCGATCGAGTCGAGCTCGTCCTCCATGGCTGCGGTGAAGTTGTAGTCGACCAGGCGGCCGAAGTGGTGTTCCAACAACCCGACCACCGCGAACGCGATCCAGGACGGCACCAGCGCGCTGCCCTTCTTCCACACGTACCCGCGGTCCTGGATCGTCTTGATGATCGACGTGTAGGTGGAGGGGCGCCCGATTCCCAGCTCCTCCAACGCGCTGATCAGGCTGGGTTCGGTGTAGCGGGCGGGGGGTTTGGTCGCGTGCCCGTCCGGGTTGAGCTCGGCCGCGGTGACGGCCTGGCCCTGCGTCAGCTCGGGCAGGCGGGACTCGGCGTCGTCGGCCTCGCCGCCCGCCTGGTCGTCGACGGTCTCGACGTAGGCCTTGAGGAATCCCGCGAACGTGATCGTGCGACCTGACGACGCGAACGTGGCCTCCTCGCCGGTGCTCGCCGTACCGGTGATCCGCACGCTCATCGTGGTGCCGCGGGCGTCGGCCATCTGCGAGGCCACCGTGCGCTGCCAGATCAGCTCGTAGAGCCGGAAGTCATCGCCGTCTATCTCGCGGGCGAGCTGCCCGGGGGTGCGGAACGTCTCACCCGACGGTCGGATCCCCTCGTGTGCTTCCTGGGCGTTCTTCACCTTGCGCGTGTACTGGCGGGGTGTGGGCGAGACGTACGCGTCGCCGTAGAGCTCGCGCGCCTGCGCCCGGGCCGCTTCGATCGCCGTCGGTGACAGCGTCGTCGAGTCGGTGCGCATGTAGGTGATGTGGCCGTTCTCGTAGAGCCGCTGCGCAGAGCGCATGGTGCGCTCGGAGGAGAAGCGCAGCTTGCGGCCGGCCTCCTGCTGCAGCGTGGAGGTCATGAACGGCGGGTACGGCCTGCGGGTGTAGGGCTTCGACTCCACCGATGCGACGGTGAGCGGGCGGCCGTCGAGGGCCTCGACGAGCCGGCGCGCGCTCGCCTCGTCGAGAGCCCGGGCCTCACCCTTCAGCTGCCCATCGGGGCCGAAGTCGCGCCCCGTGGCGACCTTCACCCCGTCGACGGCGACGAGGCGGGACCCGAACGTCCGCGGCGTCGCGGCCGCGCCGGCGTCCATGATCGCCGCGATGTCCCAGTACGACGCCGGGACGAACGCCATCCGCTCGCGCTCGCGCTGCACGATGATCCGCGTGGCCACCGACTGGACCCGGCCCGCCGACAGCTTCGGCATGACCTTCTTCCACAGCACGGGGGAGACCTCGTAGCCGTAGAGGCGGTCGAGGATGCGGCGGGTCTCCTGCGCGTCGATCAGATCCTGGTCCAGGTCACGCAGGTTCTCCGCGGCCGCCCGGATGGCGCTCTCGGTGATCTCGTGGAACACCATCCGGCGGACCGGCACCTTCGGCTTGAGCGTGTCGAGCAGGTGCCAGGCGATGGCCTCACCCTCGCGGTCGGGGTCCGTCGCGAGCAGCAGCTCGTCGACGCCCTTCAGGGCGTCCTTCAGCTCGGAGACCTTGCCCCGCTTCTCCGGGGTGACGATGTAGAGGGGCGCGAACGCGTTGTCCACATCGACGCCGAGGCGGGCCCAGGGCTCACCCTTGTACTTGGCCGGGACGTCCGCGGCGCCACGCGGCAGGTCGCGGATGTGGCCGACGGAGGACTCCACGATGTAGTCCACACCCAGGTAGGGCGCGATCTTCCTCGCCTTGGTCGGCGACTCGACGATGACCAGGCGCCGGGTCGGCCGGCTGACCGCTGCCGACGTGGGCGTAGGCGTGCGACGGCTGGCGCCCGCCTTCCTGGCAGCGGGCGCGGCCTCGGATGGGTCGGCCTTCTTGGTCGTCGTTCGGGTTGTCACGTAGCCCTACTCCATCGTCGACGGGCGCGCCGCGCGGTGCGGCCCATGTCGCGGGCCCGTCGCGCCTCGTGCGCGGTGGTGCCAGCCTCTGTCGTCATCATCCCCCGGGCGGGTGCGCCGCCATCCCCACCTTCCGCAGCGCGGCGAGCCCGACGTCTCACGTTCGCACATCCACCGGCCGTGGCGCATCCGATTCGTCCAAACACCTGCAGCCAAGGGCCGAGCGGCAGCTTATCCAGCGGGTCACGACCGGCGTCGACCCCAGTACCTGGGCCACTGGTCCGCGGCGAGCCCCGGGGGTACCGGTCCGACGAGTTCCACGAGCCGCTGCACCCGCCGGGTGCCGCTGATCCGCAGCGCGGTTGGGCGGGCGGGCGTGCCGCAGCCCACCCGCGCCGGTGGGATGCCGGCCCGCGTGGCCGCGGCGATGAGAGCCTCGTGGGTTTCGGGGGCATGGGAATCGAGCGCGAGCAGGTAACCGCCGCGCCCGTCCGGACAGCCGGTGGCGAGGGTCCATAACCGCAGAATGGGGCCGTCGAGCTGCAGATCGGGCGGGATCGCCTTGCTCGCCCCGCGGGTCCAGGCCTGGGCCAGGTCGACCAGATCGCACCGGAACGCGGTGCGCAAGGCCGTGGTTCCGCTCTCGGTATGCACCGGCCTGACCGCGATTCCGGTGGCTGCGCACGCCGCCGCGACCGCCCCCGCCCGGGACGGGTCAGGAAGCACGATGCTCAACCGAGCCGTGTCACCCGCGCCGAAGCGGGTGATCTGACCCGGCCCACAGAGCAGCCCCGCGAGGTCGCCCACCCCGGTCGGACGCGCATCGGCGGAGAACAGCGACAGCTGCGGCACGAATGACACAGTAGAACACCCGTTCGAGCACGACCCGAGGACGCGCCGGAAGGTTCAACGGCGACGGATCAACCGGGCGGCGACACGGACATGCTGTCGAGCTCTTCGCATGCTGGCGCCCGTTCGGCGGCCCGGTCCAGTCGCGGGATGCCGGCGAGTTCGGTGAGCGCGTTGGGGGCGTTGATCTCGCTGATCAGGCCCTCGACCTCGCCCAGTGCGGCGAGAAAGGCGTCGAGATTCGTCGTGTCCGCGATGTCGACCTGTGCCTTGATCTCGATGAAGTCCAGTTCCAGGCGGTTGAGCGCGCCGTCGAGCCGGGCGACGGCCTCGTCACCCCCGGTGACCGGTGAACGACCGAGGGTGGCGAGCTCGGCCCGGCTCTGCTGCGTCCCGGTGATGACGTCGCCGAGGTAGGAGCTGAACTCCCGCTGGATGCTGCGCAGGTCGGGCGTCGCGCCGTAGTCGGGCTTGACCAGGAGCGGCCGCTTGACGGTGAGCAGCGACGCGCACAACCGGCCCGCCCAGGCCACCGGGTCGCTGCCGGGTCCCTCGGTCGGGACAGGGGCCGGGTCGGCAGCCGGGATGCCCGGCACCGTCGTCGTGCAGCCGGTGCCGACCAGCGCAGTGGTGAGCACGGCTGCGAGCAGGGCGAGACGGGTTGTGCGTCGCATGCATCGCTCCGGGGTCGGGCGAGGGACATCGGTGCTGCCATTCTGCCTTCCCCGTGCCCCGACGGCGCACCAGCCGGACGGGGCTGTTTGCCGCACCGACGGAGGCCGCCCATCCTGAACGGGACGGACGGCCTCCGGGCGTGACGTCGATGACTTCGGCCCTGCGAGCAGACCTCGGCATCGATGCTTCGGCCCTGTGAGCAGACCTCAGGCGACCGGGCTCTCGGCGGGAGTGCCGGCGATCGACGTGGACCGCCGCTTGGAGACCACGACCGCCCCGACGATGATCGCGACGGCGACCAGCGCGATGGTGAGCCGGATCGGTGTGGAGGCCGTATCGCCCACCGAGAAGGCGACGATGGCCGGGGCGATCAGCACCGCGACCAGGTTCATCACCTTGATCAGCGGATTGATGGCCGGACCCGCGGTGTCCTTGAACGGGTCGCCGACCGTGTCACCGATGATCGTCGCCTCGTGTGCGGGCGAGCCCTTGCCGCCGTGGTTGCCGTCCTCGACCAGCTTCTTGGCGTTGTCCCAGGCCCCACCGGAGTTGGCCAGGAAGATCGCCATGAGGACGCCCGTCGCGATCGCGCCGGCCAGATAGCCGGCGAGCGGGCCGACGCCGAGGCCGAAGCCGACCGCGATCGGCGCGAAGATCGCCAGCAGGCCAGGGGTGGCCAGTTCACGCAGCGAGTCGCGGGTGCAGATGTCGACCACGCGACCGTACTCCGGCCGCACGGTGCCTTCCATGATCCCAGGATTCTCCCGGAACTGACGGCGCACCTCGAACACGATCGCGCCGGCGGCCCGGGTGACGGCGTTGATCGCCAGCCCGGAGAACATGAACACCACGGACGCGCCGATGATGACGCCGACCAGGGTGTTCGGGCTGAACACCTCGTAGGCGAACGAGCTGCCGGCGTCCTGCGCCGCCGCGCCGGCCTTGGTCAGCGCCTGGCTGATGGCGTCCCGGTAGGAACCGAAGAGCGCCGTTGCGGCGAGCACCGCCGTTGCGATGGCGATGCCCTTGGTGATGGCCTTGGTGGTGTTGCCGACCGCGTCGAGCTCGGTGAGGATGGCGACGCCGTCGCCCTCGACGTCGCCCGACATCTCCGCGATGCCCTGGGCGTTGTCGGAGATCGGGCCGAAGGTGTCCATCGCCACGATCACGCCGACCGTGGTGAGCAAGCCGGTACCGGCCAGCGCCACGGCGAAGAGCGAGACCACGACCGAGCCGGAGAGCAGGAATGCGCCGTAGACCGCGGCCGCGATGACCAGGGCGGTGTACACGGCCGACTCGAAACCGATCGAGATACCGGCGAGGATCACGGTGGCGGCGCCGGTGAGCGAGGACTCCCCGACGGTCTTGACCGGCTTGTCCTCGGTGCCGGTGAAGTAGCCGGTGAGCCAGAGGATCACCCCCGCCAGCACGATGCCGATGATCACTGCGGCCGAGGCGATCAACCGCGGGTCGGCGGTGAGGTCTACGACGCTGGTGTCGGTCGGGCCGTTGAGCTCGCCGAAGGTGCTCGGCAGGTACATGAACGCGGCGACCACGCAGAGTACCGCAGAGATCACCGCGGAGATGTAGAAGCTCCGGTTGATCGTGGTGAGGCTGCTCTCGCCCTCGCGGGTGCGGGTGATGTAGACCCCGATGATGGCGGTGACGACGCCGATGGCCGGCACGATCAGCGGGAACAGCAGGCCCTGCAGGCCGAACGCGGCGGTGCCCAGGATCAGGGCGGCGACCAGGGTGACGGCGTAGGACTCGAAGAGGTCCGCGGCCATTCCGGCGCAGTCGCCGACGTTGTCGCCCACGTTGTCGGCGATGGTGGCGGCGTTGCGCGGGTCGTCCTCGGGGATGCCTTGCTCGACCTTGCCGACGAGGTCGGCGCCGACGTCAGCGGCCTTGGTGAAGATGCCGCCGCCGACACGCATGAACATCGCGAGCAGAGCGGCGCCGAAGCCGAAGCCCTCCAGGACCTTCGGGGCCTGGCCCGCGTAGACGAGCACCACCAGTGCGGCACCGAACAGGCCGAGACCGACGGTGAACATGCCGACGACGCCGCCGGTGCGGAACGCGATG
>JBOHEO010000202.1:0-9479 GCA_050701055.1 Pseudonocardia sp. | reverse complement strand
GCCATCGGGGCTGTAGGCCACCGCCGACACCCAGTTGGTGTGACCGGTCCAGGGGTCACCGACCGGGTCGCCGGTGGCCGCGTCCCAGCACCGCAGCGTGCCGTCGTCGCCGGCGGAGACCACCCGGGTGCCATCGGGGCTGTAGGCCACCGCCGACACCCAGTTGGTGTGGCCGGTCCAGGGGTCACCGACCGGGTCGCCGGTGGCCGCGTCCCAGCACCGCAGCGTGCCGTCGTCGCCGGCGGAGACCACCCGGGTGCCATCGGGGCTGTAGGCCACCGCCGACACCCCGCCGGTGTGGCCGGATGGGGAGCCCAGCCGGGTGCCCTCCTGGCCCGCAGGCGTGCCGGTTCCCGGGATCACCCGCAAGCCTGGGGCCGGGGGAAGTGCGGTCTCCATGCTGCCGCGGACCAGGCTGCCATCCCAGCGTGATCCGCAGAGCTCTGTGTCCTGCAGGCTCACCGAGTCCCACACCACGTGCCGCAGGTCCGCCTCGCCGAGGTCGGCCCCGTCCAACCGCACGTGCTGCATCTGGGTTCGCGAGAGCACCGCTTGGGCGAGAGTGCACCGGCTGAGGTCGAGGGGGCGGTCGGCGGTGCCGGTGAACGTCCAGCCGACAAGCTGTGCGCCGCGCAGGTCCATCCGGGTCAGCCGGGGGGCGGGCAGCCCGTGCTCGCGTGCGTTGAGGCCGAAGCCGAGCTGCGCCTCGCTGGCCAACGGCAGGTACGGAGACCGCCACGACTCCAGCGTGGCGAGCAGTCGCGCCTGCTCGGGATGAGCCTGGAGGAGTTGGCCGAGGAAGCGCAGCGACTCGCCGCTGGGCAGTGGTAGCCGCCAGGCGTGCCGTTGGTCGTCCTCCAGCGCCCGCAGCAGGTGGTGGGCCAGGAAGTACTCCTGGAACGAGGTGTGCGCGAACCGGAAGGCGTTCCCGTCGCCGCGATCGGGGCGGACCAGGAACGTGGCGGTACGCAGGTCGGCGACCAGCGCGTCGCGCTGCTTACCGCGATACTGGGCCTCCAGCCCCGCGTCGGCCAGGTAGTCGAACAGCCAGCGGTTCAGCTGCTTCACCTCGGCCGAGCGTGAGCCGGTCTGCCACAACCGGGCGGCGAGGAAGCCCATCAGGTCGACCTTGTGCTCGTCGGCGATCTCATGCTTGCCCTCGTCCCTGGCGAGCCAGTCGGCCACCAGCTCGACGTAGATGCCGGCGGCGGTGGTCCTGACACCGAGCAGGGCCCGCCCCTCGAGGCGCGGCGCGAGCCGCTGGATCTGAGTCAGCAGGAACGGGCGGCCCGACAGGTCCCGCAGGTCGTGGACCGACCCCAGGAACTCCCGCACCCGGGGGGGGCCCCACCGCAAGGCAGTGTCAAGGTAGGACACGATCTGGTCGTCGGTGAGCGGGAGCAGCACCAGGCCGAGGTAGTCCAGGTCTGTCGTAGCGCTGCGGTGCTGGTCGGTGAACGCGGCCAACTGTGCCTGGAGCGTGGGGAAGTAGTGGGTCCGGCAGGTCAGCATCAGCCTGTTGTCGGCGCCGACGATGTCATCGCCGCCCCGCGGCCTGAGCCGCAGCATCTGGTTGAGCAAGCGCACCTGCCCCCGGCTGGAGAGGTGGACCAGGATCTCGTCCAGCCCGTCGAGGATCCACACGGTGCGGCGCTTGCGCGAACGCTCCAGCAGCTTCTCGACATGGGCCAAGGCCTTGTCCTGCGAGGCGAAAGGCCTCCCCCCGGACGTCCACCCCGCGTGCACGATGCCGGCGAGGACGTCGATGATCGTGGCGCCGTCCTCCACCGATCCGGCCGACGGCAGGTCGCGCAGGTCGAAGTAGTGCGCGTCGGGAGTGGCGCGCGCCCACAGGTTGCGGGCCAGAAGCTGGCTGGTGATGGTCTTGCCCATGCCGTACTCCCCGAGCAGCGCGGCCAGCGGACGGCTGTCGCCGGCGGTAGCCCAGGTCTCCAGCTCCGCCAGCACGTCCTCGACATCGGCCCGTGCTGGGTCCCCATCGGCCCGCAGCCCGCGCGAGCCGCGCAGCGGGTAGGCATCAAGGCCCTCGACGTCGCGGGTGCCCGACTGCGCGACGGAGAACGGCGGTCCGGCGTGTGGCTGCGCCCTCTGGCCTGCCTGGGTGCGCGCCAGCCTTGCGTGCACCTGCTCGGCCAGACCGTTGATCCACGATGTCTTCCTGGCGGGGGTGGCTTGGGACTGGTAGCTCTTGGTCCCGGCCAGCCCGGCCCCGTAGACGACCGGTACCTCTCTCGGACAGTTGGCGACCTCGCTCAGCGCAATCGGGAGGCAGGTGTGGCCGGCGTGGTCGATCAGGTGGCGGCAAGTTGCGTCCTGCACGGCCTGGTTCGAAAGGCACCAGATCCACACGTCGGCATCAGCCAGGGCCGCGGACAGCACGGCCTCCCGGGCCCCAACGTCGTCTCCGTCGCTGGTGTGGAAATGCACCTCGAAGGCGTACTGCAAGGATGTCGCCAGGGCCGTACCGAGAGGACCGAACAGGGCCTTGGCGTCGGCGTAGTCGGCCGCCGCGGCCACGAAGGCCAACCGCCGCCGCGGCTTGACAGGTAGGCGAGCAGCGCCACGCTCATAGACCTCACCGAGGGCCTCGGTCTCGGCCAGCCCGGAGTGCGCGACGGGTTCGTGCGGCAGGCCGCGCACCACCGCGACGGTACGGTCGTCGCCTTGGCTCTTGGCCGCGTCGATGCGGACGTAGGCCTCCAGGCCGGCTACGGAGGCTGCCTCGTTCACCGCCTCCACGAAACGGTGCATGCTGCGCTGCCGAGAAGCCGCGCTGTTGCTGTCGGGGAAGAACTCGCCGGCCACCTGGCCGACCGTGACCGGCCCTCCGTCCTCCACCAGGTTCCGCAACAGGTGGAACCTGCGCTTCAGGGTGGGTGACAACTCAGCCTGCCATCGCTCCCACTCCTCAGCCCGAAGGCTCATCGGCCCGACCGCTCATCGAGCACCCGGTGCAGCTCCTCGGCCAAGGCCGTAGCCCAGTTCCGCTTCGTCGCCCTGGAACCCAGCGCCTCGTAGGAGCCGCCCCAGCCGAACACCTGCTTCGGTTTCAGGCCCTGGAGGTCGGCATACGCATTGACCTGCGTCAGCAGCACCGGCACCAGCAGTTTGCCGGCGTCGAGGAAGTGCTTCAGCTCGACGCGCCGGATGTAGCCGGAGTTGAGCATCGCGTGACTCACCGCGAAGATCCCCACCGCGCTGCCGTCCAGCGCGGCCCGGATCTCCTCGTCCCAATCGTCCCCGGCGAGCAGATTGTCGTCCATCGACCAGAGCGTGAAGTCGTAGGTGGCATCCGTGCGCGTGGCGGCCTCAAGGTCGTCCCACAGGCGCTCGCAGAGGTCTCGATCGGCGGCGGCGTAGCTCAGGAACAGCTTGGCGGGCATCCACACGGCGCCACCCTAGGCGGAAGCCTGTCTGAACGTCAATCAGACAGGCTTCGGCCTATATCGGCCTGACCACGGCGCGGACCCGCCCACCCTCATGGAGACCCGCCGATCGCAAGTCGCCAGCGCCGACCATCCCGTCCCGACTGAGGAACCTCCTGCGGGAACGTCGAACCCAGACCGATTCCACGCTGGGCTCCACACCCGTCCGCCGCGTACTGCCTACTGCCACACGCACCTCGACTCGCCACTACGGTCGCCGGCCATGGACACCGAAACGGACTACCGCGCCGTCAACCGGGCCAACTGGGACGAGCGAGCCCCGGCGCACGCCGCCTCACCGGATTACGCCTTCGACGAGTTCGTGATCGACCCGGGGTTCCTCAGCGAGGTCGTCCGCTTCGACCTGCCCCGACTGGGCGAAGTCAGCGGCCTGCACGGTGTGCACCTGCAGTGCCACATCGGCACCGACACCATCTCCCTGTCCCGTCTCGGCGCTCGGATGACCGGCCTCGACTTCTCCCCCGCCGCCCTCCGCGAGGCCGAACGACTCGCCGCCGCGACGGGCGCGGACGTCGACTTCGTGGAGTCGGATCTCTACAACACACTCGACGTGCTGCCCGCGGGCGAGTTCGATCTCGTCTTCACCGGTGTCGGCGCGCTGTGCTGGCTGCCCGACGTCCGCCGCTGGGCAGGCATCGTCGCCACCCTGCTACGGCCGGGCGGGCGCCTGTTCCTGCGTGAGGGTCACCCGATGCTCTGGACGCTCGACGAGCGGCACACCAAGAACCTCGTCGTAGGATTCCCTTACTTCGAGACGGCAGACCCGCTGATCTCGGACGAGCAGGGCAGCTACGTCGAGACCGACGTCCAGTTCGCCCACACCACGACCCACAACTGGAACCATGGCATCGGCGAGATCGTCACAGCCTTGCTCGACCAGGGGCTGACGATCACCCAGCTCGTCGAGCACGACAGCGTGCCGTGGAACGCCCTGCCCGGCCAGATGGAACAGATCAACCTAGGCGAGTGGCGCGTGCTCGACCGCCCGGAGCGCCTGGCACACAGCTACACGCTGCAGGCACGCAAGTCCGTCTGACGCCCCAGCAACACACCGAAACGTCAAAGCCAGGTTCGCCGATGCCCAGCAGCTTAACTGCACTGCAGATCCGTAATCGGGACGCTCCCGCGGGCATGCGGGGTTTCGTGGGATCAGCGAGCAGCAGCACAGTCGTGCGAATGAGCATCGTAGGTATCGGTGGGCAGCATTTCGTGGCCAAAGATCCCCAGGTCGCCACCGAGGCCTGCTACGTCGACCAGTCCCACCTGTCCCGGGACTTCCGCACCCTGGCCGACATGACGGCGACGCAATGGCTCGCCGAGCGCCCGGACGTGATCCCCACGAGCGGACGCTGAGACAGCTTCGCACCTGAGCGCCTGTTGGCGAACGGTGTTTCATGCCGCTTGTAGATCTTGTTGGTTCAGCTGCGGCCTTGTGCGTTGGCCGCCCCAGCGTGGACTGGCCGGTTCGCCGGTCACTTGCCGCACGAGTTGCCGTGTCACGATCATGGTGGTGGCCCCCAGCACCATGACCTCGTGGTGCTCGGGCAGCCGTTCGTAGTCGCGGACCAGGCGTCGGTAGCGGTTCAGCCAGCCGAACGTCCGCTTACCACCCACCTGCGGGGAAGCACGACGAACCCGTGGATATCGTCGTTGCGCTTGACGACGGTTGACGGTCAGGCGCAGCACCGCGGCGGCCCAGGTGGGCAGCCGCCCGGCGTACCCGCCGTCGGCCCACACCCGACTGATCGTGGAGAACCGTTCCCGCAGCAGGGCGCATACACCGCCCGCCAGGACGGGAAGTCCGCCGGTAGCTCCCACCGTTCACCCCGTACTTGACCACGTACCGGATCGCGTCCACGACCACCCGCCCCCGGTGCACCATCGGACGCCCGCCCGGGCCGCGACGCAGCTCGGCCATCACCGCCCGCGCCTGCGGACCGAGCACCTCCCACTCCGCGTCGGTCATGCCCGAGGGATATCGGAGCACCCGCTCGGTGCACCCACAGCCGTTCACACCCAACTGACCTTCTCGGCCGAGGAAAGGTAGACAGTCATCCTGAGGGCTTCTGGACGATGGATTTCGTGGTGATCCCCACCTACCAGAAGCCCTCACGGGACCACCAGCGGGGCCCTGCCCAGTTCACGAACAGGCTCTCACGGAGCGGGCGCCGCGGTTTCGGCGGTTCGGCCAGTCGTTCGCGGCAGCCCGGGCAGGCGGGCCTGGGTGACTCGTACAGTGAGCAGACGATCACCGTGTGGTCGCACACCGCGGGAAACCGGTCGAGACCGGCCGTCAAACCGGCCTCCATGGCCGCTTCGGTGACGACATGGTCGCGGTAGTCGGTGGATGAGATCATCCAGACCCAGCCCGGCCGCTCGGTCCTCGGCGCGCGGGTCACCGTGCTCGTCCCGGTGATCGAACTGACGGAGTCACCACATGGCCCGTGTCCGGTGCGGGTGTTTCCGCGTCGGACCTGGAGTGTCTCCACACGACGCGATCGCGACGGCCGACCCTGACCCACACCCGATGAACCGCACCGGCCAGCACCTCGCACACCCGGATACCGACGGCGCCGGCGAGGACCCGGAGTCGGAGCCGTCGGTGGCAGCGGTGGCACAGCCGGGGTGCCGGGCCACCGGCGCGGGGCAGGTCGATGCCAACACCGCACCTGTGGCAGCGGGACCGCACCCGCATCAGCGGGTGCTTCCGGTGCGGTGCTCATCGGGGGCGGCAGCCAGGGACTCGCGGGCGAGGGTCGCGAGGCTGCGCAGTCGGCACGGCCAGCGTCGCCACTCGGCCGGCCCGCTGCGCGGGCAGGCCGTGCAGCGGCCGCTGCCGTCGTCGACGTGTTCGGCAAGCACCCGGTCGACCAGGTCGCGCTGTCGGGCGATGACCTCCGCCAGAGCCTGCGACGAAGGCGGGGGGGAGGGCGGGGTGGCCGTCATGCGGCACCGGCCGGCTCGGGTCGAAGCGAGGCAACCGGCGGCAATCCCGGCTTGGCTCTCCGGGCCACAATGCGACAACGTGATGATGACTAAAGGGCTGATCACGAGCGGAGACGTTAGAAACGTCGCCCGCGGTGACCTTGACCGTCTGAAAAGGTTACCCGATCACCCGCCGAGACCGGCCCGGTACAGCATCCCCCGCAGTTCGCGCCCCACCGCATCACGGTGAGCCCGCCCGCGCAACACGACCAGCAGATCCAGGGCAATCGGGTTGCGATGCACCTTGTCCGCTGAGATCGTCTCGGCGCGACGCAGGGCAATCACCGCATCGTCCTGGCGGCCCCGCATCGGTGACACCGCGCGCGCATAGTTGACCCAGTAGTTCGCCCGCCGCGTGGGCGCGATGATCTCCTCCGGGTTCAGCGCTTCGGCCAGCCGTGCAGCACCGGCGTGGTCGCCGGACTCCAGGGCGACAGACAACCGCCACATGGCCACATTGGTCGGCCCGAAGCTCATGTAGTGCGCGTTGGTCTCGCCGGTACGCGCAGCGATCTCGGCGGCCTGGTCAAGGGCGGCGTCGACATCGGCGCCGCGGTCCTCGGCCGCAGCGAGCAACGACTCCGACAACGTGAGCATCCCCGTCAGCGGCAGGTCCTCCGTCGGTGGGTCGGAGCGGCGCAGCACCTGGCGAGCTAGATCGAAAGAACCCCACGACAACAGCCCGTTGGCCTGCCCGAACCCGGCGATCCCGAGGCTGACCGACTCGTCCAACGTCTCGGCGGCATCTCCCGCGAGGCGTGCCGCCGACCAGCACAGATCAACCGGCGCACCGACGCCGTGCAGATATGCCTGGGTGCCCTGGGGATGCAGCACCGTGGCCAGGCGGAGGAGCGCGGCGTCATCACGACCCGCCGCGATGGAGGTATGCAGGTCGCGGATCAAAGCCGGCAAGGTCATGCCCACCTCGGCGTGCCGGCACCGCTGCTTGGCGTCCAGCACGGCCGTGCACCGAGCGGCAAGCTGCTCGCTAGGTTGAACCTGCCCGGCGGGGACGCCGATGGTCACAGCCTGGACGGCACCGCGCACGGCATCGATGGCAGCATCGGTGTATCCATCGCTCGGGGCAGGCACCGAAAGCTGCATCAACTCCGACGGGGAGACCTGTAGCGCGTTCGCCAGGTCCACGATCAGAGAGCGCCGGTCCAGGACACGCTTGTCGCGCTCAAGCAGGGACAGGTAGGACTCTGAAATACCGGCCAGCTCGGCGATGACCCGCAGCGACTTGCGACGCCAGCGCCTGATCGCGCGCAGTCGTTGTCCGACGGTACGGTCTTCCATTCCCGAGACCATCCTCTCGGTCCGTGCCCCGCAGCCTGCCAGCTCGCGGGGGCATCCACTGCCTGTCACCCCACGCTACAACGCACCGCGCCGCGCGGGCGATGACCGGGCACCAGGAGCACAGCTCACCGCCACGGGTGGCCATGCGGGCGTCAACCCCCTCCCCCGTCGGTGCGCGAGCGGGGCGGACGATCAGCCGCCGTCGCTGGGGATGTGCTGCATCGGGAGCCGGGTGGGGGATGTTCGGTTGGTCATCTCGAACACCTCGTCGAACAGCACCCGACCCAGCTTCGCCCTGGCTTCCACGGCCGGATGGGTGGCGCCGAAGTCGTCCGCGCCGGGCTGGCCGTCGGCGAAGAACGCGTAGCGCAGGACGGGCGCCCCGGCCGGGTCGAACATCACCCCGGCCTCGTTGCGCCCGTCACGGAACGCGCCGTACTTCGTGGCCACCCGCAGGCGCTCGGCCGAGGACATCGACCGGCGGATCCCGTCGTGGTAGCCGTCCTTCCAGCGCAGCACCCGCAACAGGAACGCCGTCGACGCTGCCGACAGCAGCGTCCCGTCCACCAGCCTGCCGAACAGGTCGTGCGTCTCCCGTGGGGTGGTCGGGCCGAGGAAGAACCGATTCGGGTTGTCCGCAAGCGGGATCACCCGCGTCTGGGCGGCGCCCCGGGTGGCGAGGAAGGCGTTGACCTCCGGCCCCGGACACACCGTCCCGCACAGCCGCACGGCCGTGTCGTCGGACACCAGCAACAGCGCACAGATGATGCCGGCGAGAGTGAGCCGGTCGCCCTGCACGGGCTGCAGGAGGTAGATCCCATCACCGTCGGCACTGAGGATCTCCGCCGTCAAGGTGACGGTCCGATCCAGGGTCAGCTCGCCCCGGTCGACCTTGTCGAGCACCGCCGCGGCGACCCAGATCTTGTTCACGCTGTAGGCGAAGATCGGCGTGTCGGGCTCGTCGAGCACGACGAGTTCCGTGGCGCCCGCGTCGTCGATGATGCTGATCATGGAATACCAGTTGCCGCCGGCTCGGTCGGTCTCCCGTTCGTAGGCCCGCCGGATCCGATCAGCGGTGCCCGGCCCGGCGGCCGCGGCAGACCCGGTCCCGGCCGCCATCGCCGCACCTGCGCCGAGCACAGTGAGGCCGAGCACGGACCGACGTCCGATCACAGCGGCCATGGCACACTCCTCCCGCCCGCAATGCGGTGACCTTAGACGGGAGTGACGGCTCGACCGAGGTCGCTGGTCGGCGGTCAGGGATGGACGCCCGCGGCGCCGAGTCGCTCGGGGGCTCCTATTACTTCCTCGATCAAACCGCACTCGGCCGCCAGGAGGAGTGGGAGGAACCGAAGGGCCGGGCGGACGCCGCCCGATCAGCGATTCCGGTCTTCTCGACATGACGGCTTCTTCACCCGGCAGGTCTGCCGTCGGCCTCGCGGAACGCAACAGGGCGATGACGGCTCATCTCGCGGTGGCCAGGGACAGCGCGAAGCGATCCCGCGGATCGGTCCACACCCGGGTCTGCTCGAACCCGGTCGACTCCAGCATCGCCCGTACCTGCTCGGGCCGGAACTTCGTCGAGATCTCCGTGCGGATCTCTTCGCCCGCCGCGAACTCGACGGCGAGCCCCAGGGCGGTGACCTTGACGGTCATCGCCCGCTCGGCCCGCAGCCGCATCTCGATCCACCCGTTCTCCGCGTCCCACACCGCGCGATGCGCGAACGC
>JBOHEO010000201.1:0-9672 GCA_050701055.1 Pseudonocardia sp. | reverse complement strand
GCGCAGGGCACCGAGGGTGCGGGCGCTCGGGGCGCCGGGGGGCAGCCGAGCTGGTCGGCGTACCAGGCGCTGCGGATGCTGTCGCCGGAGACACTGCTCGCCCGGATCCTCGCCGGCCTCACCCACGGCAAGGAGGACAACGCGTTCGCCGACGAGATCCTGCGCCGCGAGATCCGTGCCCGGATCGCCGCGTTCCGCGCGATGATCACCGACGAGGTGCGCCGGCGCACCGCCGAGATCCGCGGCCGCGAGCAGGTGGCGCGCTCCGCTGTGGCCAAGCAGGTCGAGCAGGTCGAGTTCCTCTCCGCCGACGCCGACCAGCTCGCCCAGCTCCGGCGCACCGTGCATCCGCTGGCCCGGCGGCTGGCGTCGCGCTTGGCCGTCCGTCGCAAGCACGCCAGGCGCGGCACCCTGGACATGCGCCGCACCCTGCGCCGATCGATGTCCACCGGTGGGGTACCGATGCGCCCCACCTACCGCACCCGCCGTCCGGGCCGTCCCGAGCTGGTCGTCCTGGGTGACGTGTCCAGCTCCGTAGCGGGGTTCAGCCATTTCACGTTGTTGCTGGTGCAGGCGTTGCGCGAGCAGTTCAGCAAGGTTCGGGTGTTCGCGTTCGTCGAACGTGCCGACGAGGTGACGCACCTGTTCGAACCCGGCGCGGAGCTGTCCGGGGTGATGTCGCGGGTACTGCGCGAGGCCGAGCTCGTCGCGTTCGACGGCCACAGCGACTACGGTAGCTCGCTCGGCAGCTTCGCCGAGAACTGGGGCGACGCCGTCACCCCGCGCAGCTCCCTGCTCATCCTCGGTGACGCCCGCACCAACTATCGCGACCCGAACCTCACCGTGCTGCGCCGGCTCGTCGGACAGGCCCGACACGCGCACTGGCTCAACCCCGAACCGCGCCGCCAGTGGGGCACCGGTGACTCCGCGGCCCTGCGCTACGTCGACGTGCTGCCGATGCACGAGTGCCGCACGGCCGGTCAGCTCGCCGATGTGGTGGAGGCCCTGCTCCCGGTCTGAGGCCCGGCGGTCGAGGGTCGAAGCATCGGCACGAACCGCGCGAGCAATGATCGTCGCGGTCCAAGACAAAGGCCGCCGCCGCCGCGCGGATCAACGTGGAGCTCCGGCACGCGTACGTCCAGTAGTCATTGCGCTACAATAACTATATGACGACTCCGTTGTCGATCCGGTTCGCCCCTGAGGTCCTGGACCGTCTGCGGCAGCGCGCTGCTTCCGTACCCGGCGCGACGCCGTCCGGGCTGGTCCAACGGCTTGTCGATGAAGGGTTGCGGATGGCCGACCACCCGGGCGTCACGTTTCGAGATGGTCCCGGCGGCCGTCGGGCCGCGCTCGTCGTGGGCCCGGACGTCTGGGAGCTCGTGGTGTTCCTGCGCGAGATCGACGAACGGGGCGAAGCCGCGCTTGCGGCCGCGGCGGAGGTGTTCGCAGTTCCGGACACGGCCGTCCGCATGGGCCTGCGCTACTACGCGGCGTTCACCGCCGAGATCGACGCCTGGATCGCGACGGCGCTGGAGCAGTCCGAGCGAGCCGAACAGGAATGGGAACGCCAGCAGGCGCTGCTACTGTGAACGCGGCCGAGCCGCTGCTGCTCGACGAGATGTTCGCCCCCGCCCTCGTCGAACGGCTCCGGGCCGACGGCTTCGACGTCGTCGCCGTCGCGGGGCACCCCGTGCTGGCATCCAGTTCCGACGCCGAGGTGGCGTCCTGGGCGGCGCGGCATGGACGTCGGGTCGTCACCGAGAACGTTCGGGATTTCGCGCCACTGGCGAGCTCCGGCGACCCGCCCGTCCGGGTGCTGTTCACCAGCTCCCGGCGGTTCCCCCGCTCGCGTCGCAACCCCTCCCCACTGCTCGAGGCGTTGCGAGCGTGGCGGCGTGATCCGGCGGTGCAGAAAGCGCCGCTGGACTGGCTCCGCTGAGCCGACTGCGTCGGCATCGGGCATTACGCTGCGGCGGATGCAGCGCAAGATCGGTGTGATGGGCGGAACCTTCGATCCGATCCACCACGGGCACCTGGTGGCGGCCAGCGAGGTCGCCGACCGGTTCGTCCTCGACGAGGTCATCTTCGTCCCGACCGGGCAGCCCTGGCAGAAGACCACCGCCACCGTGAGCCAGGCCGAGGACCGGTACCTGATGACGGTCGTCGCCACGGCGTCCAACCCGCGCTTCTCGGTCAGCCGCGTCGACATCGACCGCGCCGGGCCGACCTACACCGTCGACACGCTGAGTGACCTGCACACGGCACTACCCGACGCTTCGCTGTTCTTCATCACCGGCGCCGACGCGCTCGCCCAGATCCTGTCGTGGCGCAACGTCGACGAGGTGTTCCGCTACGCGCATTTCGTCGGGGTCACCCGGCCGGGGTACGAACTCGAGGACGATCACCTGCCCGACGGTTCGGTCACCCTGGTCGAGGTACCGGCGATGGCGATCTCGTCCACCGACTGTCGGCGTCGGGTCACCCAGGGCCGGCCGGTCTGGTATCTCGTGCCCGACGGGGTGGTGCAGTACATCTCCAAGCGTGGGTTGTATCGCGACGCAGTGTCCTGAGCAGCGGAAACGAGTCCGGGACTCGATGCCAGTACAGCGCCGGTACAACTCGCGCTCACTCGGGTGCCTGAGCCGCGGCCGGGACCGGACGTGCATCGAGCGCCGCGTCAACAATCGACCGTGTCCGATCCAGTGCAAGTCCAACCCGCACCTCGTGTGCCTCGCCATCGATGGTCTGCATACCGAGCCTCGATGCATCATCGGTGACTCCACCACGGACACCGCAGCCGCACACGCCGCCGGTGCCGCAGCCATCGCATTCGCCAACGACGCGTTCAAGCACGACCAGCTCGCGAAGGCCGACCCCGAGGCGATCGTCAACGAGATCACCCACACACTCGACTGAGCGCGCCCACAGCGTCCGTGTTCAGACTTTCTTTCCTTGGTGTCGAGATCACCCACACACTCGACTGAGCGCGCCCACAGCGTCCGTGTTCAGACTTTCTTTCCTTGGTGTCAAGGCGGCGCCTGACGGCGACGCGCGGCGCTGTGCCCGATGCAGCCGCAAGCGCTCGCGCGGAGCATGCGGCCTCCGGCCGGTCCCCGCGCGGCGCGCGGCTGCAAGCTTGCCGCAACCGTTAGCGGAGTCTATGCACTATTGTCTCCCTATGAAAGTTCTTGCCGAGCAGGGCCGGGTGCGTACCGACTCCGACGGATGCAGACGATACCTTCCGATTTCCCTTTCATTCGACACGCGCGCCTACATCCTCGGCACTGACATTGAGGAACGTTGGGACGAACAGGTCAAGGCTCAATGGCGTCAGAATAAGCAGTCGATGAGTGAGCACCTAATTCACCAGTATGGGGCGGACGGGTTCGATCGCAAGATCACGGACTTCGTCGATCTTGACAAAGCGCCGTGGACCGTCATTGCTCCGCACGTGCCGATCCTCAACGATATCAGGAGGTCGTTCATCGCGGGCGCACATTACTCGGCATTACTCGGCGCTGCAGGGCTGGGCGAGAGGATACTTAACGACCTCGTCTTACAGCTTCGCGACGCCTTCGCCGGACACCCTGCAACCAAGCGCATAGCCAAGAAGAAGTCTTTCGATAACTGGCCCGTGATGGCTGAGACCCTTAAGGACTGGGGAATACTCGACGCCGGCGTCACCAGTGCCTGCATTAAGTTTGCAGAACTGCGAAATTCGGTGGTGCATTTCAGGCCCGATAAGAATATTCATGTGCGCTCCGCCGCTTTGCAGGCGATGGGCCATCTATCGCAGCTCATAGAGCACGTCTTTGCCCCAATGGGCAGGCCGCCACGGTTCATTGCCGGCACCACTGGGCACTCGTTTCTGTCATTGGACGCCGAGAGCCACCCGCTGATCCAGCTCTACTTCATACCTAACTCAGTACTTGTATCGCCCGACTTTGAGTTTCGCGATAGCCTCACTTCAATATATGATGAGCAGGACTACCCATCTATCAATGATGTGCAAACACTAACCGACGCCGAGTTCGCCCAGCGTCGATCATAGGGAGATGCCCTCGCCGGGCGGGCAAGCCTCCGGGATGATGGCAGGGTGCGTCATCCCGCCGGCCTTCCTGCGGACTACCACACGGCGGCCCGGGGGCAGAGCCGCACGACATCGACCGGCGGTGGCGTCGAGGGCTGCCCCCGGGCCGCCGCGCGGTCGGGCGTTGCCAGGCCGACGGGATGACGCACGAATCCCCAGCGTGTGCAAGATCGATGGGGTCCAGAGGCAGCAGAAAAGCATCAGCCGGGGCAGCACACGCCAGCACGGCGCGACACCAGCCGATACCGTGACCGGCGCGAGCGGCCCTCCCGAGTAGCCGCGCCGCACCAGGGTCCGCGTTCGGGACGAAGAGGTCACGGGTTCAGCCGCTCGTGTCGGCTGCACGTTCGCTCGGCTGCGCCCTCCGCCTCCGGCCCGGGTGCAGCCGGCGACCGCGCGGTACAAGCCGGGTACAAACCGCATCGCTCGACGACGGCCAACGTCACCTACCGTTGAGATAGGTCAGCGATGGGTTCTTACCCACCGACCTAGGCCGACGTTCTCCCAGCGGCGCTACATCTCCATGCGGCGCTTATACCAGCGTGGGTCGGGCCGATGAGGGATCACACGCGGCATCGGGGCGACGCCGACCGGCGGGCCCGCGCCGCAACCCGACTATGGTCGCCGAATGGGCACGGCGACGATGCCGTCCACGGAAGGCGACAACGGCGCTGATCTGAACGACCGGTGCCGTCGAAGGGAGTGCGGTGATCCGGCGCGACGAAATGCGGTACTGGCGATGACCGCCACCCAGCACGCCCTCGACCTGGCCCGGGTGGCCGTCACGGCTGCCGCGGACAAGAAGGCGCACGACATCGTCGTGCTCGACGTCTCCGACCAGCTCGTAATCACCGACTGCTTCGTGATCGCGTCGGCACTGAACGAACGCCAGGGGCAGGCCATCGTCGACGCCATCGAGGAGAAGCTGCGCGAGCACGGTGTCAAACCCACCCGGCGGGAGGGCACGAAGGAGGGCGGCTGGGTCCTGCTGGACTACGTCGACGTCGTGGTGCACGTCCAGCACACCGAGGCACGCGGCTTCTACGGCCTGGACCGGCTGTGGAAGGACTGTCCGACCATCTCCTTTCCGGAGGCTGCGACTTCAGTGGGTCCGCCCGGCAGCGAGGACGACTCCGGGTGAGCCTGCGCCGCCTGGTCCTGCTCCGCCACGGCCAGACCGACTACAACGTGGCCGGCCGGATGCAGGGCCACCTCGACTCGGTGTTGACCGAGACCGGGCTGGCGCAGGTCGTCGCGGCCGCACCCGAAGTGGCCCGGCTGGCACCCGAACGGTTGGTGACCTCGGATCTGCGCCGGGCCGCGGACACCGCCGACGTCATCGGCACGGCATGCTCGCTGCCGGTCAAGGTCGACGTCCGGTTGCGCGAGACGCATCTGGGACGCTGGCAGGGTCGTTCGGTGGCGGAGATCGAGGAGGGGTGGCCCGGTGCAATCGCGACCTGGCGCTCCGACCCGGCGTGGGCCCCACCCGGCGGTGAGTCGCGGATCGAGGTGGTGGCGCGGTCGCGCCCGGTGGTGGACGAGCTGGACGCCGAGTTCGAGTCGGGCGCGCGGATCACAGCGATGCTGGTGGCGCACGGGGGTCTGATCGCCGGGCTGGTCAGCGGCCTGTTGGGGTTGCCGACGGCGGTGTGGCCGTCGATCGGCGGGGTCGGCAACGCCCGCTGGGCGGTGCTCGCCCGCCGCGACGGTCACCCGCGCTGGCGGCTCACCGGGTACAACGTCGGCGTGCGGGCATGAGCCAGGACGGCCCGGTACTCCTCGTCCTCGCCGACTCGCTCGCCTTCCACGGCCCGGACCGCGCCGAGCCCGCCGACGACCCACGGCTGTGGCCCAACATCGCCGCCGCCGCGCTCGGCGGACGCGCCGAACTCGTCGCTGGAATCGGGTGGACGGCCCGGCACGCCTGGCATGCGCTGACCCACGATCCGCGGGTGTGGGCACTGATGCCCCGGATCGACGCGCTGGTGCTCGGCGTCGGCGGGATGGACACGCTGCCCTCACCACTACCCACGGCGCTGCGCGAGCTCATCCCGGTCCTACGACCCGCTGCGTTGCGACGGGCGGTGCGGGCCGGGTACCGACGCACCCAGCCGGGGTTGGCCCGAACGTTCGCGCGGGTGTTACCGGGTGGCGGCCCGGTGGCGCTGCCGCCACGACTGACCGTGGGCTACCTGGAGCACTGCCGGCAGGCCGTCCGGGCGCTCCGTCCGGAGGTGCCGGTGGTCGCGGTGCTGCCACCGGTACATCGTGCCGCCGACTACGGGGCCGTGCATCCCGGCCGGCCGGCGGCAGAAGCGGCCACCCGCCGGTGGGCGACGGCCTCCGGCGTCGCGCTGCTGGACCTGCGGGCGCTGGTCGGCAAGCATGTCCTGGCTGGTCACGGCAATCCCGACGGCATGCACTGGGGCTGGGCGGCGCATGCGACGGTCGGAGCCGCGCTGGCCGAGGTCCTCCGACCGGTCCTCGCCATCCACCGGTCGTGATCGGCGAAACCGATCGCACCAGGTCCGTCGGACGGCACCGCGCCGAACCGGGGATCCGGCGCGGCGGCACACAGCCCACTGTATTCGGCATGGCCTACTGTGACGGGTCGTGCCCGTCGCCGTCGTCACCGACTCGACCGCTTATCTCCCGACCGGGACCGCCGATGAGCGCCGCATCCGGGTCGTGCCGCTCGAGGTGCGGCTGGGTGATCGGGTCGGTCGCGAGGGCGTCGACATCGACGCGGCCACGGTCACGGCGGCGCTGACCGACCGACACCTCGACGTGCAGACCTCACGTCCCACGCCCGCCGAATTCGCCGCCTGCTACCGCGCCGCGCTGGCCGGGGGCGCCGATGCGGTGGTGTCGGTGCACCTGTCCCGGGAGCTGTCGGGCACCTGGGAGGCAGCGCGCGTCGCGGCCGGCGAGATCGGGCCCGACCTCGTGCGGGTGGTCGACTCCCGGGCCGCCGGGATGGGCCTGGGCTACGCGGTGCTGGCCGCCACAGACGCCGCAGACGCGGGTGCGGACGGCGCAGCCGTGGAGGCAGCCGCTACCGACGTGGCGGTCCGGTGCCGGATGTTTTTCTGCGTCGACACGCTCGACCGGCTGCGCCGCGGCGGCCGGATCGGGGCCACCGCGGCGCTGGTGGGGACCGCGCTCGCGGTGAAGCCGCTGCTTCATGTCATCGAGGGGCGAATCGTGCCGTTGGAGAAGGTACGAACTACCGCCCGGGCGGCTCAGCGGCTGATCGAACTTGCCGCGCACGTCGCCGGCGTCGGTCCCGCCGACGTCGCCGTACACCACCTCGGCGCGCCCGGACGTGCCGACGACCTCGCCACGCGACTGGGCGAGCGCCTGCCCGGTGCCCGGCTGCTGGTGTCCGAGGTCGGGGCGGTGATCGGGGCGCATGTCGGGGTGGGGCTGCTCGGCGTCGTGGTAGTGCCGGGGCGTTAGGGCGCAGTCCCGGGAATCGTGAGCCCGGCTGGGGCCCGCATGCGGCTGGGTCGGCGACCCCGCTTCACCGGCTCACACCCTCCGCCGAACCCCGCACCACCGGGGTCACCGCCGAATCGATCGGCACGCCGAGGTGCGACCGCCCCTGTCCCAGCCTCCCAGAGGGGTCCGACCGAATGGGTCCGCTGTAGGTCGTTCGAGCGAGTTGTCCCCAATGCGGTCCAGCCGTCCACAGGTTTCACATCGGCCGGCCGGCGGGTCGTTGCCCGCCTTAGCGTCGAGACGTGGCACTCCGAGTCCCTCCCCCTGGCCCCGATCGGCTAACCGCCCTGCTCGAGTCTTCGGTGGGACGGCCGCCGCAGCCGGCCGGGTCGGGACCGGATCCTTCGTTCACGGTCGGGTGGTCCCGGGCCGGTGAGCCACCGCCACCCGGGCCGCGTGACGACCCGCCGACGATTCCGCTGCCGCAAGTAGTGCCATCACCCGTGCAGTCTCCGGCCGGCGGGCACCTCTCCCAGCGCGTCCAGCCCGTGCTGCCACCACCCGATGTGCGGGTCTCGGCCGGCGGTCGCCTCTCGAATCGCGCCCAGCCCGAGGTGGCGCCACCGGCCATGCGGGTCCCGGCCGTTGGACACTTCTCGGGACATGCCCAACCCGAGGTGGCATCGCCGGATGTGCGAGCCCCGGCCGGTGCCCATGCCCCGCAGCGCGCCCGGCCGATCGCTGCGGCGCTGCGGCGCTGCCTGCCCGAGGGCTGGCGTACCGCCCGAATGGATCCGGGTCGGTCCGGTGCCACCGCCCTCGCCCTCGTCGCGGCGGGCGCCGCTGTCGTCGCGGCAGTCGGCGTGTGGTCCGAGCGACCCCGTGCGGAGCCGGTGAACGTTCTGCCGGCCGTCGCGGTCGTCACCGACGCGCCCGCCGGTCCTCCCGACGCTGAACCGGCACCCAGTGGTCCCCTGGTCGTCAGTGTGACGGGGAAGGTGCACAAGCCTGGCCTGGTGGAGGTACCCGACGGCGCTCGGGTGGCCGACGTTGTGGCGGCCGCGGGCGGTCCGCTGCCCGGGGCCGACCTCACGGCGGTCAACCTGGCCCGTCATGTCACCGATGGCGAACAGATCGCCATCGGAGTGCCGCCGGCCCCGGACGCCAGTGGCGTCCAGTCGGCAACCGGGTCGCCCAGCGGGGGTGCGTCGGGTGGGGGCGCGGCGGGTGGGGATGCGTCGGGCGGTCGGGTCGACCTCAATCGGGCCACCGCCCAGCAGCTCGACGCACTTCCGGGGGTCGGCCCGGTCACCGCGGAGCGCATCCTCGAGTGGCGCAACCGCAACGGCCGCTTCGCACGCGTCGATCAGTTGCGTGAGGTCGAGGGCATCGGCGAGCGCAGGTTCGGCCAGCTCCGCGAGCTGGTGACGGTCTGATGCGGACCAGGGGGCTCGACCTGACCGAAAGCCGTGCGGCGATCGGGACCGCCGGCCGTGCGCCCGAGGAGGCCGACGAACCGCGCCGGCCACCGGACCTGCGCCTGGTCCCGGCCGCGCTCGCGGCATGGGCCACGGTGCTGATCGGGCTGGGCGGCGGGCCCATCGCGGCAGGGTCGGCCACCGCGCTGGCCGCCGTCATCGTGCTGGTCGCGCTGCGCGGGAAGCATCGGAGTTGGTCACCGCTGGTCCTCGCCACCTGTGGATGTGCCGTTGCCGCCGGCCTCGTGGTTGTCGCGCACACCATGCTCGTCGCCCAGCACCCCCTGCGCACAGCTGCTGAGCGGGGAGCAGCCGCGACGCTGCGGGTCGTGCTGCGCGACGATCCGCGCCCGGTGCGCACCAGCGGCTACGGGGCGCGGCCCGCCGCGGTCACCCAGGTTCTCGTACCGGGAACGCTCCTGACGGTCGAGGTCGACGATGGCAGGTGGGCGGCAGGAGGCCGGGTGCTGCTGCTCGCCCCGGCCGAGGAGTGGTCGGGGCTGCTACCCGGGCAAGCGGTCACTGCCGAGGGCCTCCTGGCGCCGGCCGGCCGAAGCGATCTCACCGTCGCTGTGCTGCGGGTGCGCGGACCGCCGCGCGAGGTGGGCCCGCCACCGTGGTGGCAGACCGGGGCGGGATCGCTACGCGATGGCCTGCGGG
>JBOHEO010000200.1:0-9706 GCA_050701055.1 Pseudonocardia sp. | reverse complement strand
GATGACCGTGGTCGACGACTGACGATGCGCGCCGTCAACGTCTTGAGACGTTCGTAGGCGTCTGACGCGGCGTCCTCGGCGAGCTTGGCGAGGAATGGCTGAAGGGGCAGTGCGGCGAGGATGTACCAGGCGATGTCGCCGAATGACCGTCGAGGTTCGACCTGCCGCAAATCGGCGGCCAATCCCATCAACCCGAGATCCTCGGACAACCGAGCCGCTTCATCAGCAGACAGTGTGCCGGCGACGAAGACTTCTGCAGGAAGGGTCAAGGCGTCTCCAAGGTCTCGGTCGGTCTCATCACGGCTGACGATCGCAACCCGGGTGCGGTCCGGGCTGAACACCGCCGAAGGTCAACCTGCCGCCGCGGATCACAGTAGCGTCCGGGATGGCCGGCGCGGCGCGCCGAGGAGTGCCGAAGTGGGTGAAGCCGTAGGCCAACACCCCCTTGCGTAGGGTGCGGCCGCGGCACAGCAGCGTGGGCGTGGCGGACCGTCGGTGAGCGCACGATCTACGACAACCGTTGGGGCCCGCGGGCCCTGTCCTGGTGTCCTGGTCGGATACCCGCTGCGCGAACGCCCGCTACGGTTGCCGGTTGGATGCCGTGACGCGCGATCCGGGGTTGGGCGCGGTCCGCCCTCGCTGGACCGTCGGGTGGTTGGCATGCCATGACCGTGCCGGCCGTTGGGAACGAGGACCTCAACCCGGGGGCTCGAGGACGCCGTGGAACGGCTGACCACGACCTACCTCCGCGACAACGACGAGCTCGACGAGTAACCGCGGTTACTCTGAACGCCGCAACGGGCCCGGACGTAGTCACGTGTGGCGCGCCCGCGCCACACCGGCTCAGCCTAAGGACGAACTCCTATGCGCACCCCTGTCAAGGTTGGTCTGATCACCCTGCTCGTCGGCAGCATGCTCGGCGCGTGCGGGCAAAGCGACGACAGCGCCGGCCCGGCGAGCCCTGCCGACTCCGGTCCCACCGCCGACGCCGGCCCCACCGCCGACGCCCCCCTGAACATCGTGGGCCTGGTCGATGGCACGACGTTGGTCAACTTCAGCACCGACGACACCAGTATCCGTGACAACCGCAACGTCACGGGGCTCGAAGGCGACACGAGCCTGGTCGGGATCGACTACCGCGTGCAGGACGGCCAGCTCTACGGCGTCGGCGACGCAGGCGGGGTCTACTCGATCGACGACGCCGGCCTGGCCATGAAGGTCACACAGCTGACCGTGGCCCTGGACGGCGAGAACTTCGGTGTCGACTTCAACCCGGTCGCGAACGCGCTGCGGGTGGTCAGCGACACGGGCCAGAACCTGCGACAGCCTTTCGCCGACCCGACCGCGACCACCGTCACCGACGGCGCGCTGACCAACCCCGCCATGGCGCCGGCCACCGGCACCGTGCCGGCAATGGGCATCACCGGGGCGGCCTACACCAACAACGACACCGAGGCCGCGACCGCCACCACCCTGTTCGACATCGACACGACGGCCGACCGCGTGTCGATCCAGTCCCCGGCCAACGCCGGCAGTCTGGCCGCCACGGGCAACCTGGGCGTCGACGCAGGTCCGAACGTGGGCTTCGACATCTACAGCACGGTCACGAACGGGGTAACCAGCGACATGACGGCGTTCGCCACCCTGCAGGTGGGCAGCACGTACGGCCTGTACCGGATCAACGTGCTGACCGGCGCGGCCGAGAACATGGGCGACCTCGCCGGCAACGTCTCCGACCTCGCCATCCCGCTCAGCCAGCGCTGACACCCCGACGGCACATACCGGAGCCGATGCGGTGATCACGGCCAAGGGTCGCACAGAGATCAACAAGCGACCTCTTCGCCGTGATCGCCGCGGGAGCCCGCTAGTTGAGCCTCCCCCCGCTGGTCGAGCCGCACCGTGCCCTGCGTACCCGGATCGCCGGATCCTCGGATTTCCCGTACTCCGCACGCAGTGCCGACAGCAGCTCCCGGCCTGCGAAGCCGAGGAAATCCGGCTGCGTCACACTGCCCACCTACACGAGCGCGACGTGCGTGAAACCGGCGTCGGCGAAGGGTCGCACGGCCTCGACGTATGCCCCGACATCCGGGCCGCACGGGAGGCCGCCGCCACGTCGTCGGGCTTGACGAACCGGGTGGCCGCCTCGAACGCCGCCGTACCGGGCAGCTCGGCGTTGACCTTCCAGCCTCCGACGAACCATAGGTGACAGTTACCCCGGCCGGCACCGATTCACCCGCCGCGGCGGTGGATAGCTGTCGCCGACGATGAAGGATCGGCGACACTCGATGTCGCTGACGTTTCATGTCGCTGACGTCAGGCGCCGGTTAATATCCACCCGTGTTCGTGAACCGGGAACCCGAGCTTGCAGCCCTCGACAGGTGGTGGTCGGCTGCAAGGCCGGGCATGGCGATGGTGTGGGGCAGACGCCGGGTCGGCAAGACCGCATTGGTCCGTCGGTTCGCCGCTGACCGGCAGGCGGTCTTCCATACCGGCGCAGGTCGCGCCCACAACGCGGAGCTCACCGTTCTGGCGCGAGCGGTAAGCCCGATCGCGCATGCTGACACGCGCGATCTCGCCACCCGCGGCTACCACGACTGGGACGACGCGCTGGACCATCTTGCCGCCCTGGCCAGGGACGAACCGTTGCTCCTCGTGCTTGACGAGTTCCCCGAACTCGTCACGGCGACGCCCGAGCTGCCGAACCTGCTGCGCGCGTTCCTGGATCGGGCACAGGAGCGGACCCACCTGCGCGTCCTGCTGTGCGGCTCAGCGGTGCGCTACATGCAGGCCCTCGGGGAGCAACGAGCACCGCTCTACGGACGGTTGGACCTCACCCTGCCGGTGCATCCGTTCGCACCCTGGGAGGCCGCCCGGCTACTTCCGGATCTCACGCCAGCCGATCGCGCGCGGGTCTACGGGATCCTCGGCGGCATACCGATGTACCTGTCGTGGTGGGATCAGGCGGCCTCGCTCACCGACAACCTGCGCCATCTCGCGTGCGAGCCGGGCGCTCGGCTGCTCACCGAAGGTGAGCTGGTATTGGCCACCGAAGCCGAGGCGGGTGAGTATCCGCGTGCGGTCCTGCACGCCATCGCCGCCGGCAGCACCCGGCACAACGAGATCAAGGACGCGATCCGGGCGGACCCCACCCGGGTCCTCGACCGTCTCGTCGCGCTGCGCCTGGTCGAACGGGTCCAACCGGTCACCGAGAGCTCTCGGACCCGACGCAAGATCTACCGGCTTGCCGACAACTTCCTGGCGTTCTACCTGGGCGTGCTGGCGCGCTATCGCACCGAGATAGACGCCGGTCTCGGATCCGCCATCCTGCCTGTGCTGGAGGACTCGCTCGACGATCACCAGGGGCCTCGGTGGGAAGGGATGTTCCGCGATCAGGTTCGCCGGTTGGCCGCTGCCGGCGCACTCGGCGAACAGATCGTCGCCGTAGGACCGTTCTGGACCGCAGACGGCCACAACGAGATTGACGTGGTCGCCCTGGCCGGCCGCTCCCGCACGCCCGTGCTGATCGGAGAGTCGAAATGGGCACGGGAGGTGTCAGCGCCCAGCCTGGTCGCGAACCTGCACCGCAAGGCGCTGGCCCTGCCGGATTCCGCGACCCAACTGCGCGTCGCCGTCTGCGTCAGGGAGCGCGTTGTCGGTGCAACCGACGATGTGCTCGCGATCACCGCCGACGACATCTTCACCTGATCACGCTCAGCCACCGCGGACAGTCAGCTGCGACGCAGGCGGAAGCGACGCCGGCGCAAGACCTCGCGCAACTCAGCGGCACGATCCGCGACCGCGTCGTTGAGGGCGTCGAGGTACGCGGGATCAGCGCGCGGGTCCGGCGGGGGCGGCGGTCGCATGGCCATCCGCGACTCCGACCACAACACCTCGAGCGCCGCTTCCCACTGCATGTCGACGGTGAACCGGGTCAACGCCACCCGTTCCCCCACCTGCTCCATCGCCTCCGCAAGCTCCTCGAGCCGGCGGGTCAGCGCGGCGAACCGCACGCGGTCGCGAGCGCGCAGCTCATCGGCCGCGGCGTTGAGGCCGGCCAGCACGTCCTTGTACTCCCGCGCCGCGTTCACGACAGGTCCAACGACGCCACGATGACCACCTCTGGCCGGGCGTGCTGCGCCCGGTCGAAGACCAGGCCGCGCCCCGGCCGCGGCGACCAGTGCACCAGCATCCCCGGGGCCAGCAGACCCAGGTCGGAGCCCTGCACGTCCAGCCCGACCCAGCAGCCGAGGTCATCGGCTGATGCACCGAGGGTGAGTAAGGTCTTGAGCCGCTGGGCGCTGCGCCACCAGCCGAGGACGTGCACGTCGGCCTCCGGACCGAACCGCATCACCTGCCGCATCGCGTCGACGCCCGTACGCTCCAGCACCGGGTCGGCGGCGTCGGCGCCGTAGAGCACGACGAACGTCGGTCGTCGGGGTCCCCCGGAGAGCCGGGCGGTGACGTCCGTGGCGAGTGTCTCGAGGCGGGCGCGGAAGCCGTCGAGTGCCACTGTCTCGCAGGTGTGACCGGCCGCGTCGAAGATCTCGGCGAGGGCAGCCGCGGGTGCGGCGGAACCGGCCACCAACGGCGCGAGCAGCACGTCGACCGCACCGGGCGGGAACTGTCCAGCCAGCGACCCCGCGGCCGCGCCCAGCACCCGGACCGCGTCCTGCGCCGCCGAGCCGAGCACCCCGATGTTGCGGCCCGGCGCCGCCGGGAGCGCCACGGTGGCAGCGCTACCGGGTACGTCGATGCACTGGCCGACCAACGCCCGGGGCGGCCCGCCGGCTGTGCCACGCCCCGCACCCGCTGTGTCGCCATACCCCCCGCCGGGGAGCAGATCGACGAACCGCGGCGCCCGGCTGCCGTCGAACAGGCGCGGCTCGGCGCGTCCGGCGTGGTAGGACTCGTGCAGTACCCGCTGCACCTCGTCGACCGAGCCCTTGGCCGTCGCGTCGGGCACCCGGACCACATCGTTGCCGTACTTGATCCCCGATTCGTGATTGATCACGGCGTGCCAGCGCGGGAGGTCGAGCGTCGCGTCGTTGAGCTCGGCAAGCACGCGGCGCGCCCGGGGCAGGGCGATCCGCAGCACGAACTGCTCGAAGATCGCCGGACGGCCCCAGAACGCCTCGATGCCCGACACGTCCTGGCTGGCCAGCACGAGGTGGATGCCCTGCGAGCGGCCGCGGCGAGCGACGTCCTCGAGCAGCGCCGTGGCCGCCTTGGTCACCCCGTCGCGCTCGGCGAACAGGTACTGGAACTCGTCGATGACCGCCACGATCCGCGGCCAACGCCCCGCTGGATCGACCGCCCGCAGCTCCTCGAGCTTGGTGACCTCGTGGGTTTTCGCCACCTCGGAACGGCGGCGCATCTCGTCGGCCAGGAACTGCAGCAGGGCCAGCCCGAACTCCCGGTCAGTGTTGATGTTGACGCCGACCAGCCGCGCGTGCGGCAGCCAGGTGGGGTCCCGGCGACCGGGCGCGAACTGCGCGAACGACACACCCTCCTTGAAGTCCAGGAGGTAGAACTCGAGCTCGTCCGGGTCGTACCGGGCGGCCATCGAGCTGATCATGGTCAGCAACAGGTTCGTCTTGCCCGACCCGCTCGGACCGCCGACCAGCGCATGCGGGGAGGAGTCGGCGAGCACCACATCGACCGGCAGCCCCTCGGCGAACCCGATCGGGGCGTGTACCCCGCTGAACGACCGGGAGCGGCCCCACATGGCGCACGGAGGGAGCACATCCTGGAACGTGCCGACCCGGCCGCGCCAGCGCTCGTGCTCGTCGGAGATGTCGTGGCAGGCGCGGGTGACCTCCTCGCGAGGCAGCGGCGGGTCGGGGGTGACCGTGACGTAGGGCCCGGTCATGGAGCTGGTGGCAGCGGTGCCGTCGCGCAGGTGCACCGTCTCCACCGGCGTGTTCAGCGTCATTGGCACGTCGAGGAGCACGAGCTGCACGCCACAGGCCAACCCGCCGCGGGCCACCCGCTGGAGCTGGCGGTGATCCTCGTCGGGCAGGGCCGAACGGTTGCCGACCAGCACCGCGACGACCCACGGCTCGCGTCGCTCACCGGTGGCCTCCACCTGCGTCTTCAGCGATGCGTGTCCGTCGACGAGGATCCGGGTATGCACCCGGCGGATCCGGTCCGAGAGGCCTTCGAGCAGCCCCGGTAGCCGTCCGGGGTCGTGCACGGTGAGCAGGCCGGTGCGGGTCAGTGGATAGAGCCCGGGCAACGCCCCGGTGAACTGGCCGACGTCCCAGACATGCAGCTGCACCAGTCCCGGCCGGAAGTAGCTGACCACCCGCACGAGCAACGCCTCGACCAGCGCTTCGGCCCGCGCCCGACCCTCGTGGGTCGAGCTCACCTGGAGGTGCGACTCGTCGAGCAGCGGAACACCGACCCCGAACCTCTGCCGCGGGTCCGGCCCGACCCGGCCGGACCCGATCCGCCACAGTCCGGGTACCGGACCGGCATCGTCGATCTTGCCGATCTGGCCCAACCACTCCTGCGGGTCGCGCCCCGCGGCATCCGGGGCGGCGCCGTCCAGCACCGCCGCCAGCGCGCGCGGCCCCGCCCGCAGCCACCCCTCGAACGCGGCCGCGAGGTCGGCCTCCGCCCGGGCGACGAGGTGGGCGAACTGCGGATTCGCCAAGGGGATGCGCATCCGCGGATCAACGCGAGCCGCATCCAGCCCGTCCTTGCACAACCAGACCTCGGCCATCGTCTCGGCGTTGGCGCGCAGGATGGCATCTTGATGCCGGTCGGCCGCGCCGAGCGCCGCCGACACCGCACCGCGGAACGCGTCGAAAGCCGTGTCGATCCGCTGCTTTCGACTCGTCCGCTGCTTCCGACTCGGATACCGCACCATGTCGCCGCCTACAGCCGGGCGTCAATGTCGGCCACCGCGGTGGCACCGCCGCTGATCAGCTGCAGGCTCCGCTCGAGCTCCACGTCGGCGCGACGCAGCTCGGACGGAACCAACGGCTCGCTGTGCTGCGCACCCAGCTCGGTGAGCACGGCGACCGCGTCGGTCAGCCGGGCGCGCGCGATCCCGGCGTGCTGATAGGCGCTGCCGATCTGGGCGGTGATGTCGGCCAGCACCGCACGAACGTCACCAAGGGAATCGTTCATGAAGCTGAATGCTCCCAGGTCGAGGCCACAGGTCGAAGCTCACAGCCGGTTCGCAACCCCTTCGGACGCCTGAATGGCCGCCGAGACGGTCTGCTGCACCTCGGCGATGCTGTCAACGGCCCGCGCGAGCAACCCGTTGGCCTCGGAGACGTCGGTCTGCGCACTGCCCTCGGTGACGCGCTGCAACGCGTCCCGGGCATGCTCGAGCGAGGTGTGCGCCTGCGCCAGCGCGCTGATGCTCTCCGAGGCCTTCTCATTGGCCAGCGCAATGCCCGCCCGGACCTCTTCGATGCTCGCCATGGCCGATCTGCCCCCTGTCCGTCAGGTCACTGCCGGTAATGGCGGTGATCGGCCGAATGTACCGTCGGTTGGATGGCGCTTGATCCGCGGGAGCGGGCGGCACACGATCACCATGGCGGCGTACGGGCTAGACGGTACAGGCTGCTGGATGCTGGCGAAGGGCTGGCGGGACACCGGCCGGGCGGGCCTCTCGCGAGGGGCGATCGGGTTGACTCTCCAACGTTCTGCTGATCGCGGCATCGGCACTGTTCGTGGTGCTGTCGACGCACGACCTGGTGAGCCGCCCCGGCTGAATCACCCGAATCCACTAATCACCTGTGCCCCAGCACGGCTGCAGCGGGCGATGAGACCAGCGGATCCCTGACCCAGGCCACCCGTTTGACTGAGTGTTGCGCGCACTTAGCGCGCTGACAGTAGAGGGCTTTCGCACTTACCTTGCGCTGCCGAGGCCGTTACAACGGTGACTTCCATCACGCCAGACAGGTGCGCCTCGTTAGGGGCGCCCACGAGGGGCGACGCCGATGACCGCTACAACTGAGACCGAGGCACCCACGGTTCACATTTTGTGGATCAATGCTGGGTTGAGCTGCGATGGCGACTCGGTCGCCCTCACCGCGGCCACCCAGCCCAGCATCGAGGAGATCGCCCTGGGCGCTCTTCCCGGGTTGCCGAAGATCGCCGTGCACTGGCCGTTGATCGACTTCGACAACGGTCCCGTTGGAGGTAACAACGACTTCATCGAGTGGTTCTTCAAGGCCGAACGGGGCGAGCTCAACCCGTTCGTCCTGGTTGTCGAGGGATCCATTCCGAACGAGAAGATCAAGCCAGAGGGCTTCTGGTGCGGCTTCGGCAACAACCCCGATACGGGGCAGCCGATGACCACCAGCGAGTGGCTGGACCGACTGGCCAAGAAGGCTCTCGTCGTACTCGCGGTCGGCACCTGTGCCACCTATGGCGGCATCCACGCCATGGCCGGCAACCCGACCGGCGCGATGGGCGTCCGGGATTATCTGGGCTGGGACTTCACCACCCACGCCGGCATCCCGATCGTCAACGTGCCCGGCTGCCCGACCCACCCGGACAACCTGTCCGAGACGATCCTGTACCTCCTCTACCAGGCCACCGGTGTTGCGCCGATGATCCCGCTGGACGATGCCGGTCGCCCGACCTGGTTGTTCGGCGAAACGGTGCACGAGGGCTGCGACCGTGGCGGTTACTACGAGCAGGGTCAGTTCGCCACCGAGTACGGCTCGCCGCTCTGCCTGGTGAAGCTGGGTTGCTGGGGCCCGGTCGTCAAGTGCAACGTCCCCAAGCGGGGCTGGATCAACGGTGTGGGCGGCTGCCCGAACGTCGGCGGCATCTGTATCGGCTGCACGATGCCGGGCTTCCCGGACAAGTTCATGCCGTTCATGGACGCCCCGCCCGGCTCCATGGTGTCCGGGGCGGCGAGCAAGGCGTACGGAGGTGTCATCCGCAAGCTCCGAAAGATCACCGAGCGCAAGCTCGACAAGGAACCGGACTGGCGCAAGAACAGCCGTGAGCTGACCACCGGATACAAGAAGTCCTGGTAAGGGGAACCGATGACCACCACACAGGCAAATCCGTCGGGGACGGGAACCGACAAGACCGGCCTGGTCGAGATGGCCTGGGACCCGATCACCCGGATCGTCGGCAGTCTGGGCATCTACACCAAGATTGACTTCTCCCAGAAGCGCGTGGCCGAGTGTCACTCGACCTCGTCGATCTTCCGCGGCTACTCGATCTTCATGAAGGGCAAGGACCCGCGCGACGCCCACTTCATCACCAGCCGCATCTGCGGTATCTGCGGTGACAACCACGCGACGTGTTCGGTCTACAACCAGAACATGGCCTACGGGGTGGCTCCGCCGCACCTCGGTGAATGGATCATCAACCTCGGCGAGGCCGCCGAGTACATGTTCGACCACAACATCTTCCAGGAGAACCTGGTGGGGGTGGACTACTGCGAGAAGATGATCGCGGAGACCAATCCCGGTGTGCTCGACCAGGCCAACCGCACCGAGGCCCCCCACGGCGCTGACCACGGGTACAACACCATCGGCGACATCATGCGGGCGCTCAACCCGTTCACCGGTGACTTCTACCGCGAGGCACTGCAGGTCAGCCGCTACACCCGGGAGATGTTCTGCCTGATGGAGGGTCGCCACGTGCACCCCTCCACGCTCTACCCGGGCGGCGTCGGCACGGTGGCCACGATCCAGCTCTTCACCGACTACTACACCCGGCTCATGCG
>JBOHEO010000199.1:0-9747 GCA_050701055.1 Pseudonocardia sp. | reverse complement strand
CGCTAGGTGCGTGCGAAAGTGCCGTTCGCACAACGGCGGTGGCGGGCACGGCCGCGTCCGTCGGCCGGGGTGCGGGGGTCGGCCGGGGCGAGCGGGCCGCGGCGTACTCGGCGCTGTGCAGGGCCATCGCCAGCACGTACACCCCCACCGTCGCCATGAACAGGCGATCGCTGAGCAGGGCCAGGATCGGGTCAACGATCATCGTTCGTCCTCACGTCGGGCGGGTCCGACCCCAGAAGATCCTCTGCGAGCCGGTCGAACTCCTCGCCGTACCCGGCCTGGTCGGTGCGGGCCAGCCCGCCGATCTCGACGACCGTCCGGTCCTTCCCGTCCGGTCCGGCCGACGGGGTGAGCCGCACCCAGAACCGCCTCCGCCGGATCGAGAGCGACATCGCGAGGCCCAGCAGGGCGAGCACGGCGAATCCGAGCACGGCGAGCTGCCCCGGGTCGTGGCTGACCTGGAGCGACACCCACTGGCGGACGCCGTCGAAGCGGATCGTGGTGCCGTCGTCGAGCCGAACGGCAGCGCCCGGCACGAGGTTCGCCCGCGCCACCGCGACCAGCTCGCCGGACTCGACCCGGCCACGGTCCACGGAGAAGATCGATTGGCCGCGCCCGTCGTCAAGTCCGAGATCCCCGCGCAGCACGTCGACGGCCACCTCGGGGTTGCGCAGCTCCGGGAACACCGAGGTGACGATCTTGCCGCCGGAGCTGGTGGGGGCGAGCAGACCGGTGACGGCGAGCTGGCTGGTGCGGCGCTGATCGTCGTCGACGAGCCCGGGCCGTTCGAACTTGGTGGCACCCTCGGACAGCAGTGTGGCCGGGTCGACCGGGCGCCACTGGACCTCGCCGGTGCGCTGCTCCCCGTCGGGGAAGGTCACGGTGAACCGGGGCGCGTAGCCGTGGCCGAGCAGGTAGACCCGCACCCCGTCGAGGCGAAGGGGAGCGTTGACCTCGAGCGGGTAGGGCCGCCACTCGTCGACGCGGCTGGCATCGAGATCGTCCGCGGTCTGATAGCCGAGGTCGGCGCGGAAGGCGTTGGCCTCACCGGTGGGCAGGTAGTCCGCGGCGAAGTCGTCCACGCGCACGCAGAACGGGTGCAGATCGGTGCCGTCCACCCGCAGCCCGGCCCGGAACGAGTCGTAGCCGAGGATGCCGGTGTTGCAGAACTGGCCCCCGCCGGCCAGCACGATGACCTGACCCTCGTACCCGACGAGCTTGCCGACCGCCAACCCGACGAGCAGACCGATCAGGCTCAGGTGGAACACCAGGTTGCCGACCTCGCGCAGGTAGCCCTTCTCCGCCGACACCGTGTGCACCGGACCCTCGGACCGCTGCGCCTGCCGCCAACCGCTCAGCCGGGTTCGGACCCGGCCGGCGATCTCCTCGGCCGGCACGTCCAGCGTGGCGGTGGCGTGGTGCGGGAGCCGTCCGAGGTTGCGCGGGGTGGCAACGGGTGCGGCGCGCAGGCCGCGGGCGTGCTCACGGGTACGCGGCAGCACGCAGCCGACCAGCGACACCATCAGCAGCAGGTAGATCGCCGCGAACCAGGGCGCGGCGAACACGTCGAAGAAACCGAGCCGATCCAGCACCGGGGCGAGCCGGGGGTAATCGGCGAAGTACTGATCGACGAGCCGGGCGTTCAACGACCGCTGCGGCAACAACGCCCCCGGCAGAGCCGCGACGGCGAGCAGGAACAGCAGGACCAGCGCGGTCCGCATGCTCGTCAACCCACGCCACGTGTTCCGCGCCAGCCCCCACCCCCCCGCGAGTCGTCCTTTCCGCCCGCGCGAGTTGTCGTTTTCGACACGGCGAGTTGTCGAATCCGGGCGGGTCGGCGGCGCGGTGGTCATGTCGCGGGCCTCAGGCCGCGGACCTCAGGTCGCGAGTTCTTCAGGTCGCGGGTCCGCATGTCACAGCACCGGGGTGAAACCGGCGACGGAGCTCTGCAGCTCGGCGAGCAGTCCACCCCATAGCCCCGTGACCAGCAGGAAACCGACGGCCACCAGCAACACCCCGCCGCCGACCTGGATGCGACGGGTGTGGCGGCGCAGCCAGCCCAAGGCCCGGACGGCGCGCGACGCCCCCAGCGCGATGATCACGAACGGTAGCCCCAGGCCGGCACAATAGGCGAGCGTGAGCACGACACCGCGCAACGAACCGCCACCGGTCCCGGCGGCGACCGCAACGACACCCGCCAGCGTCGGCCCGATGCACGGCACCCAACCCAACCCGAACACCGCCCCGAGCAGCGGCGCGCCCCACACGCCGGCGCGCGGCACCCAGTGCACCCGACGCTCGGTCCGCAACACCGGGAGCAGGCCGACGAACGCCAGCCCCATCGCGATCAGCACGACGCCGCCGACGCGCTGAAGCACGGCCTCGTTGCGAACAAGCGCGTCGGACAACCACACGATGCCGACCAGGACCGTGCCGAAAACGATGGTGAACCCGGCGACGAACAGGGTGGCCGCGCCCGCCACCCGCCACTTCCCCGATCGCGCCCGGCCGGCTTCGGCGAGCGTGGTCGGCGGGGTATCCGCGCCGACCAGGCCCGCAAGGTACGCCAAGTAGCCGGGGACCAGCGGCACCACGCACGGCGAAGCGAAGCTCACGGCTCCGGCCAGCACGGCGACGGCCACTGCGGCCAGCAGTGGACCGGAGACCGCGAGGGTGGTGGAGGCGTCCATCAGCGTCGAGGGTAGATCGGTCCCGATCGCGCCCCCGCACCGGGTTCTACATCACGTAGTAAACGATCGACCGGTCGACGGCAGCGGATCACCCCGACTCCCGCGCCGGATCATCACCCCCGACTCCCGCACGGAAAAACCCGACTCACGGGGATGGGGCAGGGTCAGCCTGGTTCGGCGGACAGGCGTTCCACCAGGGGGAGCAGTTCGGGCACCCGGATCTGGGTGAGGTAGACGGCCGCCACGCGGTGCCGGCGGTCGAGCACGATCGTCGACGGCACGACGTTGCGCGGATAGCCACGCAGCTCCAACAGCGTCCGCCCGGCCGGGTCGAAGATCGAGTCGAACGTGATCCGCCGGTCACGCAGGAAGTCGCGGGCAGCTTCTGGGGAATCCCGGACGTCGATTCCGAGCACCGCCACGGCTTGGTCGCTGGTCTGGTCCTGGACGAACTGCAGGTCAGGCAGCTCCGCCCGGCACGGCCCGCACCAGGTACCCCAGATGTTGAGCACGACGACCCGACCCGCGTGGTCGTCGATCCCGACCGTCTCCCCCGGCCGTAATACCGACTCCCCGCTGATCCCGCGCACCACGCCGCGGGACTCCGGCGGGTCATACATGATCGTCGTCTGCCCGCCGGGGGCGACGAACCGGAACCCCCCATCGACCACGACGGCATCCCGGCTGGTGGAGCAGCCGGTGAGTAGCAGCAGGGCCGCCACGAGAACGGCGAGAACACCGCGCCTCATGCGCCGGTCTGGGTCGGGTTGGAGTGACCGGCCGGCTCGCTGTATCGCAGCTGGGTGAGCTGGGCGTCGGTGAACACCAACGAGGTCACCGAGGCCAGCGCGCACTGCCGTCGCCGAGGATCGTGCCAGAGCCGCCGGCCGGTGACGAAGCGGCGCAGCGTCCAGATCGGCAGCTGGTGCGACACGCAGAGCGCTTCACGACCCGCCGCCAGCTCGCGGGCCCGGTGGACGGCGCCGAGCATTCGATGCGCGATCCGCAGGTACGGCTCCCCCCAGGACGGGGTGAACGGGTCACGCAGCTTCGGCCAGTGCTCCGGCCGACGCAGCGCACCGTCGCCGACACTCACCTTCTGCCCCTCGAACTGGTTGCCGGCCTCGATCAGCCGCTCATCAGTGACGATCTCCAGACCGTGCGCCGCGGCGATCGGCTCGGCCGTCTCCTGCGCACGTTGCAACGGGGACGCGACAACCGCGGCGAGATCGGCGTCGGCCAGTGCCTTGACGACGAGCTCGGCCTGGTCGCGGCCGGTGTTCGACAGCCCGAACCCGGGCAGCCGTCCGTAGAGGATCCCCGCGGGATTGTGCACCTCGCCGTGGCGCAGCACGTGCACGATGGTCGTCACCCCGGTCACGGCCGCACTCCCGGGGTGGCTGCCGCGGCCGCTCGCGCGGCATGCGGCAGCGCGGCCGCGATCACCGACCACGCATCGTCGTCGAGGGCGGCCGAGACGAACCAGGCCTCGAACGCGCTCGGCGGCGGGTAGACCCCCCGTTCGATCAGGGCGTGGAAGAACGCCGGAAACCGCCACGTCGCGGCCGCCCGCGCCCCGTCGTAGTCGTGCACCTCGACCGCACTGAAGAACACCGACACCAGGTTGCCGGCGAACTGCACGCGGTGCGGCACCCCCTCAGCGGCCAGCGCGTCGCCCAGCATCGCGCCCAGCCGCGCGGCGTTCGCGTCCAGCGCGGCGTAGACGGAGTTGTCGGCGGCGCGCAGGGTGGCTAGCCCGGCGGCGACGGCGACCGGATTCCCGGACAGCGTGCCGGCCTGATACACCGGGCCGGCCGGAGCCAGGTGCGACATCAGCGACGCGGACCCGCCGAACGCGGCCGCCGGCAGCCCACCGGACATCACCTTGCCGAAGGTGTAGAGGTCGCCGGCAACCCCGTCGATGCCGAACCACCCTGACGGGGAGACCCGGAACCCGGTCATCACCTCGTCCATCACGAGCAGCGCCCCGTGCTCGCGGCAGGCATCGCGCAGCCCGGCGTTGAACCCGGGTTGCGGGGCCACCGCACCCATGTTGCCCGCCGCCGCCTCGGTGATCACGCACGCGATCTCGTCGCCACGCTCGGCGAACACCGCGCGCACCGCGGCGAGGTCGTTGAAGGGCGCCACGATCGTGTCAGCGGCCTGCGCGCCGGTGACGCCGGGGCTGGTGGGCAGGCCGAGGGTGGCGACGCCGGAGCCGGCCTGGGCCAGCAGGGCGTCGACGTGCCCGTGGTAGCACCCGGCGAACTTCACCACGGCGCGCCGGCCGGTGATCCCCCGGGCCAGCCGGATGGCGCTCATCGTGGCCTCGGTACCGGAGTTGACCAGACGTACCTGCTCCACGGGCGCGACGCGGACGATGATCGCCTCGGCGAGCTCGACCTCGGCCGGCGTCGGGGCCCCGAAGGAGAGCCCCTGCCCCGCTGCCGCGCGCACCGCGTCCACCACCGCCGGGTGCGCGTGGCCCAGGATCATCGGACCCCAGGAGCAGACGAGATCGACATACCGGTTGCCGTCGGCGTCGACCAGCCAGGGACCGGCCGCTGAGATCATGAAGCGCGGTGTGCCACCGACCGAGGTGAACGCGCGGACCGGCGAGTTCACCCCGCCGGGGATCACGGCGGCGGCGCGCTCGAACAGGGCGCGAGAGACTGTCGTTCGATCGGCGACCGGAGGGGACGGGGTACTCGGCATGCTGCCCACCTGGCCAGTCTTACAGCCGGACCGGGATGCGGCCTGCGGACCCCGGACGGGTGGCTCAGCGGCGGGAGCTTGCGAAGTACCTGGTGGAGCCCGGGACGAAGAAGAGGATCGTGCCGATCAGCGCGAGCAGCGCCGGTCCGAAGAGAACGAGGAACGTGCTGGGGTCGAGCACAGCACCCTGAGTGCCCCCGAGGACAACGGAGAACCCGCCGAGCCCGACGAAGACGACGGTCATCAGCGTGGTCACGATGCGCGCCCAGTTCTTCCCCTGGAACGCGAAGACCGCGAGGACGACGTAGCCGAGGGCGATCACGACGAACCCCACGCCGACCACCGCGACGAGCGTGACGGGGTCGAGGCCGGCCGCCGCGAACTGGGCCGACTGCTCAGGAGGCAGGTTCTCCCGCACGAATCCAGCGCCGATCAACGCGATGACCCCGATCGCGAGATAGGGCAGCGCACTGAGGATCAGCAGGACGAGCGCGAGGACCATGGCAGCTGGTCGGCGGGTGTGCTGGTCGGCGTAACCGAGACCGGCGGGGTGGTACTGGCGGGCGTACGGGTCGTAGGGGTACGCGACCGACTCCTGCTCCCCGTAGGACCGGCCGTGCTGACCCGGCTCGGGATACGGACCGGGCGGGGACTGCTGCCCCGGATACTGCTGGCCGCCGTACTGACCCGGGTACGGCGGTTCGCTGCCGTACCCCGGCCCGGGCGGTGGACCGCTGACGGGTGGCTGCCCCTGCCGTTGCGGATCCGGCGGAATGGTCATCGCGCAACCGTAGAACCAGCCGCCGGCGCTGTCCACGCACCGTTCGGGCGGGACAGCGCAGACGAGGTCAACGGAAGTAGCTGTTGACGTTCGGGCGGAACATCAACACCATCGCGGTCCCGAGCAGCACGAGCTGCGCGAGGCTGATGAGCAGGAGCACGATCGAGTAGACACCCCCGGACACACCGAACCCGCTGCCGTAGGTGATCAGGTTCAGAACCGCACTCAGGATCGCCAAGCCGCCGAGCACGGCGATCGTGATCCGCGCCCAGTTCCGCCCGGCTCGCATCTGGATCATGATGAACAGTGCGATCGCGTAGATCACCGCGGTGATGACGACGAAGAAGAAGATCGCGGCCGGAGAAGATGACGGCCGCGAAGACCAGATCGATGATCGAGGAAAACAACCCCACCGCGAGGTAGGCCAGCAGCGCGAGGAAGACCTGGTGCACCTCCTTCGGTGGCTGGGCGTCGTGGTAGGCCGCCTTCACCGCGACAACACTGAACCCCGACGCAGCACCGCCCGAAGGTGGCCTCCCGTAGCTGGGCTGCTGCCCGTAACCCGGCTGCTGCCCGTAACCCGGCGGTGGCCCGTAACCGGGCGGCGGACCCTGGCCGTACCCGGAGCCCGGCTGCGAACCGCCCTCCGGCGGCGACCCGTAACCCGCGGGCGGCGGTCCGTAGCCCGGCGGCGGCCCGTAACCGGGTGGGGGGCCGTGACCCGGCGGAGGCTGCTGACCTGGCGGCCGGCCCTGGTCCTGCCCCCGCGGATCGGAAGGTGATGTCATGGCCTAAAGGTAGGTCCGCGCCCCGTCCGTGTTCAGTGTGATCGGCGAACCTTTGCCAGCTGATCGGGGAATGACTCAGGCCCGGTCCAGCCAGCCGGCCACCTCGGCGGCCCAGTAGGTGAGCACCACGTCCGCGCCCGCGCGGCGAATCGCGGTCAACGTCTCCAGCACCGTGCGGTCGCGGTCCAGCCAGCCGTTGGCCGCCGCCGCCTCGACCATCGAGTACTCGCCGGAGACCTGGTAGGCCGCCACCGGCAGATCAGCCATCTCAGCCACGGCGCGCAGCACGTCGAGGTAGGCCATCGCGGGCTTGACCATGACGATGTCGGCGCCCTCGTCGAGGTCCAGCGCCAGCTCGCGCAGCGCCTCCCGGACGTTGGCCGGATCCTGCTGGTAGGCCTTGCGATCCCCGCGCAACTGGGACTCGACGGCATCCCGGAAGGGTCCGTAGAACGCGGATGCGTACTTCGCGGTGTAGGCAAGGATGCTGACGTCGCGGTGCCCGGCGGTGTCCAGGGCGGCCCGGACCGCCCCGACCTGGCCGTCCATCATGCCACTCGGCCCGACGATGTGCGCCCCCGCAGTCGCCTGTGCCACGGCCATCTCGGCGTACGCCGCGAGCGTGGCGTCGTTGTCCACACCGCCGCCGGCATCGAGCACGCCGCAGTGGCCGTGGTCGGTGAACTCGTCGAGGCAGCAGTCCGACATCAGCACCGTGGCGTCCCCGACCTCGGATCGGACGTCGGCCAGTGCCACGTTAAGCACGCCCTCGGGATCGACACCCGCGCTACCGGTGGCGTCGCGCCGGGCTGGCACGCCGAACAGCATCAGTCCCCCGATTCCCGCCGCCACCGCCTCGGCCGCCGCCTTGCGCAGCGAGTCACGCGTGTGCTGGACGACACCGGGCATCGACGCGATCGGCACCGGCTCGGTCGCGCCCTCCTTGACGAACATCGGCAGCACCAGGTGCCGGGGGCGCAGGTCGGTCTCGGCGACGAGCCGGCGCAAGGCGGGGGTGGTCCGCAGCCGTCGCGGCCGGTGGGTGGGAAAGGCCATGGGGTCAGGCTACGACCTGCCTGCTCTCCTCGAGCCCGGTGCCGCCCTGCAGCCGCAGCCACATTGAGACGACAGGGACGTGGATGAGATCATAACTCTTTCGGGGGACAGCTCGATCAGCCGAGCACCATCCGGTCACCGCCGAAGTCTGCGACGATCTCCAACTGCCCGCCGAGCGCTGTGACATAGGCGCGGAGGGTGTCGGCCTCGTTCCGGCTGATGTCCGAGCGGAAGGTGCCGAGCGCTTGATCGATGTGTGGGAACCGTCAGCGGTGCTGAGTGCGGTTCCGGGTTCCCAACCGATGGTCACGGCACCATTGGAGTCGCGGTGACCTGCCAAGATCAGTGTTTCTGCACGGGGAGCCGCACGCGATGCGGCTTTGTGTTCCCGATCGGCGATCACGAGGCTGGCGGCGCGATCCGGCCCCCGATGAAATCATGCGGCGCCGCACCAGGCCGCGGTATGAGCGGCGGCGTAATTCGAGTACAACCACTATGCGACCGCCACCCGCCTCAGCGGCGCCGCGCCTTGGACTTCCTCGGCGGCGGCAGCGCACCCTCCGCCCGCAACCGCGCCGCGTGCGCCGCGAGCGCGTCCACCAGCGCCGGCACCCGGGCATCCTCCGGCTGCACATCCACCCGCAGCCCGAACTCGCGGGCGGTCTCCGCCGTCTGCGGCCCGATGCACGCCACGATCGTGCGGGCATGCGGCTTACCGGCGATACCCACGAGGTTGCGCACGGTGGAGGACGACGTGAAGCAGACGGCGTCGAACCCGCCGGTCTTGATCGCCTCGCGGATCGGGGCGGGCGGCGGCGCGGCGCGGACCGTGCGGTAAGCGGTGACGTCGTCGATCTCCCAGCCTCGGTCCCGCAGGCCGGCGGCGAGGGTCTCGGTGGCGATGTCGGCGCGCGGCAGCAGCACCCGGTCCACCGGGTCGAGGACGTCGTCGTAGGGCGGGAAGATGGAGAGCAGGCCCTCTGACGATGACTCGGCGGACTCGTCGACACCGGGCACCAGCTCCGGCACGATCCCGAAAGCACGCACCTTCTCCGCGGTCGCCGAACCCACACAGGCGATCTTGACCCCGGAGAACGCGCGGGCGTCGAGCCCGAACGCGGCGAACTTCTCCCACACCGCGCGTACCGCGTTGGTCGAGGTGAAGACGACCCACTGATAGCGACCGTCGACGAGCCCCTTCACCGCGCGCTCCATCTGCGTGGGTGAACGCGGCGGTTCGACCGCGATCGTCGGCACCTCCTGGGCGATGGCACCGTGCACCGCCAGCCGGTCGCTCATCGCGCCGGCCTGGTCCTTCGTGCGGGGCACGAGCACCCGCCAGCCGTACAGCGCCCGCGACTCCCACCACGAGAGCTCCGCGCGCAGCTCGACCTGGGCTCCGATGCTGAGCACCAGCGGCCCGGTCAGCTCGGCGGCGGTCGCGGCCATGGTCGCGACCGAGGCCTGCACGGTCTTCTGGGTGGGCGCGGTACCCCCCGCGGTGACCGCGACCGGGGTCTGCTCGTCGAACCCGTGCTCGGTCAGCGCCGCGACGACCTCCGCCAGGTGCGAGGCGGACGCATGGAGCACCAGCGTGCCCGAGGCGGCGACCAGCCGTGCCCAGTCCACCCCGGTCCGCACATCGACCTCGGTGTGCGCCGAACCCAACGGCACGCCGGCGTAGGCCGGCACGGCGGTGCCGGGGGACACCCCCCGC
>JBOHEO010000198.1:0-9835 GCA_050701055.1 Pseudonocardia sp. | reverse complement strand
CTCGACGCGATCGCCGACCGCCTCAACGGCCGCCCACGCCGTACGCTAGAATGGACCACGCCGAGCGAGAAGCTCAGCGAATTACTAGGAAACGCCGATGGCGCTCTCACTGGTTGAAACCAAGGACCACAGACTGCACGCGAGGGCGAGAAGAAGCACGCAGGTTAAACGACAAGCTCAGCATGGAAGCGGAACCCTCTCGGATCTGCATCTTCGAGCTCGGCGCGATCCCCGATCTCCCGCAGACCGCGGGCTGCACTACCGCCACGATCGACGCCTATCCCCAGCCCCGGCCTGGATTTTTCACCGGGATGATGGGTGTCCCCTGGACTGCAGTCTTGTTATTTTGATCATGGTTTTCTGTTCGTGGGTAAGGTCGGAGGCCGACTGTCGTGTCGCTGCTTCGGGTTCCACGCTCCGGCGGTGGTCTTTTCCTGATCGTGGGGGTTTCGTGGTGGTGGTTAGGTGGGTGCGGCGAGTGCTGTGACCGCTCGCCAGGTGTTGATTACGTCGTCGGTCCAGGGCCGGTCGGCGCGTAGGTGGAGCCATCGTGTGCGTTGGTCTGGGGTCAGGCGGGTGGGTAGGTGCAGCAGTTGGTAGCGCAGCAGTTTCGGGGCGGTGTCGCGGAGCTCGCCCTCGGGGAGGGTGAGGTGGTGGAAGCAGGTGAGCGGGGTCGCGGCCAGTGCCACGATCTGGGTCCAGGCCACGTTGATCGCCCAGTACCGCGACGGCCACCGGTTGAGGCCGAGGTCCGTGGCCTGTTTGACGTCGTTCTCGACGTGGACGTGGGAGCGATGGCGGGCGTCGAGCCAGGCGATCTGCCCGACGCGGGTGTTGGTGGCGATGAGCTGGTAGCGGCGCTCGAGCTGTTTGTCTGGTTCGGTGGCTCGTGTGCGGTAGCGGGGATGCAACGGCTCGTCCCGGACCATGATCCGCAGCCCCGGGATCTTCTCGTGCCACGAGCTGAGGCCGGTCAGGCCAGTCAGGTCGGTCAGGTCGGTCAGGCCGGCGACGATCGTGTCGTGGACGAGATCGCCGTTCTGGTCGATCCCGGCGGTCCAGGCTCCCTGGGGTAGGCGCTCGATCGCGTCCATCTCGGTGTCGGTGCACGACCAACCGACCGAGAACTCCCAGCCCCGGCCCTTCGTGCCACCGCCGGCGGCGATGTGTTCGAGCAGGTCGTGGGAGAACCCGGCCCCGTCCAGGCGCACCAGCACCCGGCGCTGGTAGCAGCCGGGTAGCCGGGAGACTGCCAGGTCGAGCAGGGCGATATTGTCCGCGGCGCAGTTGGAGGTCGCGTCCCCCGGGCCGGGGGTCGATCACCAGCATGTCATCGGTGTTGTCGCACGTCGCGAGATTCAGGCAGAACCCGATACCGCCCTGTAGGTGGGCTGGGCGTTCTCCTTGCCCGACCCGGCGAACACGATCGAGGCGTCCAGGTCGACCACGATGACCCCGGCCGGCTCCCGACCGGCGACCCTAAGCCACGGGAACCCTTCCGGGCGCTGGGCCAGCAGCCCCCACCAGTGCCGCCGGAACCCGGTCACCGCCGTGTTCAGCCGGATCAGCTGCAACTCACCGACCTCCGACAGCGCCCGCCACACCGTCGGGATCGACGCCACCGCCCCGACCACCGAGGCCAGGTGCCGCAACCCTGGGACCTCGCTGATCGCCTCCCCGCCCAGGATCTGGGTCACGGCCAGATCGACCAGGACCTGGCCACGGCCATAGACCGGGCCGAACCCCCACCGTGCCATCACCACCGACAACCCAGCGCGGAGCCCGGTCCGCTCAGCCAACAGCCGCAACGGCAATACCCCGGCAAACCCGACCAGGCGATCATCATCACCGACGAGTTCCAACCGATCGGCCCACGACCTACTCTGCACGGAACAGGCGCACCTGCCCCAGCCAGACTACGATCCTCAACAATCGCATTCCGCCTGCTCAGGTGCACCTCACCCCGTCTATCCCGAGATTACGCCCGGCGCGTCGTCAACCCCGGCGAAAGACGGAGGCCGGACCCCGGACGAGCAGGACGTGGTGGTCGGCCTGTGACACACCCGGTAGAACCGGCTCACCGGCGACCCCGCGATCGAGCTCGACGTCATCATCGCCGAAGGTGCGCTGCGATAGCATCTCGGAGGCCCCACGTTGATGCGACCGCAGCTCGGCCGTCTCCCCGAAGTCGCGGCGTTGCCCAACGTCGTCATCCGAGTGCCGCCGTTCAGCGCAGGCGCCCATCCGGCGATGAGCAGTGGAGCGTTCGGTGTTCTGGAGTTCTCCGATCCCGAAGATCCCCGCACCGTCTACACGGCGCAGCTCACCGGTGGCATCTACCGGGAAATCCTGTGTGAGGTCGGCACCTACCGGCTCGCCTACGAGCAGTTACGCGTCGCGTCGCTCGGACCGGAGGACTCGGCGGAGTTCATCGGCCGGCTGGCAGGTGACCTGACCCACCGTGACATCCCAAGATCATCCATCGAAACACCCTGTGATCAGGTCTTGATCCTCGCTCCGTAACGGCACATACTCGATTGCTCCATGCGTCATAACTGATCACGGTCAGCTTCTTGTGGCTGAGCTTGCTGTCCTGCCGTCGCCGATGGAGATGGAGATCGAGATGCCTGATGGCGGCTTGTCCGGACCCGAGCGGAGACTGTGGATGGGATTCCCCTACGGCGAGCACCTCGATCTCCGCACCGGAGATGCCGAGCAGAATGACCCCGCCCGCGCGAGGTCCTGGGATCCGAAGCGCCATATAGAGGCTAAGGTGATCAGAGATCTGTTGGTCGGGCGGCGCCCGGTCGACCAACAGCAGGAGAAGACCGAAGGGGCGGGGAGCTCTCCGTCGGTTTTCATCTCGGGAGCATGGATCACTGGCCAGTTGGATCTGCGCGGTATCAACTTCGAACCACCGCTGCTGTTGCAGGGATGTGGGTTTGAGCAGCCACTCATCATCACTGACAGCATGTCCCGGTCCGTTCGGCTCTACGGGTGTCATCTGCCGGGAGTTCAGGGCGCCTGGCTGAAGTGCCAGGGAGACCTGCACCTGCGGGACTGCCAGATCACCGGAGAGGTTGATCTCGAGGGTTCCTATGTCGGAGGCCAGCTCGTCCTCAGCGGTCCGAAATCGAAGTTGTCCAACCCCGGAAAGGTCGCGATACGCGCGAACGGCCTAGTCGTGGCGGGTGACATGTTCTGCCGCGACGGCGCCGTCGTCGAGGGCGAAATCCACCTGGTGGCGGCCCGGATCGGGGGTGAGCTGCGTTTCACCAGGTCAACCTTGCGTAACCCCGGGAAGATTGCGCTCAATGCCGCTCGTATCACCGTCGAGAAGGACATGTATTGCCGGATGGGGTTCGCGGCCGAAGGCGAGGTGTGCCTGTCCGGCGGCCACATCAAAGGTCAGCTCAACTTCAATGATGCCAAGCTGCACCAGCCTGGCGGGGTCGCGCTGCGCGCCGACCACCTCGTCATCGACAGTCACCTGTACTGCCAGGACGATTTCGAGGCCAGAGGCGAGGTCGATCTGGTAGCGACCCGGGTAGGCGGTGAGATCCGCTTCAGCAAATCCAAGCTGTCTAATCCGAAAGGGACCGCGCTACGGGCCGAACGAATGACCGTCGCTGGTAGCATGTACTGTCGAGCGGGGTTGACGGTATTAGGCGAGATCAATCTCCGTGCCGTCCAGATCGAGGGGCAGCTCAACTTCAACGACGCCAAGCTGGACAACAAGGATGGGACCGCGCTAGGGGCCGACCACCTCGTCATCGGCGGCCACCTGTACTGCCAGGACGGTTTCGAGGCCGAAGGTGAGGTCGATCTGGAAGCGGCCCGAATCGGCGGTGAAGTCCGCTTCAGCAAATCCACGCTGTCCAACCCGGAGAGGATCGCGCTGCAAGCAGACCGGATTTTCGTGGGCGGGAACATGTACTGCCGTAACGGATTCGACGTCGAAGGCTGCGTCAGTCTCCGAGGCGCCCACATCGTCGGTCAGCTCGACTTCAACGATGCCAAGCTGCGCAACGCCGACCAGCTCGTGCTGGACGCCGAGAAACTCGTCGTGGGTAGCCATCTGTACTGCCAGAAGGGTTTCGACGTTACGGGCAAGATCAGCCTGATGTCCGCCCGGGTCGGCGGTGAGGTCCGCTTCAGCGGTGCCAAGCTGTCGAATCCGAGTGGGATCGCGCTGTGCGCCGACCGGCTCGTCGTCGCCGACGACATGTACTGCCGGGAGCACCTCAAGATCGATGGTGAGGTCAGCCTCTACGGCGCCCAGATAAAGGGCTCGCTGAGCTTCAGTACGACTACGGTCAAAAATCCCCGAGGCATGGCGATTCGGGCCCCTCACCTCATTGTCGGGAGTGACTTTTCCTGCGATGAGGGATTCACCGCAGAAGGACTGGTCGATCTCACCGATGCGCACGTCAACGGTGAACTCAGCCTCAGCAAGGCCCGCCTGTCGAATCGCGGCGACTTCGCGTTACTCGCGTCTCGGCTGATCATTGATAAGGACATGTTCTGCCGCGACGGGTTCGAGGCAGATGGTACGGTGTGCCTAGTCGGCGCGCATATCTTGGGAAAGCTGAGCTTCACCGGCGCTCACCTCACCGGAACGAAGCTGTTCGCCAACCGGCTAAGCGAAGCCGGCATCTCGGAAACGCTCATCGCTGACGTACTGGAGAACAAACAAGAAACTACGAAGGCTCCCTCGAAGGGAGGTCGTTTCGCGAAGGCTTGGCAGGCTCTGACCAGCGGCGTTCTCCGTATCGCGAAGGCCGACGCTCTCCGTATCGTGAAGGTCGGCGTTCTCCGTATCCTGAGGCGCGACGCCAAGAAAGCGGAGGGAAGACCACGTGCGCTGAAAATTGTGTACGGGAAAGACGGCTTGGCGCTCTTCGCCGACGGGCTGCGTGTCGGCATTGACATGACCTGCGACGTGGACTTCACCGCGAAGGGGGAGATTCGGCTGAAAGGTGCCCGTATCGGGCAGAACCTCGACTTCAGCGACGCGGAGGTCAACGCTGAGGCCGACGCGGAGGACGGCATCGAAGCCGACACCGAGAAAAAGATAGCCAACGCGATCAACGCCGAAGACATGCAAGCCAATCGAATGCTGATGCCCGCCAAGTGCGAGCACGGACGGATCAGTCTGCGTAATGGCAAGATAGTCGAACTCGACGACAAGCGGGGGGTGGAGCCCGACCAGATCGATATCTTCGGACTCTCATATGACACACTGATCCCACCGCTGGATGCGGAGACCCGGCTGAAATGGCTGAAAAAAAACGACTACGATCCGCAGCCCTACGATCAGCTCGCTCGATCTTACCGACAGCTGGGGCGCGAAGACGACGCTCGCCGGGTCCAATTGGATCAGGAACAGCGCAAACGAGATGATCTGCCCCCCGGCGGCCGTAAGATGTGGGGATACCTGCAGGACTGGACGATCGGTTACGGCTACCATGCCAGCCGTGCGGCGGCGTTGTTCGGGTTGGTTCTACTGATCGGTGCGGTGGGTTTCGGGATCTTTCCACCGCCGCAGATGGGAACCGACAGAACTCTGTTCAATCCGATCTTTTACACGCTGGATATGTTAGTCCCGTTCGCGGACTTCGGCCAGCGGGACCGGTGGGACTCAACCTTCGGACACGAAGTGTTCAAGATCATCCTGGTGATCTTTGGATGGACGCTTGCGATCACCGCGATCGCCGGAATCAACCGGAAACTCAGACGCTCGTGAATGTGGAGATAAGCTGCGGGAAAGTCCGTTCCACAACGGCTGACGCTGCTTCGATGGCTGACGCTTTACACGGGATGGCTCCTCCTCGTTCAGGTCAAGCCAGCCGAGTAACGGACCAGTCATCATTGTCGTTACCAGTGTCATGGCGACGAATATGGCGAACAGGTTCTGCTCGATGATCCCGAGAGACAACCCCGTGGTGATCACTACGAGCTCGGTGAGCCCCCGGCAGTTCATCATGACGCCGAGTCCTACGGAATCCCGCCACGTCAGCTTTGTCAACCGGGCGATCAGCGTTGTCGTTCCTATCTTGCTTGTCATGGCCACCAGGATCACCAGCCCGCACACCACAAGGCCTTGCAGGTTGCTCAGGAAATTGATCTGCACATTCAAGCCGACTACTGCGAAGAAAAGTGGAAGAGCAACGTTCACCCCCCGTTCGGTGGTCTGGGTGAGATTCCGGACCAGGGGGTTCTTGCGTGGTACGGCCATGCCGACCATGAAAGCTCCGAAAATCGCGTGAACACCGATCCACTCGGTGATGAAGCCTCCGCTTACCGCACTGAGCACCAGCACGGGGATTGCGCCGAAGCGGGCTGCGGAGTTGTTCTCGGAGAAAGCCAGAAACCGACGTAACGCAGGACGGAAAAAAGTCCACACAGCTGCGGCGAACGCGATGACCAGAGCAACGGTCCGGATGGCCACAGCTGCGGAGTCGCCTCGTACCACCGTAACGACGACGATAAGTAGAACCCAGGCGATGGCGTCGCCGATACCAGCCACTGTCAGGCCCAGCGCCCCGATCCTCAATCTGGTCAAGCCATGTTCGGCGAGGATTCTGACCAGCACGGGGAACGCAGTGACGCCCATCGAAACCCCGACGAACAGCAAAAACGGGACCAGCGCTATATCGTCGGGCCGATACACTCCCAACAGGCCGGCGGCCAGCAGAATGCCGCACAGGACGGGTATGGCGACCATGCCGACCCCCAGCGCGGTTATCCTGCGACCCGACCCGCGCAGCAGCTCCAGCGGAAGGTTCGCGCCGAGCAAGAACACGAAAATGATGATCACCAGCTGGGCGATCAGACCGAGGTGAGGTATCAGCTCCGAGCGGAACACCCATTGCTGGGCTCCCGGCGCGAGTTGGCCGAGCAGCGAAGGGCCGAGTGTGATCCCGGCCACCATTTCCCCGACGACCCGGGGTTGGCCACAGCGTCGGGCGACCCAGCCGCCCAAGCCGCCGATCGCGATGATCAGCACAATCGCGATCAGGAGCCTGACGATGAGGAATCCGCCGCCGTACCGTAGTTCACCTAGCCGAGCTACGGTGGGGAAGAAATGGATCATGCCCACTACGATCAAGGCCAAGATCACGACGATGGGTGTGAGAACCTGTGGTGGTTTAACTCCCCGCCCCGAACTCGTCACGACGCTCCCGCCCGAAAGACGCGACATACGTGCATCCACACGAAAAATACCCGCATGGCAACCCCCATACTATTGAGGACCCCCAGGGACCCGGAGCGAGGAGTGCAGCTTAATCGATGCCGACCTGCGCCCGATACTGACCCGTGTCGGTATGAAGATCGCCCCGCCGGATGGCCCACGACCAATGCCACTTAGCCTAAGTTGATCAAGCTGCTTGACCTGGCGGTTCTTGATCAACTCGGCATGGCGTCGTCGTGTTCGCCGGTGCGACTGGCACGGCCGCCGATCATGGGTGAGGGTGTGGTGGCGTGGCCGGATCAGGTGTCCTGGTGGGGGTGCTGGTCTCGGCGGTGCCCCGCGACGCGGTGGATGCCGCGGTGGCGGTGTGTGGGGTCGGGGACAAGCGTTCGGGTGGAAGCTCCCGGACATCCACACTCCTGAGCATGACCGATACCCCTGACAAGACGGCGCGGTTGCCACAGGTCAAGGATCGGGGGTCTGGAGCACGCCGTCAGCTTCATGATCACCGAAGGGGAACGCAGAGCCGCATCCCGTGCGGCTCCCCGTACCAAAACGGTGACCTGGGCAGGTCACCGCGACTCCGATGGTGCCATGACCATCGGTGGGGAACCCGGAACCGCACTCTGCACGGCTGACGGTACCCAGACACCGATCAAGCGCTCGGCACCTTCCGCCCACCGGATCCCCGCACCACGTCCACGCTTACCGTCACCCGACCGAACCCCCAAAGAACTTCTGCGGCGCTGCACTAGTGGCATGCGGGCACGGGGTGGACTGCATTGAGCCGCCCGGCTCGGCAGGTCACCAGATGCCCGGCCCGCTGCGCGAGGCCGCACTACGTCCACCAGCCATGTACACCCGGCCGGAAGCTCGTGCTGTTCGTGCGCACTTACGGCGGCGCACGCCCGCTCTGATCTCGGTGAGCTTGCGCTCGACAGGATCATGGGTGGCGGTACCCCCGAGCGGCCAGGACATCGGCCACGGACCGGGGAGCGGCGGCTACCGCTGGGTCTCGAACTCCTCACCCGCCTACCAGGGCTGAGAGCTGCCCGAACTGCACCCGCGTACGAGGTCATCGCCTCCACCATCCGCGCGGCCAGCTCAGAGCCCGTGACGACCCGCACACGACCCTCCATCAAGTGGAGAGCAACCAGGCCGCATCAAGGCCACAGCGGATCCGTGGAGGAGATACCCCACCCCTTCGAACTCACCCTGACAGCCTGATCGAATTTACCAGCAGGGTTCATCACCACCCCAAACACCGACCACCCCACCCCGAGCGGCCAATATGCTGAACGAGCACCTCAACCACGCTGGCCTGCGCGCCGTCTGTGGCTCATCCCGGCCGTGCGACCGGGTGCAGGTCACAGAGCACACCGTCGTGCAGCCGGTGAGCTGGTCGGACCGGCGACGATGGGCCCCGAACCCGTCGCCGGTCCTACCCTCCACCCGGAGGAGCCGGTCATGAAGCCCTTGATCTACGGCTACCTGCGGGTCACCGACGATCTCGACGATCACCAGATACGCCGGATGGAGCGTGGACTTCAGGACCTCGCCCAGGCCGAGGACTTCTGCTCGCCACCACCTTTCATGAACACCAGCCCGGCTACCAGGGTGCCTTCCAGGAACTGACCCGAGAACTACAGTGAGCCGACGCATACCACGTAGTCGTGCCCTCCCTCGGACACCTGTCCCCACACCCGCTCCTGCGAAACATGATGCTCACGTACCTGGCGCGGAAGCCGACGCGCACGTGTGGGCGTTGGCGCCGTGACCGGCCGACCGAGCGGGCAGGCGCGCCACAGGCCGGATTGCGCTGCTCAGCGCAGGGGGTAATGGCGCGCGAAGACATCCGCTCAGGCGTTTCAGCCGATGCAGGTCCCAGAACTGCAACAAATGAGGTCTACCCCCGGTGACGATAAGATGGCTCTCGGAACGATCATTGGGCTCAGCCGGGTAGACCTCGGACTCAGCCCGGGTAGAACGGCACCGCGTCGGGCACCCCACCGAGCACGGGACGCCAGGCGTCCTGGTCACCACCCGGGAAGCTCCAGACGCCGCTGGAGTCGGTGACCACCAGCGGCCTGCTCGGTGCCGCCGCAATGACCCGCAGCGGCGGGGTCAGGTTGGCACCGGGCACGACCGCCACGCTCAGCCCGTCCACCGAGACCTGCGCCACCGGTCGTTCGGTCCCGCGTGTGATCACCACCACCGACTCGGCCGCTCGCCAGTCGGCTGCGACGACCTCGCCCAGGTCAGCGGGCCGCAACCGACGGATGTTGCGGATCGCCACCTCACCGTCCGTGCTGCGGGCGACTGCGGCCGTGTACAGGGCTTCACCGACGACCGCCACCACCCGCAGCCCGTCGCGGGAGAGCCGCAGGTCCTGGATCGGACCCAATGCCGACAGTTCGGCCGCGTTGACCTGCCCGGTCCGGACAGGATCGGAAGTGCCCGCTGGGTTGGCTGTGTTGTTCACGTCATTCACCAGGACCCGGGCCACCACCGCCGAATCCAGCACCGTCCACACCTCGCCCCCGGTCGGTGTCCAGGACGGGCGGGTCATGGTGCCCGCGATCAGCCCCGCGGCGCGCACCCCGCCATCGGGTCCGCCACCGAGGAGCAGCCGTCGTCGCC
>JBOHEO010000197.1:0-9877 GCA_050701055.1 Pseudonocardia sp. | reverse complement strand
AGGTCGTCGCCGCCCGGAAGGCCGACACCGTCGCGGGCCGCGGCCGGGTAGTCGTGGCGTTCCAGCCGCATCTCTACTCGCGCACCCGGGAGTTCGCGTGGCAGTTCGGGCAGGCGTTGGGACTCGCCGACGAGGTCGTGGTCCTGGAGGTCTACGGGGCCCGCGAAGACCCCGAACCCGGGGTCACCGGGGCGCTGGTGGCCGACGCGGTGCCGCTGCCCCGCGACCGCGTGCACTACGTCTCGCGCTGGTCCGACGCGCCCGCGGTAGTGGCCCGGCTGTCCCGCCCCGGTGACCTGGTGATCACGATGGGTGCCGGGGACGTCACCGTGCTCGGCCCGGAGGTGCTGCGGGAACTGGAGCGCCGCACGTGACCGGCTCCAGCCCGGGCCGGCCGGGGCCGGCCGGCGTCGGCGACTCCAGGCGCGGGACTCGCGCGGCCGCCCGGCCGTCGGAAACCCGCGCGGGGGACCCCGGGGGGAAACCTCGCCGGGTCGCCGCGGTCGGGTCGGTGTCCCGGCTCCATCGCCGGCGCCGGTTCCTGGCGGCGGCGCTGCTGGGCGTCGCGGTCCTGGCCGGACTGGGCGTCGGCGTGCGCGAGCTGCTCTACGGCTCGGGACTCGCCGACGTCGAGGGCGTCACGGTGACCGGCGCGGTGAGCGTCCCGGTGTCCGAGGTACTGGCCGCGGCTGCGGTCATTCCGGGTGGCCCGCTGGCCGCGGTGGATACCGCCGAGATCGAGACCCGGGTGGCGCAGCTGCCGGGTGTGGCAGACGCCGCGGTCGGGCGCGACTGGCCGCACACGGTGACCGTCATGATCGTCGAGCGAGTCCCCGTCGCGACGGCATCGACCCCGCAGGGGCCCTACCTCGTCGACGGCACCGGCCTGGCCTTCCTCCCGGCATCCGAGACCGCCGGGCTGCCCCGGCTGACCTTCGGTTCCGTCGGACCCGAGGACCCGCGGACCCGCGCCGCGTTGACCGTGCTGGCGGCCTTGCCCGGCGACATCCGGGATCAGGTGCTGACCGTCGGCGTCACAGCCGTCACAGACGGTGTGGCCGGAACGGTCATCCTCGGGCTCACCGACGACCGGCAGGTACGCTGGGGATCCCCCGATCGGGCGATGGACAAGGCATCGGTGCTCGCGCCGCTGTTGACCCGGCCGGGTCGGGTCTACGATATCGCCAGCCCGGAGCTCCCCACTGTCCGGAGCTGACCATTGCCCGTTGGGTGTCGCCGCGCGGCGCGCCTGCTGGACCGCTGCCGGACCGACACATAGCGTTCGAGTGCGTAGGCCGGGAACGACCGAGCTTGACTGGAAGGTGCCGCGCATGACACCCCCGCACAACTACCTGGCCGTGATCAAGGTCGTCGGCATCGGCGGCGGCGGCGTGAACGCCGTCAACCGAATGATCGAGGTCGGACTCAAGGGCGTCGAGTTCATCGCGGTCAACACCGATGCCCAGGCACTGCTGATGTCCGACGCCGACGTGAAGCTCGACATCGGCCGGGAACTGACCCGCGGCCTGGGTGCGGGAGCCAACCCGGAGGTGGGCCGCAAGGCCGCCGAGGACCACCGCGAGGAGATCGAAGAGGTCCTCAGGGGGGCCGACATGGTCTTCGTCACCGCGGGTGAGGGCGGCGGCACCGGCACCGGTGGGGCGCCGGTCGTGGCCTCGATAGCCCGCAAGCTCGGTGCGCTCACCATCGGCGTGGTCACCCGTCCGTTCACGTTCGAAGGGCGTCGTCGTGCCGGCCAGGCCGAGGAGGGGATCCAGGGCCTGCGCAACGACTGCGACACGTTGATAGTGATTCCGAACGATCGACTGCTCCAGCTCGGTGATGTCGGTGTCACGCTGATGGACGCCTTCCGGTCGGCCGACGAGGTGTTGCTGTCGGGCGTGCAGGGGATCACGAATCTGATCACCACGCCGGGCCTGATCAACCTCGACTTCGCCGACGTGAAGTCGGTCATGTCGGGTGCGGGCAGCGCGCTGATGGGCATCGGGTCGGCGCGCGGCGAGGGGCGGGCCGTGCAGGCCGCGCAGAAGGCGATCAACTCCCCGCTGCTCGAGGCCTCGATGGACGGTGCCCAGGGTGTGCTGCTGTCCATCGCGGGGGGATCGGACCTCGGCCTTTTCGAGATCAACGAGGCGGCGTCGCTGGTGCAGGAGGCAGCGCACCCCGAGGCCAACATCATCTTCGGCACGGTGATCGACGACTCACTGGGGGACGAGGTGCGGGTCACCGTCATCGCGGCCGGGTTCGAGACCGGCGCACCGGCGCACAAGAAGCTCGAGCCCGCCGCGATCCGGCCGTCGGAGAGGCCGACCTCCGTGATCGCGCCCGGGGCGGGTGGCTCGCCCGCACCCGCTGAGCCGGCCCGTCAGTCGGGCACCCTCCCGTTCACCCCGCCTGCCCCCCGCCTGCCCGAACCCCCGCGCCAGGGCTCCGACCAGGCTCTTCAGTCCCCGCCGGCCACGTTCGTCCCGGAGCGACCGACACCGGCCTTCGTCGAGCCCCTCGACAGGCGGGCCGACCTCGATCTCGACGACGATGTAGACGTTCCGCCGTTCATGAAGCGCTGAGCCCGGATTCATTCATGATCAGCATGTGCGGTGCGACACCGGCACGTGCGCGGCTGCCGCGCCGCAGGTGTTGAGCATGGCGCTTCGGGTCCGCCGGGTGATCACCACCCGGGCGGGTGGGCGCTCGACCGGGGCGTTCGCCCGGTTCAACCTCTCCACCGGCGTCGGTGACGACCCGGGTGCGGTGGCCGCCAACCGCGGGCGGCTGTTCGCGGAGCTGGGCGTGCCCGTGGTGTTCCTGGAGCAGGTGCATGGCGTCCGGGTGGCCACGGTGGATGTGCCGCCGCAGCCGGGCGAACCCGACCGGCCGGCCACCGACGCGGCGGTCACGGCCATCCCTGGCGTCGCGCTCGCGGTGCTCGTCGCCGACTGCGTGCCGGTGTTGCTGGCCGATCCGAGCGCCCAGGTGGTGGGCGCGGCGCATGCGGGTCGGGTCGCCGCCGCCGCCGGGGTGCTGCCCGCCACCGTGGCCGCCATGACGGCCCTGGGCGCGCAGGTGGGCGCGATCGAGGTGTTGCTCGGGCCTGCGGTGTGCGGGGCCTGCTACGAGGTCCCGGCGGCCATGCGCGCCGAGGTGGGCGCGGCGTTGCCGGGCAGCGCGGTACGCACCCGCCGGGGCACTCCCGGCCTCGACCTGCGCGCCGGGCTCTACCACCAGCTCACCGCGCTGGGCGTGGCCCGGATCGGCACCGACCCGCGCTGCACGGCCGAGGACCCGGACCTGTACAGCCACCGCCGCGACGGCCACACCGGCCGCCAAGCCGCCCTGACCTGGCTGGACCCCAACTTGTCATGACCCATCTGGACAGATCCCGCCAGGCCGTCCCACCCCACCGCACCCCACCCGCACCCCACCCGCACCTCACCCGCAACGAACGGCACGTTCGTCTGTGAGGGGTGGACGAGAGTGCCGTTCGTTGCGGGTGTAGGACGGAGCGTGGGTGAGTGGCGGGCGGGGTGAATGGGTGAGTGGCGGGCGGGGTGCGGAGCTTGCCGGGCGGCTTGCGGTAGTTCGCGGGCGGATCGCCGCTGCCTGCGCGGCCGTGGGGCGGGATCCGGGCGGAATCGAGCTGGTGGCCGTCACGAAGACGGTGCCCGCGGCCGACGTCGCCGCGTTGCTCGACCTCGGGCTCACCGCGTTCGCGGAGAACCGGGCCCAGGAGGCGGCGGCCAAGGTCGCGAAGGTCGCGGCGCTGCGCCCGGACCGAGCGCCCCGCTGGCACTTCGTCGGCAGCCTGCAGCGGAACAAGGTACGGCAGGTCCTCGGGTGGGTGGCGCGCGTGGAGTCCGTCGACTCCGTCCGGCTCGCCGACGCGCTGGACGTCGCGGCCCGCCGCGACGGTGACCGCGGGATCCGCGATGGTCCACTGCCGGTGCTGATCCAGCTCAGCGTGGACGGCGATCCGCACCGCGGTGGGGTGCCGGCGGCCGGACTCGACGCGCTGGCCGCGCACGTCGCCCAGCTGACCGGCCTGAGGCTGGACGGTCTCATGGCGGTCGCCCCGCTCGACGCCGATCCGGACGCGGCGTTCGCTGCCGCCGCTGCCGCCGTGGTCCACCTGCGGACCAGCTATCCGCACGCGTCGACACTGTCAGCGGGAATGAGCGGTGATCTTGAGGTGGCCATCCGTCACGGTTCGACGGTGGTGCGTGTCGGAACGGCTCTGGTGGGGGAACGACGGATAGCCTCGCCGTGACCGCCTGCCGCTGGGGAGCGGACGGTGGGCAGCGTCGATGATGGGAGCGCGAATGGGCGCGATGTACCGGCTCAAGGCCTACTTCGGCATGGTGCCCGTCGAGGAGATGGACGAGTACCCCGACGAGCCGATCCCGGCCCGCTATCCGGGATCGCGGCGGGCCGACCGCTACGAAGACCGCTACGCCGGCGAGGATCCCGCGTCGAACCGGTACGACGACGGTTGGGACGGCGGCCGGGGTTCCCGCGAGCCCGCCCGCATCGCCGGGTTCGAACGATCCCGTGACCGTGCGGTCCGCGGGGTACCCATGGAGCGCGCGGCTGGGATCGCCGGGCTGGGGGCGGGCGCGGTTCGCGGCTCGTTGGCCGTCGATCCCGACACCGTGCTCCGCGAGCCGTCGCGCATCCCGGATCGGGTTCAGCCCCCGGCCTCGTTGCCCGAGCAGCGGGACCCCGCTCCCCATGGGCCTGCTGCGCTGGCCCGGATCACGACACTGCAACCACGCAGTTACAACGAGGCGCGCACGATCGGTGAGCGTTATCGCGACGGCGTACCGGTGATCATGAACCTCACCGAGCTCGACGACGCCGCCGCCAAGCGGTTGGTCGACTTCGCCGCCGGGCTCGCGTTCGCGTTGCGCGGCTCGATCGACAAGGTCACCAGCCGGGTGTTCCTGCTCACCCCCGCCAACGTCGAGGTCTCCGCCGACGACGCGCGCCGCATCGCCGAACGCAAACTGTTCCAGCAGGACTGATCCGTCGCGGGCAGGGGGGAGGTCATGGGAGACTCGGGATCGTGCCCCTCGCGATCGAGTTCGTCTTCTACTACGCCCTGTTCTTCTTCTGGCTGCTGCTCACGGCCCGGATCGTGGCGGAGCTGGTGCGCAGCTTCGCGCGCCAGTGGGTTCCGGTCGGGCCGAGCGCGGTGGCCCTCGAAGTGATCTTCACTGTCACCGATCCCCCCGTGAAGATGTTGCGGAGAGTGATCCCGGTCGTCCGGATCGGGGGTGTCGGGCTGGACCTGTCTATTATGGTTTTACTGCTGATCGTGTTCATACTGATGCAGTACGCCAAGTCGATGCTCGGGTGAACCCCAGTCACCCAGCTTCGCTGCCGATGACCGCCTGAGGTGATCCGATGCCGCTGACGCCCGCCGACGTTCATAACGTCGCGTTCAGTAAACCCCCGATCGGGAAACGGGGGTACAACGAGGACGAAGTCGATGCGTTCCTCGATCTTGTCGAGGCCGAGCTGGCCCGACTGCTCGAGGAGAACGAGGAGCTGCGCGAGCAGGTCTCGGAGCTCGACCAACGCCTCGGGAACGCACAGGCCGACCTGGAGGAGGCCCGTTCGCGTCCGCCCGCCGTGATGGCGCCGATGCCACCGCCGATCCAGCAGATCCAGCGTCCGGTCGAGCCGCCGCCGATGCGGTCGATGGAACCGCCACGCTCCATGCCGGAGCGGATGATGGCTGCTCAGCCACCCATGGCGGATGACCAGGGTGGGGATCATCACGTCCAGGTCGCCAAGGTCCTGAGCATGGCCCAGGAGATGGCCGAGCGGCTCACGTCCGAGGCCAAGACCGAGGCCGACTCCATGCTGGCCGACGCCCGGACGAAGTCCGAGCAACTGCTCTCCGAGGCCCGCGGCAAGTCCGACGGCCTGATCAACGACGCCCGCGCGCGGGCCGAGACGATGCTCAACGACGCCCGCACCCGCGCCGAGACCCTCGAGCGGCAGTCCCGTGACAAGGCTGCCATGCTGGTCGGCGACGCCGAGCGCAGGCAATCCGAGCTCATCAACACCAGTACTCGCGAGAGGTCCTCGCTCGAGAAGAAGATCGAGGAGCTGCGGACGTTCGAACGCGAGTACCGCACCCGGCTCAAGACCTACCTGGAGTCCCAGGTCCGTGAACTCGAGGGTCGGGGTTCAGCCGCTCCGTCGGAAGCCCGGTCGAACCCGAACGGCGGCTACGCCGCCACCGGGTACGCCCAGCGTGCCGACGCGGGAAGCTGATCATCCGCCGCCCGGTGGCGCGGCACAGGGTGTGCTGTGTCGTCACAACGGAGTGAACTTTGCTGCTGCTGGTCCTGATCCTCGTGTTGGTTGCCTTCGGCCTCCTGGTGATTGCGCTGCTCACCAGCAGCGTCTTGTGGGCGTGGGTGTCCGTTGGGATGAGTGTCGCTGCCGCGTCCGCGCTGCTGGTCGACTGGCTGCATCGCCGGTCGGCGGTCCGCGACGAGACCGAGGATGGCGGGGCGGTGTCGGCGGACCGTGCGGCCCGGCCTGTCGAGCTCGGCGACATCGAGCCCGTCACGGAGCTCATTCCGGTGGTCCGGCCGTTCGATTCGACCTCGCATGGGTCGATCGGCAACGGCGTGACTGCCGGGTATCCCGGCGGCACCCGGTCCGCGGTGTCCCTCGATTCCCGGTTCCATCCGGCCAGGGATGCCGAGCAGACCGTCGTGATGCCGATTGTGCAACCGTCCGGCTCTGTGGAACGACCGTCCGGCGCTCCTGGTGGAACCGACCCGGTTGACGGAGATTCGTCACCCAGCGTGACATTTCCGGCTTCAGTGGATGTCGTGTACGAGCCCGGCCTCACTGGTGAGCGGGTGGTGCACGACAGGACCACGGGTACGACGGAGGTGACCGACCCCGCGGAGCGGGCGGACGAGGGCGAGACGGCTACCGGTGCTGGCTCAACGTCCGGCTCCGAGATCAACACCGACTTCGACGCCGGCACCGGCTCCGAGATCAACACCGGCGCCGGCACCACCGCCGGGCCGGCGTCGATGTTCGGGTCGGAGGCCGGATCGGTATCGCCGCACCATGGTGTGGCTGCGGCGCCGGTGTCGACGTCCGAACCGGACGGCCGATCGGACGGCGGAGACGAATCCACCACGATCATCCGTAACAGTCGCGACGCCGTCGCGGAGCAGCCCGACACGTTCCCCGCGCCACCGCAGCGCGTGGAGGACGACCCCGGCGCCGACTCGGAGGCCACGGTGATCGTCCGAAGTGTCACTCCGGCCGCGTTGCCGCTCCCCCCGGTAGGACCCGACGGCGAGCCCCCCGAGGAGCTGCCCGACGTCGGCATCGCCGGGATCGTCGCCCGGCTTGAGGACGAGGTCGTGGTGGTCGATGAGCGGCCGCGCTACCACCTACCCACCTGCCCGTCGGTGGCCGCGAACCCGCTCATCCCGCTGCCGGTCCGGGAGGCGGTCGAGTACGGATTCACCCCGTGCGGATGGTGCGCTCCGGCTCGCGCCCTTGGCGATCGACACCGCACCACCGCTGGTTAAGGGGCCTGCTCGCGGGGGACGGGTGGGCCACCGCCACCCCGACGATCCCGCTTCGTCGCGGGCCCACCGGAATATCCGGTGGCGGCGACGCGCTATCCTGGGCAGCCATTTCCCAGTACGTCCACAGGCGCTGATCCGGCCATCACCGGGGAGCCTCCGGAAGAAACGCGACCCGCTCGAAGGGGCGGGAGCCGCGGAGTAGAACCGGACGGGAGCGGCCCGTCACAGCCGTCCGATGAGTGGCCGCCTTCGGTGAGGGCGGCAAGCGGGGTGGTACCGCGGCGCCCGGAACCGGGCCGTCGTCCCCGTGCGAGGTGAGAGTTCGACCAGCCGCACGAGGAGCACCGCAGACATGGCCAGCAGCTATCCCGCCGTCCCGGCGCATCCGTCCTTCCCCGCGCTGGAGCGTGCGGTGCTGGACGCCTGGGACGCCGATGACACGTTCGTCGCCTCCGTCGAGGCCCGCCCGGCGGGCGACAACGGGAGCAACGAGTTCGTGTTCTACGACGGCCCGCCGTTCGCCAACGGGCTGCCGCACTACGGGCACCTGCTGACCGGGTACGTCAAGGACGTCGTCCCGCGTTATCAGACCATGCGCGGCCGCCGCGTCGAGCGACGCTTCGGCTGGGACACCCACGGGCTGCCTGCCGAGGTCGAGGCCGAGCATCAGCTGGGGATCAAGCACAAGTCCGAGATCGAGGAGATGGGCGTCACGGCGTTCAACGACGCCTGCCGCACCTCGGTGCTGAGCTACACCGACGAGTGGCGCGACTACGTCACCCGCCAGGCCCGTTGGGTCGACTTCGACAACGACTACAAGACCCTCGATCTGGATTACATGGAATCGGTCATGTGGGCGTTCCGGACCCTGTGGGACAAGGGACTGATCTACTCGGGCTTTCGCGTGCTCTGGTACTGCTGGCGCTGCGAGACACCGCTGTCGGCCACCGAGACCAAGATGGACGATGTCTACGCCGATCGCCAGGACCCGGCGGTCACCGTGGGGTTGCGGCTGCGCGCTCCCGGCTCCGATCTGGACGGTGCGGTGGCGCTGATCTGGACGACCACCCCGTGGACGCTGCCCGCCAACCTGGCCGTCGCGGTGAACCCGGCTGTCGACTACGTACTGGTGGCCGCCGCCGGTGATCACAAGCAGGCCGGCGAGCGCTACCTTCTCGCCGCGGCCCGCGTCGGCGCGTACGCTCGCGAGCTGGGTTCCGAGCCAACCATTCTGCGCCGTCTCACCGGCGCCGATCTGCTCGGCCTGTCCTACACCCCGCCGTTCGACTTCTTCGCAGGCCGGGAGAATGCGCACGTCGTGCTCGGCGCCGACTACGTCACCACCGAGGACGGCACCGGGCTCGTGCACGTCGCGCCTGCGTTCGGCGAGGAGGACAAGGTCGTCACCGACGCGGCGGGCATCGAGGTGGTCGTGCCGGTCGATGCGCGCGGCGAGTTCACCGTGGCGGTGCCGCCGTACGCCGGGATCCAGGTGTTCGACGCCAACCACCAGATCATCCGGGACCTCAAGGACGGCGCGCCGTACGTGCACGGCGTGCTGCTGCGGCACGAGACCTACGATCACCCGTACCCGCACTGCTGGCGTTGCGCCACCCCGCTCATCCAGCGCGCAGTCGACTCGTGGTTCGTGCAGGTCACCGCGTTCCGGGACCGCATGATGGAGCTGAACGAGCAGATCACCTGGGTGCCTGAACACGTCAGGGACGGGCAGTTCGGCAAGTGGTTGGCGGGCGCGCGCGACTGGTCGATCTCGCGCAACCGCTACTGGGGCTCGCCGATCCCGGTCTGGGTCTCCGACGACCCGCGTCACCCGCGGACCGACGTCTACGGCTCGCTCGACGAGATCGAGCGCGACTTCGGCGTCCGGCCCACCGACCTGCACCGGCCCTACGTCGACGAGCTCACCCGGCCCAACCCGGACGACCCGACCGGACGTTCGACCATGCGCCGGGTGCCCGAGGTGCTGGACTGCTGGTTCGAGTCCGGGTCGATGCCGTTCGCTCAGGTGCACTACCCGTTCGAGAACTGCGAGTGGTTCGAGCACCACTACCCGGGCGACTTCATCGTCGAGTACAACGGTCAGACCCGCGGCTGGTTCTACACCCTGCACGTGCTGGCCACGGCGCTGTTCGACCGGCCGGCGTTCGAGAGCTGCGTCGCGCACGGGATCGTGCTGGGCGAGGACGGGCAGAAGATGTCGAAGTCGCGGCGCAACTACCCCGACGTGCGCGAGGTCTTCGAACGCGACGGCGCGGACGCCATGCGCT
>JBOHEO010000196.1:0-9920 GCA_050701055.1 Pseudonocardia sp. | reverse complement strand
CGGGCGTGTGCACCGCAGGCCACGGGGCACGTCACGACCCAAGACGGCCCGGATCACCGGCATGGTCACCGTCAGCGAGCGGCCGGCCGAGGCGGACGACCGGGCCGTCCCCGGGCATCGGGAGTCCGACCTGATCATCGGTGCGAAGGGGAAGTCGCGGATTCGCACGCTGGTCGAGCGGACCACGCGGTTCGTCCTCCTCCAGAAAATCCCCTCCGACCGCACCGCGGAACGAGTCGCGCTCCTGCTCTGCACAGCCGTCAAGAGACTTCCCGAGGCACTGTGGCGGTCGATCACACACGATCAAGGCGTGGAGATGGCGGCACACGCGAGGTTTACCGTTGCCACCGATATTCCAGTCTTCTTTTGTGACCCGCGCTCGTCGTGGCAGCGCGGCTCGAACGAGAACACCAACGGCCTTCTGCGGCAGTACTTGCCGAAAGGCACGGACCTCTCGGTCCACAGTCAGGCCGAACTCGACGCGATCGCCGACCGCCTCAATGGCCGTCCACGCCGTACGCTAGAATGGGCCACGCCGAGTGAGAAGCTCAGCGAATTGCTAGGAAACGCCGATGGCGCTCTCAGTGGTTGAAACCAAGCTGCCTTGAGGGCATTGGCTAGGAGTGGCGTCAACACCGTGATTGCTCTGCTGATCGTCGACTGGGACACTCCATATGTTTCGGCTAGCTCCCATTGAACTCGGTTTCGGCGCATGTAGGTCAACGCTATCACCACGGACTTGAATAGCCCGAGAATCGGTGGCCATGAGTCTCGGCTTGCGATAGGCAACTCGTTGATCATGGAGCACAGATCTACGATCTCATCGCGGTGGAACCCGGTGGTATAGTACATTCTTGGCGGCCCACTTATGTGAGGTTGAGTCAGGAAACCCAATCGTCGCAGTAAGCGGGCCGCCGCCTATGTCGACAAGCCGAACGCGTGTCTATTTTATGCCGTCGTAAATAAGCCTCGTAGTACAAGTGACGGTCCGTTCGTGTGAGGTTGAGTCGCGAAACCCAATTCTCTCGCGTAGCGGGCCGTCACCTATGCGCGACACACCGCAGATCGACACCTGGATATATTTTTCATGTGCCCGCTGAATAACCCTCCAGGGAAAGAGGTGGAGGTACTGGCCTCCTGTTCCTGGCTCGTGTGGACGCGTCCCAGACGGTCTCGCCCGGTGGCCCCGCGCAGCGCCACGGCCTCCCGGTAGACGCCGCCGTAGCCGGTGTCTTCAGCCCGAGCGGCGCGAGCACCACGGTGCGCAGGTACTTGGCCTGCGGGAACACCTCGCGCAGCGCACCCCGAGCGCGCCGTCCCCGACCGCGAGCATCGGCGCCGACATCCCGCGGCGCGCGCAGTCACGCAGCAAGTCCGCCCACGACTCGGTCGACTCCCGGTAGCCGTCGGTGAGCGCGACCAGCTCCTTACGGCCCTCAGCACGCACACCGATCATGACCAGCAGGCACAGCTTGTGCTCCTCCAAGCAGATGTTGACATGGATGCCGTCGACCACAGGTAGACGTAGTCCACACCCGAGAGATCCCGGGCGGCGAAGGCGCGTTGCTCGGCCTGCCAGGTCTCGACCAGCTTGGTGACCACCGGCGCCGACAGGCCCGCGGTCGACCCGAGGAACTGGCCCAGCGCGGGCACGAAGTCGCTGGTCGACAACCCGTGCAGGTACAGCAACGGCAACACCTCGTTGATCTTCGGGGTCTTCCGCGCCCAGGGCGGCAGGATCGCCGAGGCAAACCGGGCACGCTCACCGGTCTCGGGATCGACACGGCGGTCGTTGACCCGCGGCACGGTGACCTCCACCGCCCCGGCCGAGGTCAACACCTCCCGTGACCGATGCGAGCCGTTACGCACCACCAACCGCCGACCGTGCTCGTCGCGCTCGGCGACGAACCGGTCGACATAGTCAGCCACCTCGGCCTGCAACGCCTGCGCCAGCATCTGCCGAGCACCCCTCCCGGACGAGCTCATCGATCAACGACGAACCCTCCACCCGGCCAGGGCCATTCGAGTCGGCAGCTCCAGAACTATCGTGAGCACGGGGGCGTACCTTCCCGACGGGCGTTGGCGCGCCGGCCTTGCTTGAGGGCCATCAGGATGATCGGGAGGGTACGACCCTCCCTCATCCACAGGTTTCAAGCATTGCTCCTACGGCCACAAGGACAGCGCCACGCCGCCGGCTGAGCCTGACGGTCGGTCCTTGTGGCCGTAGCCCGAGCAGCCCGGTCAGGGGGGTGACCAGGGTCGGGTGGCGGCGCATGTGCCAGCCGCCAAGCGGCAACCCGCGCAACCTCGCCCAGGGTGTGCCGTTAGGCTGGAGGTCGTGCGGACGGCCCTGCTCCTTACCGGGCCGCGCTGAGGCCCGACCGGGCAGCCAGCGCGGCGAACCCCTCACGCCGGCGATGGCGGAGGGGTTCTCGTTTTCAGGAGCGGCCGAGTGCGCGAGAAGGGTCGTTGCGGCCATCCAGAACCTGCGGCCTGGCCCCTCGTGACCAGGTGACAGTGTGCGTGAGACGAGGTTGGGACGATCGGAATGAGTGAGGCAGAGTCCGTGAACATACGTAGTGTCGACTTGCGCGAAGACGCCGCAGCCAGCAGCCCCACGCCTTCTTTCCGATACAGCGCCAGCATCGCGAACGAGATTGAGGAGCGGTGGCAGGCACGCTGGGAGAACGAGGGAACCTTTCATGCACCAAACCCCGTTGGCGAGCTGTCGCCTGGTTTTGAACGCCTCAAGAATCGACCAAAGTTCTACATGCTCGATATGTTCCCGTACCTGAGCGGCTCGGGACTGCACGTGGGCCACCCGGTGGGATACATCGGCACCGATGTGCTTGCACGGTTCTTGAGGATGACCGGGCGGCAGGTGCTACACACCCTTGGCTATGACTCCTTTGGACTACCCGCCGAGCAGTACGCCATCAACACCGGACAGCATCCCCAAGTCACAGTGGCTGACAACATCGCGATCATGCGTCGTCAGCTGCGGCGCCTCGGGTTGGGACATGACAGCCGCCGCGAGGTGGCCACCTCGGACGTCTCCTTCTACCGCTGGACCCAGTGGATCTTCTTGAAGATCTTCGAGAGCTGGTACGACAAAGACGCTGCGCGCGCGCGCCCCATCACCGAGCTTGTCAGCCAGTTCGCATCAGGCCAGCGCCAGCCAGTCAGCAGTGCCAACCCGGATTCCAAACCATGGGCTGACTTGAGCGAGATCGAGCGGCGCTCAGTGATCGACAGCTACCGCCTCGCCTACCTTTCTGAGGAACTCGTCAACTGGTGCCCCGGGCTAGGCACGGTTCTGGCCAACGAAGAGGTCACGGCCGATGGCCGGAGCGACGTGGGCAATTTCCCGGTCCATCGGCGACCATTGCGGCAGTGGATGATGCGAATCACGTCCTACGCCGACCGGTTGATTGCGGATCTAGATGGTTTGGACTGGCCGGAGTCGATCAAGGCCATGCAGCGCAATTGGATCGGCCGCTCCGAAGGAGTCAACGTCGCGTTCCCGGTGGCGGGCGCCGACAACGATATTGAGGTTTTCACCACCCGGCCGGACACCTTGTTCGGTGCGACCTACATGGTGCTGGCTCCGGAACACCCGCTGGTCGACGAGATCACCGCCGAGAAGTGGCCGTTCGACGTGGACGTCCGGTGGTCCGGCGGCGAGGTGACCCCAGCCCGCGCGGTGGCGGCCTACCGCGAGGCGGCGGCCCGCAAATCGGAGATGGACCGCCAGGAGAACCGGGACAAGACCGGTGTCTTCACCGGCAGCTACGCCACCAACCCCGTGAACGGCCGGCCGATCCCGGTTTTCGTCGCGGACTACGTGCTGATGGGCTACGGCACCGGGGCGATCATGGCGGTGCCGGCGCAGGACCAACGCGATTGGGACTTCGCAACCGTGTTCGGGCTTCCCATCGTTCGCACCGTCCAGCCACCGGAGGACTTTGACGGCGACGCCTATGTCGGCGACGGCCCTGCGATCAACTCGGCCAACGACGACGTGAGCCTGAACGGCATGGACGTCAGCCAGGCCAAGGCGTCGATCACCCGATGGCTGGCTGGCAGCGGTTCCGGTGAACCGGTGGCGCATTACAAGCTCCGGGACTGGGCGTTCTCGCGACAGCGGTACTGGGGCGAGCCGTTCCCGATCGTTTACGACGAGACCGATCTGCCCATCGGGCTGCCGGAGCGGATGCTGCCAATCGAACTGCCGGAAATGAGCGACTTTCGCCCGGCGGCGCAAGCCAAGGACGACGTGAGCGACCCTGTTCCGCCACTGGCCCGCGTCGCCGGTTGGGCCGACGTGGAGCTGGACCTCGGGGACGGCTTGAAGCGATACCGGCGAGAAACGAACACTATGCCCCAGTGGGCTGGCTCCTGCTGGTACTACTTGCGTTATCTCGACCCCACGAACACCAGTCGCTTCGTAGATGAGGAGGTCGAGCAGTATTGGATGAATGACCCGGACACGCTCTCGGATAAAGGCGGCGTCGACCTCTATGTCGGCGGAGTAGAACACGCTGTTCTGCACCTGCTCTACGCACGTTTCTGGCACAAGGTGCTCTATGACTTGGGCGAACTGTCGACCGAAGAACCTTTCATGCGTTTGTTCAACCAGGGCTATATTCTGGCTGATGCGTACGTAGACCAGCGCGGGATCTACGTACCGGCAATCGACGTGGTGCACACGCCCGGCGGCGGCTACACCTACCAAGATCAGCCCGTTTCTCGTCGAGCCGGCAAGATGGGCAAGAGCCTGAAGAATGGCGTGAGCCCGGACGAGATTTACGCCATCTATGGTGCCGATACGCTGCGCCTGTACGAGATGGCGATGGGCCCGCTGGACACCGACAAACCATGGCGCACGGACGACATGGTTGGCTACCATCGGTTTCTTCAGCGTCTATGGCGAAATCTGGTTGACGAGCACACCGGGGAAGCGCGCGTGGTTGACTGCGCCTTGGACCGAGACGGCTCGCGCCATCTCAATCAAACCGTGGCGGCGGTGCGAGCAGATTACGCCAATCTTCGCTTCAACACGGCGGTGGCTCGTCTGATTGAACTGACCAACTATCTGGCCAAACGGTTCGCACCGATCGGCACTGTGCCCCGGAAGCTTGCCGAACCGATCGTGCTCATGTTGGCGCCGCTCGCTCCGCACATTTCCGAAGAGCTGTGGGAGCGGCTCGGGCATACTGCCTCGTTGGCCTACCATCCGTTCCCAGAGTCCGACGCCTCGCTAGCGGCCGAGGACACGGTAATCCTGCCCGTCCAGGTGAATGGAAAGGTCCGATTCAAGATTGAAGTGCCTACCGGTGCAGGGGAAGCGAAGGTCAGAGCGGCACTGGCCACGCACGAGGAGTACGACAGATATACAGATGGAAAGGAGGTCCAGCGTCTCATAGTCGTACCGGGCCGTATTGTCAGCATCGAGCTTCGATAGTGGACGTCGCTTCCGCCACTGGCGACGGTGAGCAGCTGTTTGTGGCGAACAAGTGGCGGTATTCTTGCCATACCGGCAGCGGGATGTGCTTCCTTCTCGACGCCGAGTCTGATTATCTCAGTCTGGTCCCGGAACCGATGATCCGAATCGCCGGAAACGTGGCGCTACATCCTGATGCGGACCTGCGGACCGCGGCGACGACCTGGGCCGCAGTCATTGACGATCATCTGCCCAAGCCCCCGAAGACGGCGCTGCCCGAACTCCGCTTGCGGCTACTCGGTGCTCGCATACTCGTGCGTTTCACTCACGACGAGTGCCTCCGCGGCGTTGCTCGCTACTTTTCGTGCTCCCACGATGACAGCGCTTGCTCCCCTGACGTGGTTGTTCACTGCGACTGGCCGCAGGCCGGACGATACCTGTTCCGTGCCAGGCCTGCAGAGGCCGATGGCGTGCCTCTCGGCGGCGTCCAGGTGCAAGCCTATGGGGAGAATGGAATCCGAACGTGGGTCTCGATGCACCCGCCGCTTCCGCCTTTGGCTCTGCCGCCGTTTCGGGACCGATTTGCGGCGCTCCACGGTGCGGTGGTACGGCGACCGGACGGTGGCGGCGCTCTCATTCTTGGTGAGCGGGACGCTGGCAAGAGTAGCTGTGCGATCGAGCTTTCTCGTCAACCGGGTGTCGAAGTCCTCAGCGACGAAACGGCCTTCGTTCATCTGCGCACAGCGATCGCGGAGCCGTTTCCGCAAAGTGTTGGGGTATGGTCCGGCGGGCGTAAGGTGGCGAAACCGGCGGCAGAAGTGTTTCCCCAGGTAGCCGACCGGCCAGCGGTAATTGATCATGTGGCATTGCTACATCCGCAACGGACCGTTGGCGAGGACCACATGGGCATCTTTGAGATCTCTCCGGTCGAAGTGCTGCGTGCGCTCATGCCACACCTTCGCGATGTATGTAGCTCCCTCGATGAGGTGATACTCACGCTCGACCACATCGTCCGCAGCACCCGAGCCGTGAACGTTCGCTTCGGCGATCGGGCAGAGATGTTGCAGCTCATTCCAGCGGCGATTGGGCTCAGCGACGCGGAAGCCCGAAACTGAACAGGTATGCCACAAAGGACGGACTGTCCTCGACACCGAGCATGGCCGCAGTCTCTCGGTCCCGAACGGCAGGGGTGCAGAACACTCCGAGCCCGGCTCGCGTCGCGGCCAAGCAGAAACGCTGGCCGAGCTGGCCCAGCTCTATGACTGCGAGCTGGTAGCTCGCTGGGCGGCCGGTGTCCACGGTGGCGACCAGCCAGATCGTGAAGCTGCCGCCCGCTGCCGGCGCCTGCCCGGTCGTCAGCTCTTGTACTTGATTGCGCCGCACTGGTGTGCGGAGGCTAGTCAGAGCGCCGTTTCGCCACTCATGCACCTCCGAGGCCAGCCCGTCTACCGCGAGGGGCGCGGCGAATACTCGCAGCGGCGCGGCCGTGCTACTGACGAGAGATGGCGGGACCGCAGATGCGAGGAGGTCCGTCATGGTCCTCGCGGGCAGCACGCTGGTTTGGAACGCTCGACTCGTCCTCCTGTGGGGCAAGATCGTCAGATCGGGAACGTATTGGACACCGCCGTCGATACGGCCGATGACGGGCTGTCGCTGGGAGTCGATCAGCGCTTCGAGGTGAGCGAGCAGCGAGAGGTACCAGTCGTGGCGGACCCACAGCCTTGCTGCGTCGAAAGCTCGGACTGCCTGATCCTCCGGTAGCAAGAGCCCGGCGTCGGCGAGTGTGTGTACTCGCTCAACGTTCGTACCGATACCCTCGGCTACCTTGCCCGGCTCTGTGGCTCGGTCGCCGCGAGTGGATGGGATGCAGTGGTTGAGAATCCTGAAGTCCAGTTCATCGAGCTTCGTCGAAGTGGTTCGGGGCCATACCACGCGCCCGGTGAGCCCGTCATTGGCAAAGCCAAGGACTGCCGTGGGATTCGTCAGATAGGAGTCAGCTCGATGCACCGTGTCGGACGCCTCGGAGACAGCTGGCATCCCCGCCAAGCAGACGGAGCGCGCGGTCTTGACATCGCTGATCACGATCATGGCCATGTCTGGTTCCTCCCAAGAGGCCGGTTCCATGATCGCTGTTGAAGGTGCTGACACCAGGGTTGTTGGGAGACCGGCGTGGCCTAGCAGCAACGCAATCGTCTCGGCTATGTGCCCGATGTCGAGGAGCACCGGGCGCAGCGCACGAAGATCCCGATACCGCCACATCGCGCGCTCGACACGCGCTCGAAGCACGAATCGCGCCGGCCAGTCGGCCGCGAGAGTGCCACCGGCCGTCCTCTGAGTGTCTGGGACGAGGCCATGGCGAGCGACGTCATACCTGTATGTTCCCGTGGGAATCGCCCCAGCCGGGGTGGGTAGCACGACGCCCACTTCTGCGGGATGTCGGGCTCCGCCGGACGGACTCGTCCGTCGCACGCAGGTGATGTACTTGGTGGAGATTTCGCCAATCGCCCCGAATGTGTTCTTGAGCACCCAGCCAAGCAATTCGGGGGTCAGTTGTCCGTGCTGCTGAGGGTGCGGAACTGCGGACAGCGCAATCTCAGGTAGCTGCAGCAGAGGTCCGTCGCGGGCCAGTATTGCAGAGGGCGCTGGCCACAAGCGTGCGTAGGAGTCTAGGATTTCCTGCTCTTGCTTCTGCCAGCCGGGTGAGGAGTAGTCGTGAAAGGGGTAGTTGTAGGTTGCGCGCTGATACGTTGCAGTGAATGTGTCGGGCGCCGACAAGGTCGTGGGATGTTCGTCCAGTAGGCCAGCTTCGACGAGCCGATCCAGGTGGTCGCTCGTCAGGGATGGGATGGCGCCCAGCAGGGCATCCTCGGTGGTTCCGGTGGACGCGGCGGCGAGGATTCGCACCGAATCAGGAAGGTCGTCGCGGCCGATTGCAGAGAACGTCCGCCTGGTCGGAGCGTGGAACAGGACCCAACGCGCCACTCCGGCATAGCCGGGAGAGAACAGGCGTGACTGGAGCAGGCATACTTGCGACGCTGTGCACAGGCGCCGAGGGGTTGACATTCACTAATTGACGGTATCTAAATCCGGCGCGTCGTAGGCAGCACGCCGTCGTGCGAACTCCTCGGGATCATCGAATAGGAGCGAGAGATTGATGCGGTAGGTATCAGCTCCCGTCGCGATGAACCTAACAATGTCGCTCTGGTGGAAGGTGCCAGCATCAAACAGAACAGCGCGATTGAACCGATAACCAACTTTCTCGGAGCATCCTCTTGTCTCCTCAGCGAAATAACGCTCCGCCCACTCCACGGTGTTGAACTCGTGAATCATCATGTCAGGAGCCCGCTTGACGTCGAAGAACACGAGACCGCCCGTCGTCCGGTCCAGGTTGTATTCGTCCGGCGTAATCCAGAGATCCAGAGTGACAGCGCCGTTATCGGCATGCACGGCTAGGCCGGCGTTGCGCTGGTGCATGAACGCCCAACACCTGACAAACTCGTAGTCGCCCAGAAGATCGGGCAGCGACGACTTGAGTTGTTCGGCAATAACAGGTATTTCCGGGATGCCCGGATCACGAACGTAGAGTTCCTGCGCCTGCCAGTTCTTGTACTGCCACCCCCATTGCGTGAGGAGCTGCGCACGAACGCTGTCGATCACATCTTTCTGCAGGAAGTTGTCAAGAACAGCGTAGTTATATGGTTGTGAGTCTCGATAACGGTTAGTCACAGCGTTCCAGTCGCGGTCTATGAGCAGTTTCGACGCGCTAACCTCTGGTCGCACCTGGGTCATTGAGCCCCGCCTACATGATCGTTGGGTGATCTGCCAAGTTACTGGGTGTTGGACTGCAACAACGCACGCCGGATCAGCGGAAGTTCTTCGATCAACTCGGTGCCGCGAGGGATGATGAAACTAATTGATCCCGGGTCGAAGGCCTCGGTCGGCTGGTCGATACGGAACTCCTGGAGATCCTCAAAGGTGAGGAAAAATGACGTCTTGCCACGGGAGTAGCGGATGAGAACAGACGGACGAAGCTCAGGCGCACGCAGAGCGGGCGGGACCTCGTCGATAATGTCCCCGTCGGGAATGACAAATGTAACCGTTGTGTCATCGAGCTGTCCCCAGGTATTGGAGGTGGCCGCGAACCGAACAAGCTGCTCTGCCTGCACGTAGTAAGCGCAGCCACGCTGGGGGTCTTGTACGAGTATGTTAGGCAGCGCAACGAAGGTTCGAAGATGCTCGCGGGACTTGTCGTATGCAGGGGGGGTAGTCGTCATCGGAGATCTCCTGAGGTAGGTGGCGACGGCCAACAGCGTAGTCCGCTTAAGCGTCGCAGAGTACTGGCTGAGCAGGCCGGCTCCAAGCTTGGGCTCAACCGGTCATAGCGACACCCAGAACCCCGGCTTGACCTGGGGCGGGCGCCCGTACGCTGGTCGGCGGATCGGGGCAGGTGTCCACCTGCCCCTGAGCAGGCCCGATG
>JBOHEO010000195.1:0-10008 GCA_050701055.1 Pseudonocardia sp. | reverse complement strand
CGCTAGGTGCGTGCGAAAGTGCCGTTCGCACCATACCCAAACCTGGGCTGCACGCCGCCGGAGAGGACGGTGAACCCTTCGGCGGGGGTTTCGCGGGGCGGGGTCGCGCGACCTGCGGACCGGCTGGCGCCGGCGCTGTGGGCCGGGCTCGCGGTCGGGGCCGCGGTGCTGGCAAGCGTTCTTGCCGGGGCGTTGGCGGGCGCCGCTCTTCCGGTGGTGCTGGGCACGTCGATCACCCGTGCGGGGATGGGCGTCGCGGGGGTGGCCTGCGTCGGGCTGGCCCTGCTCGGCGTGTTGCTACCGCTGACCGGGCCGGCCGCGCGGGACGGCGCGGCGGTGCTGGGCCGGGCGGACCGCGCGATCGTCGCGCTCTCCGGGGCGTGGTTGGCGCTCGTCATCGTCGGAATCGTCTTCCGGTCCGCCGCCACCTTCGGCCGACCGGTCGTCACTCTCGGCGGCGGTGCCGTCGTGCGATGGATGACGCAGCTGGCAGCCGGCCGCGGCATGGTGCTCACCGCGGGCTGCGCCGCGGTGGTGCTCGGCTGCGCCGTCGCGCGAATCCGCAAGCCCGAGCAGGTTCCGGTCCGGGTCCCGCTGGTCGCCGGGCTGCTCGGCGTGTTAACCCCGACGGTGACCGGGCACGCCAGCTCTGCACCCGACCACCAACTGGCGGTCGTCACCGCGGCGATGCACGTCGGTGCCGCGGCGCTGTGGGCGGGCGGGCTGGGCGCGGTGCTCGCCCTCGTGGCCCGGCACCGCAACCTGCTCGCCGCGACGCTGCCCCGGTTCTCGACCCTGGCCGGCTTCTGCGTGGTCGTCGTCGCCCTGACCGGTGTGCTCAACGCGCAGGTGCGCCTGGAGTCCTGGACCGCCCTGTTCACCACGGGGTACGGCTTGCTGATCGTCGCCAAGGCCGTCTGCCTGGTGCTGCTCGGTGGGCTCGGCGGGCTCGCCCGGCGACGGCTGGCCACCGACCGCACACCCGTGCTGCGTTGGGCCGGGCTGGAGGTCGCCCTGATGGCGGTCACCCTGGGGCTCGCGGCAGCCCTCACCCAGACCGCCTGAGCCTGCGCCGGGGCGCCGTTTCGGAGCCGTCCCAGCCACAGCCCGCGGTTCCCCCAATCACGACCATGGCGCCGCATCCGCCTCGCCCCGACCCGGGACCCGGCTCACCCGGCACAGACATGGCAGGACCTGATCGGCAAGATCGCGTCACCCGAGGAACTCGGACGTGTCAGCCGGCACGGTTCGGCCGGAGCGTCCAGATCACGGCCATCCGCGTGGTCACCCGTCCGTCGCCATCGGTGATGGTCACCGTCACGGTGCACTCCGGCCGGGTGCCACCGTCGAGCTCGGCCAGCACCTCGGCCGGCGGGTGATCCAGGACGGCCTCGGCGGTGAGCGGTCCGCGCGCGAGCCGGCTGCAGGTGATGAGACGAGCGTGATATGTCCCTTTTCTCAGCTAGCGGAATCCGGGTGCTTGTGACCGGGCGCACCTCGCACTGAGATCGGTTGGAGACGACGCAACCGAGGAGGTACGCCGGTGAAAGCTGTCCGGGTGCACGAGTACCACGCCGATCCGAAGATCGACGATATACCCGAACCCAAGCTCGCAGGACCGCTGGATGTCATCGTCAAGATCGGTGGGGCCGGCGTCTGCCGCACCGACCTGCACATCCTCGAAGGCGAGTGGGCCGAGGCGATGAATCCGGAACTGCCCTACGTGATCGGTCACGAGAACGCGGGCTGGATCCACGCGGTCGGAGAGGGTGTCACCAACGTCGCCGTCGGCGACACCGTGATCCTGCACCCGCAGCCCAGCTGCGGGTTGTGCCTGGCCTGCCGGGCGGGTCGGGACATGCAGTGTGAGAACGCGTTCTTCCCCGGCCTGTCGAACAACGACGGCGGGATGGCCGAGTACCTGCGCACCACCGCGCGGGCCTGCGTGCAGCTCAACCCCGACACCGATCCGGCCGACGTCGCCGCGCTCGCCGATGCCGGCATCACCGCTTACCACGCCGTGCGCAAGGCGGTGCCCTCGCTCTACCCGGGCACCACCGCGGTCGTGCAGGGTGCGGGCGGGCTCGGCCATATCGGCATCCAGACCCTCGCGGCGCTCACCGCGACCCGGATCATCGTCGTCGACCGCAACCCCGACGCGCTGGCCCTGGCCAAGCAGATCGGTGCCGACGAGACCGTCCTGGCCGACGGTACCCATATCGACGCGGTCAAGGAACTGACGAGCGGGGCGGGCGCGAACGTCGTCTTCGACTTCGTCGCCGAGCAGGGCGCGGAGAACGACGCCTGGCAGATGACCGCTCCGGCAGGTTCCCAATACATCATCGGCTACGGAGGTGAGGTCAAGATCCCGACACTCGACTTCGTCGGCGGCGAAAAGAACATCATCGGCAACATCGTCGGCACCTACAACGACCTCGCGGAGCTCATGGTCCTGGCCCAGGCCGGGAAGGTCACCCTCCACACGAAGCAGTACCCGCTCGAGTCCGCACTCGACGCCTTGCACGACCTCGACGCCGGCCGGGTCCGCGGCCGCGCGATTCTCGTTCCATGACGTCTATCTGAGTAACGGTCTTCACCGACGACGCGAGAGGCCCCACCACCATGTACGAGAAAGATGGCGAGAAGTACTTCGTCGTTGACTCCCACAGCCACTTCTGGGACGCGAGCCGGGAGAACTGGCGCGAGGGACGCGAGCAGTTCGCCAAGGGCTGGATCGACTGCTTCTACGGCTATCACCAGCTCGCTCCGCCGGAGACGCACTGGGACTACGAGAAGTACCTCAAGGTCACACCCGAGGACTTCGAGAAAGACATGTTCGTCGACGGTCACGTCGACGTCGCAATCTTCCAGTCGACGTACCTCAAGGAGTGGTACACCGACGGTTTCAACACCGCCGACCAGAACGCCGCCCTGCTGGAGAAATGGGGCGACCGCCTGATCGTCAACGGGCGGTTCGATCCGCGCGACGGCGATGCCGGCATCAAGCAGCTCGAATCCGACGTCGCGAAGTACCACCACAAGGGTGTCAAGCTCTACACCGCGGAGTGGAACGGCGACTCCCGCGGCTACAAGCTGACCGACCCCGAGTGCTACCGCTTCCTGCAGGCCGCCCAGGACCTCGGGATCACGAACATCCACGCCCACAAGGGCCCCACCATCTGGCCGCTGAACAAGGACGCGTTCTCCGCCGACGACGTCGACCAGGCCGCCACCGACTTCCAGGACCTGAACTTCATCATCGAGCACGCGGGCATCCCGCGCATCGACGACTTCTGCTACATGGCGGTGCAGGAACCCAACGTATATGCGGGTCTGTCGGTGGTGATCGGTGCCCTGATGCACGCCCGGCCGAAGTTCTTCGCGAGGGTCATGGGCGAGCTGCTGTTCTGGGTCGGCGAGGACCGGATGACCTTCGGTGGCGACTACAACATCTGGACACCGAAGTGGCAGGTCGAGGGCTTCGTCGATTGGCAGATGCCCGACGACCCGTCGTGCAGCGACTACCCGCGGCTCACGACCGACAGCAAGAAGAAGATCCTCGGCCTCAACGCCGCCAAGCTCTACGCCATCCCGGTGCCGGTGGAGTGCCAGCCGTCAACCACCGCCGGCGAGCCGGAGCAGCCGGGCCAGGATCTCGTCGAGGACCGCGCGGGGGCGCAGGCGTGACCCGTCCGGCCGGCCCGTCAGGGTCGGACCAAGCTGTCCTGCGCCCCCACGAGCAACTGCGATCGGCCGTCTGGGACGCGTTGGGGACGGTGCTCGACCCGGAGATCGACGAACCGATCACCGATCTCGACTTCGTCGAGTCCTGCGCTGTCTCCCCCCAGGGTGTGGCCACCGTGGGGCTGCGGTTGCCCACGTTCTTCTGCGCGCCGAACTTCTCGTTCCTGATGGTCGCCGACGCCTACGACGCGGTGTCGGCGGTCGAGGGGGTTACCCGAGCAGAGGTGACACTGGCCGACCATCACGCCTCCACTGAGATCAACGGCGGGGTGGCCGCACAGGCGGGGTTCGTCGCGGCCTTCGCTGGGGAGGCGGTCGCGGAGCTCGACGAGCTGCGCGCACAGTTCCTCACGAAGGCGGCCCTCGCCGGCCAGGACCGGGTCGCCCGGCCTCTCGTCGACGCGGGCGTCGGTCCGGAGGAGCTGGCGAGACTCACGTTGGGTGAGATCGAACCGTCCACCGACCTCATCCGGCTACGGGAGCGGCGGGCCGCGTTGAGCCTGGCTCACGACGACGCCGCACCACTGTTGGTGCACGCCGACGGCAGCCGGGTCACCTCGGCGCAGGTGCCGCTGCACCTGCGCCGGGCACGGATCACCCGGCTCGGGATCGAGACGAACGGGGAACTCTGCAAGAGCTTGCTGGTCAACAGGTACACCACGGCGACCACCGCGCCCTGAGCTGCCGCTGACACGAACCGGGGTCCCGAACCTCACCCGGGATACCTCGCTCGTTATCACCCATTCGGGTACGCGGAATGCCGGTGGGCGTATCGGGCCGACCACTCAGCCGTTGAGCCGATGAGTTCTCCTCATCGTCGTTCAGGAGTGGTCGTGCCCACCCGCACCAGATTGATCGCCGCGCTGCTGGGTGCAATAGCCGTCGTGGGTGCCGGCGCGACTGCAGGCATCGCCCGGGACACCGGCAACAACGACGTCCGGCCATTGAAGGTCAATCAGACCGAGGGATTCTTCGACGGCCAGAACCAGGTCTTCACCTACGCGCAGAACTTCCACTGCACGATCGAGGCCTTCGACGACCTGGACGGCATCGGCCGGCAGGGCGACGGTGTCCCGGCGGCGGCCGATCCGGACGAGATGATCATCCCGGAGTGCATCGCCGGCGGCACGGCGGGGGGTTCCGAACCGACGATCGACCCCAGCGGTATCCCGGTCAAGGACGCCCGCGAGTTCTTCGCGATCGTGCCGGTGTTCGACGCGGACGGCGACGCCGTCCCCGAGTTCACCGACCCGAACCCGGGAGTCGCCCTCCAGTGCCCGGAACCGGGTCCGCCGTCGACCGAGGAGAAGCAGCCGGTCGGTAGCTGCACGACCCACCCGAGCTTCGTGTTCATCGACCCGATCCTCACCGAAGGTGGTGAGGCGCTGACCGGGCTCCCGGTGCCCGGCGTCCCGAGCCTGCCCGGTTTGCCCGGCAAGCTGCCGGTCGACGAGCCGTTCGCGCTGCCGACCGTCTCCCCGGGGGTGGTGATCCCGTTGCCCGGCCACAGCCACATCGTCGATACCGAGCTCGAACCGCAGCAGGTCTGGTGGCAGGTCATCGTCAACCTCGTCGAGGACCCGGACGTGTGGCCCGACCTCGAGGGCAACTGTCCGGCGGGTCGTGACAAGTGCCTGACCTCGATCGAAGCCTTACGCGCCGCCCAGACCGGGGGCGGTACCGGCCGTGACATCCCCACGAACATCTGGCTCTTCTTCGCCAACTCGCCGCTAGAGGGCGACGTAGGCCCGAACGCACCGCACCCCGGCGGCCACTGAGTTTCCCGATCTCCGCTCCCCAGCCGGCAACGAGCGGCACTGTCGTCCACACCTGATGGACGAACGTGCCGCTCGTTGTCGCAGTCAGGGGCGGTGGGCGACCAGGACCCGGAAGAGGTTGTTCAGGTGGTAGCCACCGGTTGGGGTGCGGTGGGGCGCCAGCCGGTTCAGCACCGCGGTTCGGACCGCCGCCGGGCCGGCTCGATCGGTCACGTGCCGGCCGAGACTCGAGTCGAACAGAGGGGCGAGCAACTCGTCCTCGTCGGGGTAGACGAACGGGCAGGTCACCTCGTCGACCGTGGCAACCACCAGCCCAGCCAGGGCCACGAGCCTGCGCAAGCGATCGGGCTCGGTGACCGGCGGCGGGTGGGTGGTGGGTGAACGACCGGCCGGGCGGCGCGGAGGTAGCCAGGGTGCGAGGGCCTCACCGAACACCCGGATGTCGCACTCGTCCTCCCTGCCCCACACGGTCACCGCGACGGCGCCGCCCGGGCGCACCACCCGGGCGGCCTCGCGGAACACCTGCACCGGGTTCGTGACATGTGTGATCAACTGCACCGCGGCCACCACGTCCACCGTCGCGTCGGCCTCACTCAGTTCGTGCACGTCCCCGACGCGGAACTCCCCGTCAGGCACCGCGGCCACTGCTCTCGCGACCGCCGATCCGTCGGCATCCACCCCGCGGACCCGGGCACCGCGGTCGGCCGCCGCCCGGGCGAACACCCCCGCGCCACAGCCCAGGTCGAGCAGTATGGTGCCGGCACCGACACCGGCGGTGTCGAGTACCCGCTCGTGCAGCGGACGGGCCCAGCCACGCGGACCGTCATCCGGATCACCCATCAGCTCCACCCGTCCCGGGCGACATCGACGAGTGTGCCGGCGACACGGTGAACATGAAAGACTCGGCGGCCATGGAGCACGGCGTGGTGACCTTTCTGACCGACTACGGCATCGAGCCCATGGTTCTCGCCCGGGCGGCCGAGGAGCGCGGGTTCGACGCGCTGTTTCTCACCGAGCACACCCACATCCCCACCAGCCGGCGGACGCCATGGCCGGGCGGGGGTGAGCTCCCGCGGCGCTACGCGCACACCTTCGACCCCTTCGTCGCGCTGGCGGCGATGGCGGTGGTGACCGAGCGGATCGCGCTGGGCACGGCGGTGTCGCTCGTCGCCCAGCACGACCCGATCGTGCTGGCCAAGACGGTGGCGAGCGTGGACCGGATCAGCGGCGGGCGGTTCGAGCTCGGGGTGGGGCCGGGCTGGAACATCGAGGAGGCGGCCGACCACGGCGTCGAGCCGGCCTCTCGGACGGCGCGAATGCTGGAGCACGTCGACGCGATGCGGGCGCTGTGGACCGGCGACGAGGCTGAGTTCCATGGCACGTTCGTCGACTTCGAACCGGTCTGGTCCTGGCCCAAGCCGGTTCGGGTGCCACCGGTGCTGGTCGGTGGCGGCGGTCCGACCGTTCTGGACCGGGTGCTCTCCCATGGCGATGGCTGGATCCCGCTGCGAGTGCCGCTGCGCGGGCTCGGCACGTTCGCCGAGCGTATCGCGGAGCTGCGGCGCCGGGCTTCCGATGCCGGCCGCGGGCCGCTCCCGGTCACGATCTACGGTGCCGCCTCGACCCCCGAGGCCCTCGAGTCCTACGCCGCGGCAGGCGTCGATCGAGCGCTGTTCGAACTACCCGACCACGGCGAGGACGCCCCCGGGGCTGACGGCCGAGGCACCGAAGCCACCCTCCGCGAGCTCGACCGCCTCGCCACCTGCGCCCGCTGAGCCCCTGGCACGAGGGCTGCACCGCCCTCACTGACGTCGACCTTTGTCGTCGGAGAAGCTGGAATGCCGCGGAACGGAGCTCGAATGTGTCGTCACCGTTGATCGGGCAGCAGTGACGACACGTTCGGTGGCAACCGTGGCGGCCTCGGCGCAACCAGGGGGTCAGTGTCCGCCGCCAGCGCGTGTTTCTCCTGGGGGGGTGACCAGGGTTGCTCGGACGGCGGCCTGGCGGACCGCTCGCTCCAGGTCCCAGCGTCGGGAGGTAAAGTCGGTACGGCTCACCGACACTCCGACCGCGCCGGTCACGTCGCCGGAAGCGTTGTGCACCGGTGCCGCCACGCCCGCCCGCCCACGCTCGAACTCGTCCACCTCCACGGCGGCACCCGCGGACCGGATCCGCATCAGCTCACGATCCAGCGCACGGCGATCGGGCACGGTGCGCGGCGCGAGCTGCGGGAGACCGGCGTGGGCGAGCAGCTCGGCCAGCCGGGGGGGGCGCAGGCCGGCGAGCATCACCTTCCCGCCGGCGGTGGCATGGGGCGCGGTGGGCTCCCCCACCCGCAGACCGCCCGACGGGGCGCAGGCCGTGCACTCCTCGATGTGCGCCACCACGATCTCGACATCGCGGAACACGGCGTAATACGCCGCCGCCCCGACGGCGGTGTGCACCTCGTGCAACACCCTGCGCACGCCCGGTGGGGGCAGCACCTGCTCGGCCAGGCTGCGGTGCAGGTCGGCGACGCGGTACCCGAGGCCGTATCCGCGCACGTCGTGGAGCCGCACGAGATAGCCCTCATCCACCAAGGTGCCGAGCGTGCGATACACGGTGGGCAACGGCGTCCCCAACCGTCGTGCGATCGCCTTCGCCGTGACGCCGTCCCCAGCCGCGGCGACGGCCTCGACCACCCGCAGCGCGCGCGTGATCGAGGATCCGGCCGTGCCCTCCGCTGTCACGGGCACAGTCTTGCGGTAGGCGTGCGGGAAGCGCACTCCACCGATCGGACGTGGCAGCATCTTCTCCGATGCAGATCACACCGATCAGCTTCGAGCGGCTCGTCGAGGAAGTCGCCGAGCTGGTCGCCGCGCGTGCAGGACGGGTCCGGATCGCGGTGGACGGCGCACCACCGACGAGACCCGGTCCGCTGGCCGACGCGGTCGCGCGGCAGCTGCGTTCGCGGGGCCGGCCCGTGCTCGTGGTCGCCGCGACGGACTACCTGCGGCCCGCGTCCGTGCGTCTCGAGTCCGGCCGCACGAATCCCGACGCGTTCCTCGACGGCTGGCTCGACGTCGACGCCGTGGCGCGCGAGGTGCTCGATCCCTCCGGGCCGGACGGGTCCGGCCGGGTGCTACCCCGGCTGTGGAACGCCGCCACTGACCGCTCGTACCGCGACGATTACGTCGATCTCGCGCCGGAGGGGGTGCTCGTGCTGACCGGCAGCCTGCTGCTGGGCCGCGAGCTTCCCCTGGATCTGGCGGTACACCTGCGGCTGACCGCGAATGCGCTGGCGCGACTGCTCGACGAGCAGGAACACTGGACGCTACCTGCCTACCGGCGGTACGAGACGGAGAACGACCCTGCGGGCGACGCCGACCTGTTGGTGCTGGCGGACCACCTGGACCGGCTGGCGGTGAGCCGCAGAGGGTGAAAGTGGTGGGCGAGGAGGGAGTTGAACCCTCACGTCCTTACGGACACACGGACCTGAACCGTGCGCGTCTGCCATTCCGCCACTCGCCCTGGCGGTGAGAAGCTAGCACGGGCGCCCAGCGGGCTGTCGGCAGGCCTCCGGGTGATCCGGAGACGGCGTCATCACAATCTTGGCTAGCACAGATACCATCAGGGGGGTCAGCAACACGCCGATCCGGACGGAGGAAGGTCGAGTGGGTCGCGTCGGGAGGTTCGAGCGCCGTCTCCAGGGGATGGTGGGCGACGCCTTCGCGCGGGTCTTCGGTGGCAGCGTCGTTCCCCAGGAAGTCATGCAAGCGCTGCTCAGGGAAGCCGAGGACAACGTCGAGGAGCTCGCCGGGGGGCGCTTGCTCGCGCCCAACCGCTACACGGTGCAACTCAGCCCGCCCGATTCCGTCCGCATGGCCGGTGACACGGCACAGATCATCGACTCGCTTTCCGCCTATGTCACCGAGCAACTCGCCGACCAGGGGTGGGACACCTACGGCGAGGTCGTAGTCTTCCTGGAGCGCTCCGACGCGCTGCACACGGGACAGTTCCGCACCCGCTCATCCGTGGATCCCGACGCTTCCCGCCGGGACGCCATCCGAGTACGCGACGCAGGAGAAGCACCCATGAGTCAGCAACCGGGCCACCCCGAGGAGAACGGGCAGTACGGCTACGACCGTGGCGCCCCGTACGGACAGCAGACGTATGCCCCGCCGGCCGGATACGAGCAGGGTGAGCAGCCCCGCGAGGGCTACGGCCCACCGTACGGCGCCCAGCCCGGTCACGACCAGGGTTACCAGCAACCCGGCTACGGGCAGCAGGGCTATGACCAGGGTTACCCCCCGCCGCAACCCGGCCAACAGGGCTACCAACAGCCCGGCTACCAACCCGGTTACGACCAGCAGGGCTACGCCCAACCCGGTTACGACCAGCAGGGCTACCAACAGCCCGGTTACGACCAGCAGGGCTACCAACAGCCCGGTTACGACCAGCAGGGCTACCAACAGCCCGGTTACGACCAGCAGGGCTACCAACAGCC
>JBOHEO010000194.1:0-10028 GCA_050701055.1 Pseudonocardia sp. | reverse complement strand
GGTGCGAGCACCGGCTCGGCGCCGGCGGGGTCGCACCATCGCGTGGTTGGTGGCCCGGAGGCTGGGCTTCGCCGTGCCCCTCCTGCTGGTGGTGAGCTTCGCGCTGTTCGCCCTGGCCAAGGCCTCGCCGTTCGACCCGATCGAACGCTACTTCGGGGTGCGGATCATCGGGGCGAGTCCGGAGCGGATCGCTCAGATCCGGGAGAACTGGGGGGTGGACGACCCGCTCGTCGGGCAGTGGTGGGCCTGGCTGACCAACGCCCTCTCCGGGGATCTGGGGGATTCCATCTCGCTGCAACAACCGGTCTCCCAGGGGATCGGGGAGCGGCTGGGTTGGTCGGTGCTGCTGGTCACCGTGGGATTCGGGGCGGCGCTGATCCTGGGGCTCCTGCTGGGAACGTTGGCCGCCTGGCGCAACGGCGGGTGGCTGGACCGGGCGATCACCGCGACGTCCTACGTCCTGGAAGCCACCCTGCCGTTCCTGCTCGGGATCATCGCAGTGATCATCTTTGCATTGATGCTGGGGTGGCTGCCCACCGGCGGACTCACCGACCCCCGCGCCGAGCTGAGCGTCGGGCAGGTCGCGGAGCATCTGATCCTGCCGGCGTCGGTGCTGGCGGTATCGCAGGCGGGACCGTTCGTCCTGTTCGTCCGCCAGACGCTGCTGGAGTCGCTCACCCTGGACTACATCATCGGCGCTCGGGCCCGCGGGCTCGACGACCGCCGGGTGGTGCTGCACCACGCCCTGCGCACCTCCCTGCTCCCGTTCTGCACCCTGCTCGGTGCGCGCCTGCCGGAGCTGGTCACCGGAGCGCTGCTGGTGGAGGCGGTGTTCTCCTGGCCGGGGATCGCCAAGGCGACGGTGGATTCCGCGCTGGCCCTGGACTTCTCGCTGCTGGGTTCGCTGACCGTGCTGACCACCGCCATGGTGTTGGTCGGCAACCTGCTCGCCGACGTGCTGTACGCGTTGGCCGACCCGAGGGTGGCTGTGGATGGCTGAGTGGACGAATGGCTGAGCTGCTGAACGTGACCGGGCCGACGATCGCGCGGCCCGAGCCCGCGTCGGGCACGGACGGACCGCCGCGGTGGCACCCTGCCACCAGATCTCCGGTCGGTGCCGCCGGGGCTCCGCTGGGCCCGCGGTGGCGGCTGATCCCGTCGGCGACGATCCTCGGCGTCATCGTGGCGGCGGTGCTCGTGGTGCCACCCCTGGTCGGCCTCGACCAGCAGTTCGTCGACCTGGCCGTGGCCAACCGGGCCCCGGAGTGGGCGCACCCGTTCGGCACCGATGAGCTCGGTCGCGACGTGCTGTTGCGTTGCGTGTACGCGCTGCGGGTCTCCCTCGCGGTCGGTCTGATCGCCGCGGTGGTCTCGACCGTCATCGGCACCGCGGTGGGCGCCATTGCCGGCGCGGCCGGCGGGTGGACCGACCGGCTGCTGATGCGGGTGGTCGACGCCGTCGCCTCCGTGCCGCACCTGCTGCTCGGGATCGTGCTCGTGGCGATCCTGGGGCCGAGTCTCAGTTCCGTGATCATCTCGATCGCGCTCACGCACTGGCTCTCGTCCGCCCGGATCGTCCGATCCGAGGTGCTCTCGCTGCGGTCCCGTCCGTTCATCGACGCCGCGGTCGTCGGCGGATCCTCCCGGCTGCGCATCGTGGCCCGGCACTACCTGCCCAACGTCGCACCGCAGGTGCTGCTCGCGACCACCTTGATGGTGCCGCACGCGATCTTCCACGAGACCGCGCTGTCGTTCCTCGGGCTCGGACTGCCGCCCCACCTCGCCAGCATCGGCAACATGCTCAACGACGGCTACCGATCGCTGCTGATCGGCGGCTGGTGGATGTCGCTGGCGCCCGGCCTGGCCTTCATCATCGTCACCCTGGCGATCGCCGGACTCGGCGGGGTCTGGCGCGACCGGCTGAATCCCCGTCGACGGTCGGAGCTGTCCTGGTGACCGCCACGGAGTGGGGTACCCGGGAGGTCGGCCCCGGAGGGATCGATGGGGTCGAGCAGCCCGCCGAGCCGGAGCTGGCCGTCGAAGGCCTGTCGGTGCGTTTCACGCTGCCGAACGCGCGGGTGGCCGCCGTGCGGGACGTGTGGTTCCAGGTCCGCCCCGGTGAATGCCTCGCTCTGGTCGGGGAAAGCGGCTGCGGCAAGTCGGTACTGGCCAGCGCGCTGCTGGGTTTCCTGCCCGCCAACACGGAGGTGGCCGGGCGTGCCGTCCTCACCGGACCGGACGGGCCGCCGCTGGACCTGCTCACCACGCCGGACCGGGTGCTGGCCCGAACGGTGCGCGGTCGCCGGATCGGGCTGGTGCCACAGAGCCCGGCAGCCCACCTCACGCCGGTGCACACCGCCCGTGCCCAGCTCGAGGAGACCGTCCGCGCCCTGCATCCGGGTGAGCGCGCGGTCCGCGACCGCGCGGAGGCCATCGCCGCTCGGGCCGGTCTGCACCCCCGGCAGCTCGACCTCTACCCGCACGAGCTCTCCGGCGGGATGGCCCAGCGGGTGGCCACGGCGCTCGCGCTGGTCGGCGACGCGTGGCTGCTCATCGCCGACGAGCCCACCACCGGGCTCGACCGGCCACTGGTCGAGGCGCTGATCGACGAGCTGCGGGGGCTGGTCGATGCGGACCGCGCCGTGCTGCTCATCACCCACGACCTGGCCGCCGCCCGCCGCGTGGCCGACCGGATCGCGGTCATGTACGCCGGTCGGCTGGTCGAGGTCGGGCCGTCCGACGCCGTGCTGGGGGCCGCCCGCCACCCCTACACCCACGGCCTGGTCCAGTCATTACCCGACCGCGACTTCGTCCCGATCCCGGGGTTGCCGCCGCTGCTCACCGACCTGCCGCCGGGCTGCGCGTTCGCTCCGCGCTGCCCGCGCGTCGTGCCGGCGTGCCAGGTGCAACCCCCACTGGCCGACGATCCCGGCAAGCCGGCCGACCACGCCGTCGCGTGCTACCGGCCCCGGTCCGGAGGGTCGTGACGATGCCGACAGCGTTGCGAACAGAGGGCCTTGTCGCCGGCTATGACCGGGATCGACCGGTGATCGTCGATCTGGACATGAACGTCGGAGCAGGCGAGACGTTGGGGCTGTCCGGGCCCAGCGGTTGCGGCAAGTCGACCCTGGCCCGGGTACTGGCGTTGCTGCATCCGCCGTTCGCCGGCACGGTCCGGCTCGACGGGACTCCGGTCACCGGGTTCCGACACCGCGCACCCCGCGAGCTGCGCACCCGGATCGGTGTCGTCTTCCAACAGCCACGACTCTCGGTCGACCCCCGCATGACACTGCGCCGGGCCATGGCCGAACCCCTGCGCGCCACCCGCGCACCGGGCGTCGACGAGCGGGTGCGTGAGCTGGCCGAGCTCACCGGCCTGACCGACGAGCTGCTCGGCCGCCGGGCACACGAGGTGAGCGACGGGCAGTTGCAGCGAGCCTGCGTCGCCCGCGCCCTGGCGTTGAATCCCGGCTATCTCGTCTGCGACGAGATGACCACCATGCTCGACGCCTCCAGCACCGCGGCCCTGGTGGGGGTCGTCCGGAACTACCAGGAGCAGACCGGCGCCGCCGTTCTGGCGATCAGTCACGACAGCGGGCTCCTGGCCCGCTGGGCACACCGGGTCCTGCATCTCACACCGGCCGGAAAGCTCGGCTAGCGATCCTTAGGAGGAGGTGCGCGCAACCCGCAGCAGCAGGTGCGTCGCCACGGTCACCGACCGCTCCCGGATGTCGGCGCGCCCACCCGGCAGCACCGGATCGCGGGCCAGCACCACGCCGTCACCCGTCGTCACGCAGAAGCACACGTAACCCACCGGTTTGGCCACCGTGCCACCGCCCGGGCCGGCCACACCGGTGATCCCGATACCGACGTCGGCACCGAACCGCGCGCGGGCGCCGTCTGCCATCGCGCGGGCCACCTCCGGTGACACCGCGCCATGGGTCGCGATCAGCGCCGCGGGCACGTCGAGCTGGGCGACCTTCGCGGAGTTCGAGTAGGCGACGGTCCCGCCGACCACGTACGCCGACGAGCCGGGGCGGTCGACGAGCCGCGCGACCAGCAGCCCGCCCGTGCACGACTCGGCCGTGGCGACGGTCCACCCGCGACCCACCACGGCGCGGGCCACGAGCTCGTCGGTCGTGGTGCCGTCCGCGCTGACCAGGTGCTTCGCGTGGCGGACGGTGAGCTCGCGCGACACCGCCTTCGGCACGCCCGAGAGCAGCTCCCGCACCGGCGACGCGTCCAGCGCCGCCGGCCACATGGCCTGCAACTCGCGCGGCGGGCCGGGCAGCGCGATCACCAGCTGGCCACCGGGGCGGTCGACGAGGAGGCCCGGCGCGGTACCCGCCGGCGCCAACACCACGGCCCCGCGGGGCGCCGTCGCCTGCTTGCGGTTGCCCGCCTCCAGCGCCGAGCCGTCGCCACCGCTGCGCGCCGCCCGGGTCGCCAGGATGGAACCGAAGTGCTCGCGCATCGCCTCGTCGAGCACCAGATCCACCCCGGCGAATGCGGCGACGACCTCGGCGGTGAGGTCATCCGCGGTCGGACCGAGGCCACCGCTGGTGACGACCAGGGCGCATCCCGCGGCGGTCGCGAAACCCAGGGCGGCGACCACGTCTGCCCGGCGGTCGCCCACCACCATCAGATGCGCCACCTCGAAACCGAGCTCACCCAGCTCACGGGCCAGCCACGGACCGTTGCGATCGGAGATCGCGCCGGTCAGCAGCTCGCTGCCGGTGACGACGATCGCGGCACGGGGGCGCCGGGCACTGTCGTCCATACCGGCGACGGTAGTGCGCCGCCCGCAGCACCGGGTGGAACACGGACGGGAGGGGGTGCGTTGTGCCGGCCGAACCTCGGTCGTAGGGTCAGGCGGCGGCCGGGTATCCCGCGAGGTCGAGTATGCACCCACATCAAGGAGTCAGTGCGCATGAGCGGCGACCCACGTGTCGAGATCGGGACTGCCGACAATGCCGTCGAGGTCGGCGAGGTCGAGGTCGGCGAGGTCATCCGATTCGAGGTCATCCCGCACGACGACGACGCGTGCGTCGTCCAGGTCATGGGAGAGATCGACACGATGACTGCCCCCGCACTGCGCGCCCAGCTCGACGAGTACCTGCCCACCGTGTCGCTGCTGGTGCTGGACCTGTCGCAGGTCGGCTTCCTCGGCTCGGCCGGCCTGGCGGTCCTGGTCGCGGCCAAGGACGACGCGGAGCGCCGCCAGCACCGGTTGCGACTGGTGTGCGGCTCCCGGATCGTCACCCGCGCCCTGGAGGCCACCGGCCTGCTGGGGCTCTTCGACGTCGCCGACAGTGTCACCGAGGCGCTGCGCCCCATGGCCTGACGGTCCCCCGCGAACCACCGGTGACCACCCGCCGCCCGCCGCGCTATCCGGCGTCGATCTCCAGGAACGGCGCGAGCAGGCCGGGCACGGCGTCGCGGGTCATCGCCAGCACCTCGTCCTGGTCGGCGTAGCTGATCGTGTGCGCACCCTTCCCGGCGGCGACGGCGGCCGACACCGTCAGCAGCCGTGGCCGGCGCTGCAACACCGAGCGCCGGAACCGCCACGCAATGATCCCATCGCGGCGCAGTGCCACGGTGCGGCGCATCGTCGAGCCGGCGCGGATCACCAGGAAACGGTCGGTGATCCCGTGGCCGAGGTTGCGGTACTCGAGCACAGCGAAGGCCGCGGCCGGCGGCAGCAGGAGCAGTGCGACCTGCCACGTCCAGTGCGGGACGAGCCCGAGACCGGCGACCAACCCCAACACCGCGGCAGGTACCGCCGCGGCGGCCACCCACTGCCGCGCCAGCACCCGCAACGCCGCAACCGGATGCCGGGCCAACGGCGCGGTCACCGGCGCGGAGTCCGATTCCAGCACGGCGGCCGTCACGCGGTGGGCCACGGTGATCGGCACGGCCGGCAGCAGCAGGTCGCTGTCCAGCTTGTCCTTGCCCTGGCGATCCTTGGTCCCCAATCCGGCGGCCACGATCTTGGCGCGCGCCCCGCGGCCGAGGCGCAGCAGCAGGGGCTCCTCGAGCGCAACCCCCCGGATCCGCCGCTCCTCGATCGACACCGATCGCCTGGTGAGCAGACCGTAGGAGATCCGCAGGGTACCGTCGGCGGCCCGGGTGAGCTCGAAGCCGCCGTAGAGCACGATGTACACCACCGTCGACAGGACCGCGTTCAGCACCGCCAGCACGGCGAGCCCGCCGAGCACGGACACCAGCAGCGGTGTGCGCCCGAACCAGTCGAACACCGCCGGTACCGGGCCCCACTCGAACACCTCGACGTCCGCGACGCGCGCGAGCTGGCCGGCGGCGGCGCCGAGCAATCCGATCGCGACGAGCCCCAACAGCGACAGCGGCGCCAGCCGCACCCACGACGCATCGAACACGGCCAGTGGCGGAACAGCATCGTGCGGGGGCGCCGCGGTGGCACCGGGGGTGCCCGGGCGGGCGTCGCGGGAGAGCAGCACCACGCGCAGTCGCTCGGCCTCGGCCGCCGCCACGGAGTCGAGTTTGACCTCATCGTCGGACTCCCCGCCCTGGCGGCCGGTGCCGATCGCGACGACCGCGAGGCCCGCGAGGCGGTGCGCCACGTCCGCGGTGAGGTCGACCGACCGCAGCCGGTCCCGGGCGACCGACCGGTGCTGGCGCACGAGCAGCCCGCTGCGCAGCTCCACCTGCGTCGCCGTGACCCGGTACCACGTCGTGGCCCAGTACCAGGCGCTCCACCCGAACGCCCCGATCGCCACGACGCCGCCGATCACCGGTTCGACCAGGCCCAGGTTCTCCCACCCGCGGAAGGTGAGCACGACCAGGGCGGTGGCGAACAGGCCGGCGAGCGGGGTCAGTGGCGCCACCCAGATCGACCGCCGGTCCAACCGGCGCCACAGCTCGCCGGACGTGGCGGGACCGGGTTCCAGCTCGGTGGACGAAGCCGTGCTCACGTGGCGTCCCCCGCAGTCGCCTCGGTGGCCGCCGTCAGCGCCTCGACGAGGTCGGCCGCCCTGTCCCGGTCCAGGCCCTTGATCCTCAGGGCACCCGCCGTAGATGCCGTCGTCACCGTGACCGTCGAGAGGCCGAGCCACTGCTGCAACGGCCCGCGCTGGGTGTCGACGGTCTGCACCCGGGACAGCGGCGCCACCCGCCAGTCCTCGACGAACACGCCGTAGCGCACGTACACGGCCTGGTCGGTGACCTCCCAGCGGTGCCGGTCGTAGCGGATCCGCGGCGTGACGGTCACGTCGGTCACGGCGGCGACCGCGGCCGCCACCCCGAGCAGGACCAGCCACAACGGCTGCACGAACACCAGCACGACGCCGCCACCCAGCAGTATCACGGCCCAGGAGCCGGCGTCCTGCAACCGCCACCAGATGACCGCCCGCGGGTCGACCTGGTGATTCGGTGGCCGCAGACGCAGGCGCGGCGGGGAGTCGGTAGTGGTGGTCACTCCTGGGTTCACCCCTGCACCCTGCCCCAGGTGCGCATCGGCTGTCTCCCGCCGAGGCAGCACCCACCCATGATTCATCGGTGAGCTGGATCACACGGTCGGGGTGGCGCCCGCGGGGGCGTTTGGCCCTCCGGCAACCCGGGAACCACCACCTCAATCGTCCGGCATGCCGGCTAACGAAGATTGAGGTGACCCGCGATGAGCGACGTTTCCCGGCTCCCCGGCCCGATGGACCACGCATGGCAGTGGCAGCGACTCGGCACCTGCCGCGGCATGGACAGTTCGGTGTTCTTCCACCCGGACGGGGAACGCAACCCGTCGCGAGCCAGGCGGACGGCGCAGGCCAAGCAGGTCTGCGAGCACTGCCCGGTGATCGATATGTGTCGGGAGTTCGCCCTGGAGACCCGCGAACCGTTCGGCGTGTGGGGCGGCCTTGCCGAGGCCGAGCGCCGGGTCATCCTGGAGAGTCGCGGGATCGCGATCGCGAGCTAGTACTACAGGGCTAAGTATTGGATCTTGAGGTGCCGAGTGATGTGGTGCCGACGGGCGTCGGCTTGGTGTTGACGCCGGTAGGTAGACCATTCCATGGCCGTGTGAATGAGTCGTTTTGCCTGGTCACGGACGTTGAACAGGCGTCGGATCTCGGCGAGGCTCAGGCGGATCCGGCGCTGGAGCGATGACTCTGGGGTTCTGGCCGAACTCCTCGTCGGCGGTGAACCACCTGAAGGGCAAGCCGGCTTGGACGGTGCGTTCGATCATGGCGATGACCTGTGCCGGTCGGGTGGCGAACTCCGGATCGGTGGGATCGCGGCCTCGGCGCACCGCTCGGGATCACCGAACCACGACTTCTCGGGAAGGTAGAGCTCACGATCGATGAGCACGCGGTCGCCCGCGGGGTTGACGTATGCCAGGAACGTGCCGATCTGACAGTTGTCGACCCGACCGAGAGTGCCGGAATATTGTCGTTGAACGCCTGCCGACTTCTTTCCCTTCTTGGTGAACCCCGTAGGTCGGCGATCAGGACACCTTCCGGGTCGTCGAGGTTCTCGATCGCGTAGTCAAGGTTCAGGTCGCGCAGATCGTCGGTGTCCCAGGACGCAAGGTTCAGGAACCGCTGCATCGCCTTCGGTTCCTTCTCGCCCACGTGCTCGGCGGTCGTCCACCCGTTCTTACGTTCCATCGGCGACCGGCAGACCTTCAAGATACTGCCGCGAATGCGCCTGCGATTTCGAATGGACAAACAACGACGAAACCCGACTGGTCAATGACTCGAACTCGACCGACCAGTCCCGCAGGTCTGAGCAGGACACCACGTCGTCGTCGAGCACCGGACTATCCTCATCGCAGCACAGCACGAGCATAAGACCAGCACAGATGATCACGATTGTGGCGCAGGCGCGCCGTCTGGTAGCCCTGTAGTACTAGATGCACTTCGGCCGTGCCGCCGGCCGGCTGCACATCACGCAGCCCGCACTCAGCCAACAGATCAGACGCCTCGAACGCGAGCTCGGCGTCACGCTGTTCGGAGGCCCGATCGACTCAGCGGTGCCCGTGAACGTCAGGAACTCGCCAACTGTTGTGTTGCCTGATCACGTAGGCTGGATCCTCGGACGAACGCGGGCGATAGTCACCCGCCGCCGTGGGCGCCCCCGGTGGTACCGACGTTGTCAATTTTCCATTGGTTTGCCCATCCCCCGCTCTCGCACGGTTGGACGGCGGCGAACACACCTCCGATGCCATCGGGTAGCTCTTTCAGACAGCTTTCCATGGCGTTGGCCGGACGTGCCCGACGCCAGGAGAATTCCTTTCCGCCGTCGAGGTATTGGTTCTCGATGACCCACAACTGGCGTACCTCGCCGGTACACGGTGCCATCGTGGTCGAGGCGTCGGCCGCGCCGGGATCCGGCGCGGTAAGGCATCCAGGCGACCGCAGCGAACCGGGCGGGCTGGGCACGGTGATTGTGGTCGCGCAGTTCTTCCCCTCCATGCCATGTTGCGGGCCAGCCGCCACCTGTGGCTTCAGATCGTCCGCGTCAACGGTCACAACACTGGGCCGCCCGGCGACGACGAGGTAGCGACCCGAGTGATGGTTCTGCCAGATCATCGCCGTTCCTGGGCTAACACATGACGGGTCTTCCACCGTGCCCGCACCGGCGGTGCCAGCAGTGGTGCCGCCGGCGGCGGCGTCGCGGGTGGCGGTCCCGCTCCCGCCGTCCCCAAACAGCACCGTCACCACCACGCCCGCGACGGCCACAACAATGCCCACGACAGCCACCACGACATTTCGTCGCTGCCACACGAAAGTATCTGCCGCGCCGGCCGGCGGGGTCAGTGCCGAAGCCGGCGGGACTGACGCATCCCCGGTGGAGTCCTTCGCGCCGTAGCCCGCGGACCTGGCCTTGCACCGAGGGTGGTGGTCCTTGACTCGCTTGTAGGCGCTCGCCCAATCCCAATGCCACTTCGTTAAGTGATCATCGTGTGGTATCGTCGTCGGCGTGGCGGGAGTGACGCGTGAGGCGAAGGCGGCGTTGGAGCGGTTACCGGACCGGATCTCGATCGGGGTTCTGGCGGCGGT
>JBOHEO010000193.1:0-10128 GCA_050701055.1 Pseudonocardia sp. | reverse complement strand
GTAAGCATTCGGTGATCCCGTAGCCGGGTGGGCGCTCGGCTTGCCCGCGACACGCCGCGAGGGCGTGGGTGTTGGACGTGGCCCGCTGGTGGTGATCTTGTGTGCGGGTCATGGGCGGTGATCTCGGTAGTGAGGGCGATGTCGAGTTCTGGCGTGCCCAGGCCGAGCGCGTCGCGCGGGACAACGTGGTGCTGCGTGCCCGGGTGGTGGAGTTGGAGGGCCAGGTCGGCGCGCTCGCGGAGCGGGTGTCGGTACTGGCGAGGCTAGCGTTCGGGGACTCGTCGGAGAAGAAGGACAAGCCCAAGCCCGGGAAGACCCCCGGTCAGGACGATCCGGCTGGCGGGGAGGGCGGGACCGGCGGGTCGGGGAAGCGGTGTCGTGGGCAGCGGAGGGGTTCGCGGGGGCACGGTCGGCGGGACTACTCGGGTCTGCCGGGCCGGGAGGAGGTCCACGACGTGCCCGAGGGGGAGCGGGTGTGCCCGTGCTGCGGAGCGGACTACGCGCTGTTCGGGGAGGAGACCTGTGAGCAGATCGACTGGCTGGTGCAGCTGATCCGGGTCGTGCACCGCCGCCCGACCTATCGGCGGACGTGTCGGTGCCCGGTCCGGGGGATCCTGGTCGCCCCGCCGGTGCCCAAGCCGATCGGGAGGGGCCGGTTCACCTCGGGTTTCCTGGCCCGGCTGCTGGTGGAGAAGTTCGTGCTGGGCCGCCCGGCGCATCGGATCGTGGCGGCGTTGGCCCACGACGGGCTCGATCTCGCGGAGGGCACCCTGGCCGGGGTGTTCGCCGCGTGCGACCCGCTGCTCGCCCCGCTCGCCGAGCTGATCACCGGGCGGAACGCGGCCGCGGCGCATCTGCACGTGGACGAGACCCGCTGGCAGGTCTACGCCGCGGTCGAGGGCAAGGACAGCCACCGCTGGTGGTGCTGGGTGTTCCTCGGCCCGGACACCACGGTGTTCCAGATCGCGCCGTCGCGGTCGACGAGGGTCCTCGCCGAGCATCTGGGCATCGACCTCGACGACGACGGCGTCCTGCCCGAGGCACTACCCGGGGGTCGGGAGCTGCTGCTGTCCTCGGACTTCTACAGCGTCTACCAGTCGTTGGGTCGGGTGGACGGGGTGGACAACCTGTGGTGCTGGGCGCACATCCGCCGGTACTTCATCCGCGCCGGGGACGCCCACCCCGCCGAGCTGGGTGCGTGGACCGCCGCGTGGGTCGAGCGGATCGCCGCGCTCTACGCCGCGCACACCGCCCTGGCCGCCGCCGATCCCGCCTCCCCCGCGCACGCCACCGCCGCCGCGCAGTGGTCCACCGCCCTGGCGGTCGTCGACGCCGAGCGCGCCGCCCAGACCCGCTACCCCGACTTGCTGCACCCGGCCGCGGCGAAGGTCCTCGCCACCCTGGACCGGGAATGGGCCGGCCTCGCGCGCCACGGCGAGTTCCCCGAGCTGCCCCTGGACAACAACACCTCAGAGCGGGCGCTGCGCGGACCGGTGATCGGGCGCAAGAACTTCTACGGCTCCGGATCGGTGGTCTCCGCGCAGCTGGCCTCCCGGGCGTGGACCATCACCGCCACCGCCGAGCGAGCCGGGCTCAACCCCCTGGCCTACCTGCGCGCCTACCTCGACGCCTGCGCCCAGGCCGGCGGCACCGCCCCCACCGGCGACGCGCTCACCCGCTTCCTGCCCTGGACCGCGAGCACCGACGACCGCACCGCCTGGGCCCGCGACCCCCGACCCACACCCCAGCCCGACCTCGACACCGCCGAGGCCAACGCCCCTGCGGTGGGCGACCCGAACACCGGGCCGGCACCCTGACGCCCCGCCCGACCGGGTCGAGCACATCTCACGACCCGACCTCACCCCGCCCGGGAAGACCACCCCTGACAACGACCGTGACGGTCGCCGGCGGGCTCATCACGCTGTCCACCCAACAACATCGGTCGAGCGGCACCACCCGACCGACGGGATCTCCGAATACTTACCTTCAGAGAAGGGAACATGGGGAGCGAGAGGATCTGGTTCGCCGCCGCTTCCGCCACGGGGAGAGACTCATTGAACTCCACGAACGCCGGCTGCCGATGACACGGAATAGGATAATGCAGCCCCCATCCGATATTCGCCTCGGACAAGGCGTTGATGACGCGTCTTCGATTATCGACCTGAACGACGAATAGGTGATGGACAGCTTCAGCTTTCGGATGGACGGCAACCGTCAGAGCATGCGCTGGTAGTTCCGCGCGGTACTTGGCAGCGAGTTCTTGACGCCTGTAGTTCTCTGTGTCAAGGTGACGAAGACGAATGGCTAGTATCGCTGCTTGCAAACTGTCGAGACGACTGTTGCGTCCGCGCATGCCATGCCGGAAGCGGTCGCCTTCCGAACGGCCGTGATTGGCGAGTGCCCGCACCCTCGCCACGAGATCAGCATGCTTCGAGACCACAGCACCGCCGTCACCCAGGGCCCCGAGGTTCTTGCTCGGATAGAAGCTGAACGCTCCGGCTGCTCCAAGAGCGCCCGCCCGTATGCCGGCAAACCGGGCCCCGTGTGCTTGCGCTGCATCCTCGATCAGCAGCAACCCGTGACGCCGCGCTATCTCCGACAGCCGATCCATGTCAGCGACCTGCCCGAACAGGTGCACCGCGATAATTGCAACCGTTGCCGGCCGGACGGCAGCGACAACGGCGGCCGGATCGATCAGCAACGTATCCGGGAGGACATCTACGAACTGTGGCACGGCACCGACCGCACAGACAGCCTCAGCGGTGGCGATGAAGGTGTTCGCAGGAACGATCACCGCGTCCCCGGGCCCGACCCCGGATGCGGCGAGAATAAGTTGCAGAGCGTCGGTTCCGTTCGCCACCCCGACACAATGAGATGTCTCACAGTATTCGGCGAACTCCGTCTCGAATCGTTCGAGCTCGGTCCCGCCGACGAAGTCTCCGCGGACCAGCATCGCCTGCCAGGCGACGCTGAGCTCGTCGTGGTGCGGAGCGAAGGTTGCAGGTAGATCGAAGAATGGGATCGGCTTGTGACCGCTCACAAGGCAACCTCAATCTGATCTGATCGTATGCTCGGCGAAGCTGGGGGCGGTGCTGTATACTGAACTTCAGCTGGCTTGGTGCCGTACTCGATCCGCACCGGCCCACCAACCGAACTGGGCGTGTGGGTCGCTGCGAGCACCCGGACGACGTCGAGCCCACGCTCACCCGGGGTGTTGGGTCGCCGGTCGGTCCGAACACAGTCGATGAAGTGCCGGTCCTGTATGAGAAGCGGCTCCTCGAATGACACGTACGGACTGACGATGTCGCCGGTGCGGTAGGATACCGGCATCCCGTGCGCAGCAGCCGCATTGTCGATGTCGGAGGGGTCGACTCCGACGTCGTAGATGCGAACCCGCTCATTGTCGGACATGTCGTCGTATACCACCATCTTCTGTTCTCCGACCACGGTCACGCGACGGACCTTGTGGGGGTGCAACCAGCTCACGTGCACGAACGCGTACGTCCCGCAGCGCGCGAAATCGAGACGTAAGTAAGCGACGTCCGCGTGATGGACCCCGATGTTGCGTTGTGCCCATACCGCAGCACTCGAAGGGAGCTCATCTAGAAAATATGAGGCGATCGAGATGTCATGTGTCGCAAGATCCCAAATGACGTCGCAGTCCGACTGGTAGCGCCCGAGGCTCAGTCGCTGCATATCAATGTAGAGTACGCGGCCGATCACGCCGGAATCGATGATCTCCTTGACCTTCCATACAGCGGGGTTGTACTCGAACGTGTGGCCGACCATCAGAACCGCGCCGGCCCGCGCAGCGGTGGCCACCAACAGCTCGGCGTCGTCGACCGATGTTGCGAGCGGCTTTTCGATCAGCAGATGCTTGCCAGCAGCCAATGCCGGGAGGGCCGCTGCGACATGACTCGTCGGTGGCGTGGCGATGATGGCGGCATCGACGTCGTCGAGAACGTGATCGAGCGTCGTGCTGAGACGCGCGGTCGGGAACTGGATACTCGCAACATGGCGTCGTTTGGCGTCGGCGTCGACAATCGTGACCGTAACACCGGGTATTTTGCTCAGGACGCGGACGTGCTTCGATCCCCAATAGCCGTAACCCACGACCGCCACAGCGATCGGACTGACGATATCTGGCAATTTAGAAGGCCCCCATGTTCATGTGCAAGTCGCTCGGAGTATACCTGCTTGAACAGTCTGGGACGCCGGACGGAACGTTACCGAGTGACCGGTGATGTCGCCGACGTAGCTGGACCGGCAACCTTCTCGGTGAGGACATCCCGTGAACATCAGGTGTGGGTCGCGGCTGTGCTGGGGCACTGCGCCGTGCACGGATGGCCGGCGGGTGGATCGGCTGGCTGTGATGAGGCGTGCCGAGTCAGGTTGTCGGCGGCGACCCATCGGCCGTAGCACCGTCGGCGTAAGACCAGGGGGTCGTGACTGCCGACGGTAACGAGCGTCGGACATGAAACGACTGTCACTCCGAGCGGTGGGGTCAGGTATGCGGCGGATCGGCCGCAGTCGGCACGGGTGAGGGGCAACGTGGAGCTTCGGAACTATCTGGGGGTATTGGCGAGGCGCTGGGCCCTCATCGCGATCGCCCTGGTGCTCGCCATGACCGGTGCCGCGGGCGCTACCCTCCTGATCCCGCCGACCTATCGTGCGGACACGCAGCTGTTCGTGTCAACTCAGATCAACGCTGGCAACCTGAGCCAGGAGCTCTTCCAGAGCAGCAACTTCTCGGCTGACCGCGTCAAGTCCTACACACAGCTTGCGACGAGCCCGAAGGTGCTGAACCCGGTCATCAGCCAGCTACAGCTCCGGACGACGCCGAAGACGCTCGCCGGACAGATCAGCGCGAGCGTTCCGCTCGACACCGTACTGATCAACATCGCCGCGACGGACCGCTCACCGGAGGTCGCGGCGGCCTTGGCCAACGCCGTCGGTACCACGCTTGCCCAGGTCATCGAGGACCTCGAGACGCCAGGTACGTCGCAGTCGTCCCCCGTGAACGCGACGGTGGTCAGCGACGCGGTCGTGCCCGCCGGTCCCGTGTGGCCGAACCTTCCGCTCAACCTCGCGGTCGGCCTGCTCGTCGGCGCCATTGTCGGTGTGGGCCTGGCTGTGCTGCGGGAAAGTCTCGACACCAGCGTCAAGAACTCCGAAGACCTCGCCCGGGTCACCGACCTGCCCGTGCTGGCCGCGGTCACGCGTGACGCCTCCGGTCCCGGTGAGCCGATCGTCCGGGACGACCCGCACAGCAGCCGCAGCGAGGCCTACCGGCAACTGCGCACCAACCTGCAGTTCGCCGCAGTCGACGAGAAGCCCCGCGTCGTCGTCGTCACCAGTGCGGTGCCGGCTGAGGGCAAGAGTTCGGTTGCCGGCAACCTGGCCATGGCGATGGCGAAGATGGGTGTCAACGTCTGTCTGGTGGACGGTGACCTGCGCCGGCCGTCGGTGGCCGACTACTTCGGCCTCGTGGGCGAAGCGGGTCTGACCACCGTGCTCATCGGACGGGCCCGCCTCGAGGAGGTCCTCCAGCCGGTTGCGCAGAGCTTCTCGGCGATCACGAGCGGTGCGGTTCCGCCCAACCCGAGCGAGCTGCTCGGCTCCGAGCGCGCTGCACTCCTGCTGCGCGAACTCTCCCAGCGGTTCGACATGGTCCTGGTCGATGCTCCGCCCACCTTGCCGGTGGCCGATGCAGCCGTGCTCTGCGCGGCGGCGGACGGAGTGCTCCTTGTGGTGCACGCCGGGAAGACCACCCGGAATCAGGTCGACCTCGCCGTCAAGAACCTGAAGCAGGTGAACGCACGGATGCTCGGCGTCGTGCTCAACATGGTCCCGCCGAAGGGGCGGCGCGGCGCGTACTACGGTTACGGCTACACATATCGGCCCGTCGAGACGATCGTCGATCCAGAGCCGCCGGCGCCAGCGCATCCCAATGCCGCAGCGCTGCGGCCCTCGCCACGACCGCGCGTTGACTCCGAGTCCGAGCCCCCGTCCCCGGTCGGTCGGTCGGGCCGGTGACTGAGGTGGAGGAACGGCTCGACGTACTGATCGTCGGCTTCTACTATCCCCCCGAGCCGATCGGTATCGCGCCCTATACGGCCGGGTTGGCCCGTGGCCTCGTCGAGCGGGGACACCGTGTCCGTGTCATCGTCGGGTATCCCCACTATCCGTGGTGGAAGGTCGCTGAGGGCTACCGCGGTTTGCGGCGGCGCGAGGTCATCGACGGTGTCGAGGTCGTCCGCGTCCGCCATCCCGTCCCGAAGGACTCCACGACCCTGAGTCGGGTCGCCATGGAAGCGGTCTACGCGGCCCATGCCGCGACCGTTCGCGGCCCCCGTCCGGACGTGGTGCTGGCTGTGAGCCCGGCGTTGCTCAGCGTTGCGACCGCACTGACCTGGCGGAAGCCTGGGCGTACCGCGGTCGGTGTGATCACCCAGGACATCTACTCCCGCGCGCTCGTCGAAACGGGGGCGCTGGGTGGCCGGGGGGCGCGGGCGGCTGCTCGGCTCGAAGGCGGCCTGCTCTCGCGAGCCGACGGTGTTGCGATCATCCACGACATCTTCCGCGAGCCGCTGGTCGGACTCGGCGTCGACCCGGCGCGGATCAGCGTGATCCGCAACTGGTCGCACATCGGTGAACCCACCGGCGCCCGATCCGAAGTGCGCAAGCGGCTCGGCTGGGGCGAGGACGAGTTCATCGCCCTGCACACCGGCAACATGGGCCACAAGCAGGGGCTGGAGAACGTGGTGGAAGCAGCGCGGCTCGCCGACGGCGCGGACGTGCCGATCCGCTTCGTCCTGATGGGCGACGGGGCCCGGCGCCGCGCGCTCGAGGCCCTCGGCGCCGGCGTTCGCTGCCTCCAGTTCGTCGACCCGCTGCCGGACGGCGAGTTCGAGGACGCCCTCGCGGCGGCGGACGTCCTGGTCCTCAACGAGAAGCCAGGGATCGCCGAGATGTGCGTGCCGGGCAAGTTGACGTCGTACTTCGCGGCCGGTCGACCCGTCGTCGCGGCCACCGATCCACGCAGCGGTGCGACCGCGGAGATGCGGGCTGCCGGGGCGGGTACCTGCGTCGACTCGGGCCGTCCGCAGCTACTGCTGGACGCCGCCTTGCGGGTGGGCCGAGACCGGGCCGGTGCAGCGGCGTTCGGGCGACAGGGCCGGGAGTACTCACTCGATGTGCTGACGCAGACCGCGGCGCTCGATGCCTATGCGGGGTGGGCCGAGCGGCTTGCTCGAGGCCGAACCAGCGGTTCTTGCGTGCCGCAACTCGCGTCAGGAACCACGAGATGACCTCGCGCCTGCCCGACTTCGTCATCATCGGCGCCCAGAAGGCGGCAACGACGTTCGTGCAGGCGAGCCTGCGCGAGCACCCCCAGGTCTGGCTGGCCACCGGCGAGGACCCGTTCTTCCACGACCCGCACTACGACCGGGGGAGCCTCGACCGGTTCGCGCGTCCCTACGCCCGTCGTCACGAGCTGCGGATGGGGATCAAGTGCCCCGACTATCTTGGCCGTCCCGAAGTCCCCGCCCGCCTGGTCGGTGACCTGTCGTCGCCGGACCTGATCGTCTGTTTGCGCAACCCGGTTCAGCGGGCGCTCTCGGCCTACTACTGGTTGATGCGGTGGGGGATGGTCCCGATCGAGCCGGCTGAGCCGGGCCTGCGCAAGATCCTCGACGGCGGGTACGGCGAACGCGGCGATGTCGTGGCCCCGATCCTCGCCTACGGCCGGTACCACGAGCATCTCAGCCGATACCTGGAGCACTTCCCACGGGAGAAGCTGCTCGTCGTCCTCGACGAGGACCTGCGGCTCGACCCCGATACCTCCATGCGGCGGGTCCACCGGTTCCTCGGGCTCGACCCGGACATCGCCCCGTCATCGATGCCGGCCAAGGTCAACGCCGGCATCTACTCTCCCGACCGGCTGCGGTTCCTCCACCTGCGCAACAGGTTCATGGTGTGCTGGGACGAGTCACGGACCATCGCCTCGGTCCCGAAGCCGATCAACCCGCTCACGCGTCTCTACTGCAACATGATCGCCGCCGTGGACCGCTACGTCCTGGCTCGGGTCTATGGCAACGCGAAGCCGACGCTGTCGGCCGAGCTGGCGTCGCGCCTGTATGACCATTATCGCGACGACGTCGCGCGGCTCGAAGAGCTGATCGGTCGGGACCTGTCAGCCTGGAGGCCAGCATGCGTGTCGCGGTAGTCCACAGCTTCTACCGTTCGGGAGTTCCGAGTGGCGAGAACGTCGTCGTCGATGCCCAGATCAGGGCGCTGGAGGGCGCCGGTCACGACGTGCTCCTGGTGGCGCAGCACTCCGACGAGCGGTTACGGCGGCGCACGTATCCCCTTGAGGCGGCGGCGACCACCGTGACCGGCCTCGGTCCCGATCCCGTCGGGGCTCTGGTCGCGTTCCGGCCAGACGTCGTGCATGTGCACAACCTGTTCCCTAACTTCGGTACGCGCTGGCTGCCGGATTGGCCCGGCCGACTGGTAGCCACCCTGCACAACTTCCGGCCCATGTGTGCGGCGGGAACCCTCTGCAGGGACGGCGAGATCTGCACCCGGTGCGGCGATGGAGACCCGTGGGCCGCCGTTCGGTACCGGTGCTACCGGGGATCACGGGTCGCCACACTCCCGCTGGCGTGGCGCAACCGCGGCGGGGTCTCGCGTGACGCCGTGGTCCGACGTGCTGACGCCCTCGTTGTGATCTCCGACCGGGCCCGGGATGTGTACACGGCCGCTGGGGTACCTGCGGACCGGTTGCACGTCGTGCCGAACTTCGTGGATCCGCCCCCGGATCCGGTCGGGCGACCGGACTCGCAGGATCGGTGGCTGTTCGTCGGTCGCCTCTCCGCAGAGAAGGGGCTCGCCGAACTCCTCAAGGTGTGGCCGAGGGGCGAGTACCTCGACGTGATCGGTGACGGTCCTGACCGGGCCGGCCTCAGGGCCACGGCGCCGGCCGGCGTCCGGTTTCTCGGTCAGCTGCCCCACGACGAGGTTCGCACCCGAATGCCGGGCCACCTCGGCCTGGTGTTCCCGAGTGTCTGGTTCGAGGCCGGACCCCCGCAGGTGTACATCGAGGCCCTGGCCGCCGGGTTGCCCACGCTCGCGATCGACGGCAACGGCACCTCGGACGACATCGTTCGGCACGGCCTCGGCATCGTGGTCGGGCGGAAACCGACCATCGGACACATCGCGGCGGCGCTCGATGCGCTACGCACGGCGCGGCCGGAGCTTTCCCCGCGTTGCCGCGAGTCCTATGGCTCGCGCTTCAGGTCCGATGGCTGGCTTGCCACGATCGAGCGGGTCTACGCCGGGGTGCCGGAGATCGCGACCGGTACCGCGCCGGAGAGGTGAGCGAGATCGGCCGGACCGTGGCGGGGCGGCTGAGCTGGTCGCTGGCGGACCAGATCCTTGCCAGCGCCACCAACTTCGCCCTCATGGTGGTGGTCGCACGGGCCGTGTCGGCGGCCGAGTTCGGCGTCTTCGCCGTGGTGACGGCCGGGTTCGTCCTCGCGGTGTTCGTCTCGCGCGGAGTCGGCGCCGACCCGCTCGTCGTGCGGTACACCGGGGCGTCCGATGCCGATTGGTCCGCGGCGGTCAGGGCATCGCTCGCGGCCGTGCTGTCCGTCGGGATCGCTGGCGCGCTGATGATCGCAAGCCTCGCCATGCTCGTCGGTGGCGGGCTCCACCACGTCGCGCTCGTCTCGGCGACGATCCTGCCCGGGGTGCTGCTCCAGGATCACGTACGGTACGCCTGCTTCAGCCGGGGCAGACCCGTCCAGGCCTTCCTCAACGACCTCCTCTGGGCGGTCCTGCAGCTGGCGGCCACGGCGGCGGCACTTGCACATGGGGTGCGGTCGATCCCCCTTCTCCTGGCGTTGTGGGGGTTGTCCGGCACCTGCGCGGCGCTTGTCGGCCTCGTGCAGCTCGGCCACGGGCCGGACCTCACCCGGGTGCGCTGGTGGTTCCGCGAGCACCGCGAGCTGTGGCGGGCTCATGTAGCGGAGAACGGCCTGATGCAGGCGACGAACGTCGCGGTCCTCGGGCTGGTCGCCGCGGTTGCCGGTGCGGCGGCCGCGGGCGGCATCAGGGCCGCTGTTC
>JBOHEO010000192.1:0-10178 GCA_050701055.1 Pseudonocardia sp. | reverse complement strand
CCCGACCTCCCGCACGGCGCAGCGCGGCAAGGCCCGCCGCGTGGGCACGGGGCGGGTCGAGCAGGACCGCGGCCACGCCGACGCCGCGGCGGCGCAGCTCAACCCCTGCCCACAGCGCGTCGCCCCCGTTGTTCCCGACCCCGACCAGCAGCACGACCCGCCGGCCGCGCACCCGACCGGTCCGGGCCAACGTCCGACGGATATGGACTGCCAGCCCGAAAGCGGCGCGGCGCATGAGCGCGCCGTCGGGGGTACGCCCGAGCAGCACCGCCTCGGCGTCGCGCACTTGCTGGGCGACCCAGACTCCTCGCACCGGAGAGACGCTATCCGGTGGTGTCGCCGACGTCAGGAGTCGACCTGGGCGTCGAATATCAGGCTGCCGTCCGCCTCGACCGCGGTGACCGTGACCGTCGCTAGTCGACCTTGATGACGTAGTTCGTCTTGCTGCCCTCGACCGAGATCACCGTGACGGTGACCCCGTGCGGCACGCCATCGGCCGTCATCACCCTGCACCGGACGGAGCCCCCCACCTCGGCAGGCAGGTCCGGGCATGCGATCGCGGCGGCGGACCGCCCCACTTTCCGCTGGACCAGCTGATTGATGTCCTGCTCCACCTGGTCGGCAGCGACAGCTGTTGAACCGCAGGCCACGAGTCCGACCAGGAACACGCCCACGACGCCGGCGGTCACAGCCGCGCGGACGATGCTGGAGAAACTGAACATGCCATCCATCCCTCCGGGTCGGATATGCCCGGCCGATCGGTCGAGTCACATGATCCTCGTGTCGACAGTCCAGGTCGTACAGCGACACGCGGCGGGACCACACTATGCGGGGCCCGACCGACCCGACTACGGTGCTCCGCTGTGACCAGGACGCAGTCAGCAGCCCGGCCGCCTGAGGCCCGCAGCCCCAAGGAGGCCCTGGTTGCGCTGTCCCGGCCCGGACCGCATCCGGTGCTGCGCGGCGACCTGGGCATGGTGGGGATCCCCGGCGTCGTCTTCGCCCCGGCCGAGGGGCTGGGTCTGCCCGCCGTCGCTTTCGGGCACGACTGGCTACAACCCGTCGAGCGGTACGCCGACCTGCTCCGCCACCTCGCGTCCTGGGGAATCGTCGCCGCCGCGCCGGACAGCCATCGCGGTGCGCTGCCCAGCCACTCCGGCTTCGCCGCCGACCTGCGCACCACCCTGGAGGTGTGCACCGGGGTGCGGCTGGGTGGCGACGGCAAGATCAGTGTTGACGCCCGACGCACCGCATTCGCCGGGCACGGCATCGGCGGCGGCGCAGCCCTGGTCGCCGCGGCCGGACACCCGCGCGTCGACGCCCTCGTGACGATCGCAGTGGCCCAGACCCACCCGTCCGCGCTGGACGCGGCCCGGTCGATCGCCGTGCCGACGCTGCACATCGCAGCCGGCAAGGACACTGTCGTCCCGGTCAGCGGACACGCCGAACCGATCGCCGCCGCAGCCGGTGGCCCGGTGTGGCTGCGCACGCTCACGAAGGCAAGCCACAGCGGGTTCCTCGACGGTTCGCACTGGAGCGACTTCGTCTTGACCGGTGGTCCCGACGCGAAGACCAGGCGCGTCACCCGGGCGCTGGTCACGGCATTCCTGCTCAATCAGCTGTGCGACGAGAGCCGCACCGAGCTGCTGGTGACCGGCGACGTACCCGGCACAGTCCTGCACCAGCGCCCCTGACCCTCCTCCTCCCCCTCTCCCCGCGAGTTGTCCGATTCGGCACGGCGAGTTGCGCAATCAAGCACGGCGGATTTGCCGATCGTGACCGTCCCCGCGGTGGCTCAGCCTGATGGCGAGCCTGGATCGGGAAGCTGAGCGATCCGCATCCCGCGGTCGTCCTCGACACGGTCGGATTCGGTACCACCCAACCTCGGCCCGTGGCGCCGCAACGTACTCGACGACCACCCGGCCGTCTCGGCTTCCGCCGCGATCGCCAGATCGTGCGCCACTCGCGAAGCCGCCCGCGCAAGCCTCTCACTTGCCAAGACCTGCCGGTCAAGCTCGCGGTGCAACAGCCCGAGACGTTCGGTGCACTCTCGTCCACAGTCGTCCGGCCACACCCGCTGAAGGTTGCCGACCAGCCGCTCGAGATGCGGCGCCATCGTTCGTAACGTCGTCGCGAGCATGTTTCCCCAGTCAGCGACCCGTTCGCATGCCAACTGCTCCTGCGGTCTCATCTCCCATCCCCCGCCGCACGTCGGACTGCCCATCGGGCGTCGCTGTCCGCGGCTTCCGCGGCGCTGGCCGCTTGACGGAGCACCAGCAGCAGCTCAGCGAGCTCCTGGCCGATCCGTGCGACGGCAGAAACCAGGAGATCGTGCTGGGCCACTCCAGCGGAGCCCCCCACCCGGGCGAAGACGCCGAGGTCATCTGGGTCGAGAACCGGCGGAAGCAGCCCTGGAAGCAGCGCGTCGGCCATCCCTGCGGCAGCACGCAGCCCGTCGGGGTCGAGGTTCACGTCACGCCGCACACCAGCAGATAATGCCGCAGCGGGCAGCCGCAGCGGAGCGAAACGAATGAAATGGACCGATCGGCGAACTCGCCGTGCCGAATCGGACAACTCGCGCGGGGGGGAGGGGTCAGTGGGCGGCCGCGACGACCTCGGCCAGTCGGACCGCGGTGGCTTTGGCCTGCTCGGCGGTGGGCGCCTCCACCATCACGCGGACGAGCTGCTCGGTGCCGGACGGTCGCAGGAGGACCCGGCCGGAGCCGCCCAACTCAACCTGCGCCGCCTCGACCGCCAGCCGCACCTCGACCGAGTCGGCCACAGCGGCCTTGTCGGCCACCTGGACGTTGTGGAGTACCTGCGGCAACGGCGTGACGATGCCGGCGAGGGTGGCGAGTGTGGACCCGGTGGCCGCCATTCGCGCCATCAGCTGTAGCGCCGTGAGCAAACCATCCCCGGTGGTGGAGTGCACAGGCATCACGAGGTGGCCGGACTGCTCGCCACCGAGGCTGAATCCGCCCGCGCGAAGCTCCTCGAGAACGTACCGATCACCGACCTGGGTGGTGCGCACCGTAATCCCCGCCGCACCCATTGCGAGGTGCAGCCCGAGGTTGCTCATCACCGTGGTCACCAGGGTGTCGGCAGCCAACTCACCGGCCTCCCGCATCGCCACCGCGAGCACGGCCATGATCTGGTCGCCGTCCACGTCGGCCCCGGCGGCATCCACCGCCAGGCAACGGTCGGCATCGCCGTCGTGGGCGATCCCGAGGTCCGCTCCGTGCGCGAGCACCGCGGCCCGTAACGCCCCGAGATGGGTGGATCCCACGCCGTCGTTGATGTTGAGCCCATCCGGCGCGGCGGCCACGGCGATCACCTCGGCACCGGCCCGGCGATAACAGTCCGGCGCTACGGCCGAGGCCGCCCCGTGGGCGCAGTCGACCACCACCCGCAGTCCGTGCATTGCCGCGGGAACCGTGGTCAGGAGATGGGCGGTGTAACGCTCGGCAGCGTCGGGCAGGTCACGGACGCGGCCGACCCGGGCACCGGTGGGGCGGCCGAACGTCGCGCCGAGGCCCTGCTCGACGGCCAGTTCCAGCCCGTCGGGTAGCTTGTGCCCGCCCGCGGCGAACAACTTGATCCCGTTGTCCGGCATCGGGTTATGGGATGCCGAGATCATCACCCCGAGATCAGCACCGACGACCCTCACGATATGGGCCACGGCCGGGGTGGGCAGCACACCCACCCGGAGCGTGTCCGCGCCAGCGGAGGCAAGACCGGCCACCACTGCCGCCTCGAGCATCTCGCCGCTCGCCCGCGGATCACGTCCGACGACCGCAAGCGGGCGCCGGGAGCGATCACGCTCGGCGAGCACCCGAGCTGCGGACGCCGCGATACCCAGGGCGAACTCCGGTGTGAGGAGCTCCCCGTTGGCCAGTCCGCGTACCCCGTCGGTGCCGAACAAACGGCGAACGCCCACGCCTCAGCGCTTGCTGTACTGCGGGGCCTTGCGAGCCTTCTTGAGGCCGTACTTCTTGCGCTCGATGACCCGCGGGTCGCGGGTGAGGAAGCCGGCCTTCTTCAGCGGCGGGCGATCGTCGGGATCAACCTCGATCAACGCACGAGCGATCGCCAGGCGCAGAGCACCCGCCTGACCCGATGTTCCACCACCGTGCAGGTTGGCGAAGATGTCGAAACGCTCGGTCTTCTCGACGGTGACCAACGGCTCCCGGATGAGCTGCTGATGCAGCTTGTTCGGGAAGTACACCTCGAGAGACTTGCCGTTCAGCCGGAACTCACCGGTGCCGGGCAGGAGGCGGACACGGACGACGGCCTCCTTGCGGCGACCGACGGTCTGTACCGGACGACCGGAGAGCACCACCGGCGTGTCGTCCGGGATGGCGACTCCGGCCTCGACATCGGGGGGGGCCGACTCGGTCGCCTCGGCGTCAACCGCCCCACGCTCGATGGCCTCGGCGGCGTCGGCCTCGATCTCGGGGGAGGTCACGGGCTGTCCTTCTTCCACTGACTCGGTGCTGGTCGGCTCGTTCACGAGCCCTCCTCGCAGGCGCTCGTCGGCCGCGTTCGCGGTACTGCTGTGTCGAATGTTGATGTGTTGAATGTTGAACTCGCAAGCTCGTTCACTGCGCGACCTGGGTGATCTCGAACGCGGCAGGCTTCTGCGCGGCGTGCGGGTGCGACGGGCCGGCGTAGACCTTCAGCTTCTTACCCATCGCGCGTCCGAGGCGGTTCTTCGGCAGCATGCCCTTGACGGCCTTCTCGACCAGCCGGTCAGGGTACTTCTCGATCATCTCGCCGACGGAACGCCGGCGAAGACCGCCGGGGTAACCGCTGTGGCGGTAGATGAACTTACTCTCTCGCTTGTTGCCGGAGACCGAGATCTTCTCCGCGTTGATGATGACGACGAAATCGCCGGTGTCCATGTGCGGCGCGTAGGTCGGCTTGTGCTTGCCGCGCAGCAGCGTGGCGGCATGGGTGGCGAGGCGGCCGAGCACGACGTCCGTGGCATCGATCACGTGCCAGGCATGGGTGATATCGCCGGGCTTCGGGCTGTACGTGGACACGGACCTACCTCGTCGCTGTCGTGGCTGTCGATGAGACGACATCCGAACTCGGGGCCCGGGAGCCGCCTCTGGTTGCGGTGCGAAGGGTAGGCGCCGTCCGGAGACGGCCCCCCGACGAGCCGCAGGGCCGCGGCACGCGAGTTTCCACCCGCCGCACATCGATGATGTGAGGATACCCGCCGCCCGCAGTGAGGTCACAACGCCCCCTCGACCAGCAGGGGATCACCTCGAGCTCACGCCCAGCGACTAGCGTTGGCCTGCTCGACCTGCCAGTAGCTCTCGTTCGCGGCGCCCAACGCAACGCCGATCTGGGCGAGCACCGCTGTCATCTCGGCCGCTGCGATGTCCCACTGCCGCTGCTTGGTCCCGTAGTCCTCCGCGGCCTGTCCCTGCCAGGTCGCGACGAGTGGGGCCAGGAACCGCTTGAGATCCTCGAGCTGGGTCGAGATCCGACCGGCCGTGCTCGCAACGCTGCCCTGGGCGCTCTCCAGCGCCGCGAAAGTGACCTTGATCTCGGTCATCCGATGCCCCCTCAGCCCAGTGCCGCACGGATCGAGGACAGGCCGGCCGACTGCTCGACCTCCTGCTGCTCGTAGGTCCGGGCCGAGCCCTGGATCGAGTCGCCGATCGAGCGCAGCGCCTCGGCGAGCGCCCGTGCGTTGGTGTCCCACCGGAGCATCAACTGCGCGAACTCACCCGCGGCCCGACCCTTCCACATGCCGGCCAGCGGCGCGAGCTGCCCCCGCAGGGCGGACAGATCGCTCTGCACCGCCTCGTTCACGGACAGGACGTGCCTGCCCGCCTGATCCATCTCCTCGGTCGTGGTACCGAATCCACCGGCCATGCCGCGCACTCCTCATCACTCGGGACATTCCCCAGGTCCAGTGGCCACCGTGGCAGGCGGGTGCTTACCGTAGGGGCCGTTTGACCGACCTGTGTGCAACTGCGAACGGATACATTCAGCTGCGGCGCACCGAGCGGAGGACCAGTTCGCAGGCTCGGCGGACCTCCACCGCTCCGGACACCGTGTACTGGCAGCCCACGCTGAGCTGGTCGTCACCGTCGAGGAGGACATACCAGTCGATGGCGACGCGACCCTCGGAGCTCAGTTGTCGATAGGTGGCGACGGGACGGCCCTGGTACCGCCCGGTCGGATCGAAGGACGACAGGGGTGCACCGGACGCCACCGCGGCGTCGAACTCCGCGCGCAGCTCGGCGTCGGCCCGCTCGCGCTCGACGCCGGCGTCGTACCCGAGCGGGGTGCGCTCGACCGAGACCAGATCACTGCCCTCAGGCCTGGTCTCCGGGGTGAGCAGTGTGCGCCGCCGCTCCGGGAGCCCACCGGTGTGTGCCCAACCCGGTGGGAGCTCCATCGCGTACCCGTACTGGGCCACGACTCCCGAGGTGACGGGTGGCGGTGCGGGCGATGCGGGGGCGGCCGGCGCCAGCACCGTGCCGACCGGGATCAGCGCCGCCGCAGCCGCCGAGCACGCCGTCATGACCATGGCGATGCGCACCGCACCGGGTCGGCGCGGCGGCAGCGGCGGCAGCCATCTGGACGGCACCGCGGAACTGGACGGCAGCGCGGAACTGAGGGGCCGCGACGCCGGCGGACCGGCGGTTCCCAGCCGCGGCACCGCCGCCGGCGGGAGCCGGAGGGCCCCGAGCACCGCGGCCACATCCGGACGCGGCGCGACGACCACATTCTCGAGCCCCGCCGCATCGAGTAGCTCAGCCAGCAACGGCGTGCGCGCAACGCCACCGATCAGCAGGACCGGAATCCGCCCACCGGACATGGCGCTCGGGGGTCCAGGGGCAAGGACGGCTCGCACCGCGTCGACGACCTCGGCCAGCAGCACCGCCAGTCCGGCCCGTACCTCGGTGGCCGCCAACCGCACCTGCGTCCCGGTCGCAGGCAGTCCCGCCGCCATGACCGGGACCAGCGACAGGGCCTCCCGCAGCCGCCGCGCCTCCGCCCGCAACACCGCCTGCCCCGCGACGTCGGGCGCCGATGCAGCCGCCGGACAGCGGGCCATCAGCAGGTCGAGCACGACCTCATCGAGCCGCGCCCCGCCGACCGGGCAGCTCCGTGTCCGAACCGGGCGCCCGCCGGGGCCCAACAACGTCGCCTCGGCCCCGGAATGCCCGACGTCCAGCACCACCAGCCCGGCCCTGAGGTCGGAGCGCGCGACCGCCGTAGCCGCCGCGACGCTGCTCGGAACCGCTCGGACCACGCTGGCAAGCCCGGCCCAGCCCGTCGGCGGCGGCGCGCGCCCGGTCGGGTGCACGAGCACCAGCTCCGCCGGGGGCATGGCGAACAGGCCGGCCAACAGCTCGCCGACGGCATCGGCGCCCAGCGGCCGGCTCGGTGATCCGGACGGCAGCTCCACCAGGATCCGCGGCTCGCCGCCGGCCTCAACGCCGGCGATCCGGACCATCGACGCGCCGGCGTGCACGGCCACCCGGTCCGGTGTGTCGGTCACGGAACCGGGTCGGAGTCGGGATCGGCGCTCGAACCCGCAACCGGCTCCTCAGGATCCAGCCACGCAATCTGGACCCGTCGAGCGCCCCGCTTGCGGTCCATCAGCGTGCCCCGTCCCGGGGGCATCGGCGCCGGCTTCACCGGGCCCACGAGCGCACCCTCGTCCGGACTGCCGTTCATCACGAACCCGGGCGTCGCCAGTTCGCGCAGCCGCCCCAGCAACGGGTCGAACATCGCCCGCCCGGCTCCGCCGCTGCGCCGCGTCACGATCAGATGCAGGCCGACGTCCTTGGCCTGCGGAAGGAACTCCAGCAGCGGTAGCAACGGGTTCGGACCCGCAGCCCCGGTCGGGGCGACGAGGTCGTAGTCGTCGACGAGTAGGTACACGTCCGGGCCGGTCCACCAGCTGCGCTTGCGCAGCGCCTGCGCCGTGACCTCGGGCCCGGGAAGTCGGTTGCGCAGCGAGCAGGCCAGCTCGCGCGCCGCGTCGGCGGCGGCGGCAGGAGTACTCGCGTAACCGATGAGGTGCGGCTCCCGGACCGTCCCGAGCAGGCCACGGCGGTAGTCGACGATCACGAAGCGGGCCTCCTCGGGCCCGTGGCGTTCGACGATCCCGCTGGCCAGGACCCGCAACAGGGTGGTCTTGCCGCTCTCGGCATCGGCGTAGCAGACCAGGTGTGGCTCGGCGGCGAAGTCCAGCTCGACCCTGGCCAGCCGCTCCTCGTCGATCCCGACCGGGATGCCCGTGGCGCCGGGTTCGGCCCGCGGCAGCTGGTCGCGGTCGAGCCGGGTCGGCAGCAGCCGGACCGGCCCGAAACCCGGGCACGGCCAGGCAGCCGCGATCTCCGCCACCAGCGCCGTGGTGGCGCCAGTGGCGAGCCGCGGGGCGGCGAGCACGCTCGGCGCACCGTCGGGAGCAAGGCCGTGCCCCGGCGAGGACGGAACGGCCACGGCCTTGCGCCGGTCCACCTCGGACTCCGACGGTTCGCCCAACCGCAGCTCCAGCCGGCTGCCCAGCAGGTCCTTGAGGGCGGGCCGGAACTCGGTCCAGCGGTTCGCCGAGATCGCGAGATGCACCCCGTAGGACAGTCCCTGAGCGGCCAGCGCGAGCAACTGGGCCTCCACATCGTCGAACTCACCGCGCAGGGTCAGGTAGCCGTCGACGACGAGAAGGACGTCGGTACTCGGCTCCGCGGCGAACAGGCCCTCCGCCCGCCGGGCCCGGAACTCCTCCACCGAGGTCAGTCCGGCGTCCCGGAAGAGCCGGTCCCGGCGGTCGAGCACCGCAACGAGCTCAGCGACGGTGCGGCGCACCAGGTCGGGCTGTTGGCGATCCGCAACGGTGCCCACGTGCGGCAGCCCGGCCAGCGGGGTCAGCGCGCCACCACCGAAGTCGAGCACGTGAACGCCCAGCTCCGCCGGGGTGTGGGTCAGTGCGAGCCCGAGCAGCGCGGTCGCCAACGCCGTGGACTTGCCCGAGCGCGGACCGCCGACCACGCCCAGGTGCCCGGATGCCCCCGACAGATCGAGCATCAGCGGATCGCGCCGCTGCTGGTAGGGCCGGTCCACCTGGCCGATCGGCACCCGCAGCCCACCGGCCGGGCAGTTCGGCGCAACCACCCCACGGTCTGGCAGCCGGCGCACCGGCCCGAGCAGCTCGTCCAGCGGTGGGGGCGTGTCGAGCGGTGGCAGCCACACCCGGTGCGCAGGCGGTCCCTGGCCGTCGAGCGCGGCGATGAGCGTGTCCAGGACGGTGGGCCCGGCGTCCGGGTCGTCCGGGACGGGGACCGGGCAGGTCAGCTCGGGTTCGCTCACCGGGCCCGCGGAGAACAGGTGGGCCCGACCTCGCGGCCGATCTCGGTCAGCCGACTCCGCGGCGAGGACCGGGCCGGGCCCCGACACGTATGCGGCCCGGAATCGGACGAGCTCGTCGGTACCGGTGGCAAGGAACGCCGAGCCCGGCTCGGGTGGTAGCTGATGGGCGTCGGACACACCGAGCACCGCCCGGGACTCTGCCGCGGAGAACGTCCGCAGGGCGATCCGGTAGGACAGGTGCGATTCCATCCCGCGCAGCCGTCCCTCGTCGAGCCGTTGCGAGGCCAGCAACAGGTGCAGCCCGAGCGAGCGACCGAGCCGGCCGATCGTCACCAGCAGCTCGATCAGCTCGGGACGCTGGGCGAGCAGCTCGGAGAACTCGTCGACGACGAGGACGAGCACCGGCAACGGCGGCAGGTCGGTATCGTTGCCCGCTCCGCCGACGCGCTGCGCGGCCCGTTGTCGCCGGGCCGCCGCGTACTCGACCACACCCGCCAGGTTGCCGGCGACGCGCAGCAGCTCCTGGCGACGGGTGATCTCGCCGGCCAGCGCGTCGGCCATCCGGTCGACCAGGGTCAGCTCGTCGGCCAGGTTGGTGATCACCGCGGAGACGTGTGGGAGTGCGGCCAGCCCGAGGAATGTGGCGCCGCCCTTGAAGTCGACGAGCACGAGGTTCAGGTCCTCGGACGAGTGCGTCGCGGCCAGGCCGAGCACCAGGGTTCGCAACAACTCGCTCTTGCCCGAGCCGGTGGCACCGATGCACAGGCCGTGCGGGCCGCTGCCGCCCTGGGCGGACTCCTTCAGGTCCAGGAGGACGGGAGCCCCGCGCTCATCGACGC
>JBOHEO010000191.1:0-10355 GCA_050701055.1 Pseudonocardia sp. | reverse complement strand
CGCAGGTGCTGCTGCGGCTCGCCGGCCGGCGACTCGCCGCGGCGGCCCTCGACGGCGGGACGGCGCCGGTTCCGGCTGCCGGGCCTGCCGGGTCTTCCGGGCTGAAGCCGAGTCGGCCTGCCGAGCCAGCCGGACCGAATCCGGGTCCACGGCCGGGTCACCCCGACCCGCTCGTGCTGCTGTGCGCCGACCCGGCCACCTTGCGCGCCGCGGCGGACGCCGTCGCGGGCGACTCGGCATTCGGGGCCGCCCCGGCCGTCGAGATGGCGCAGCACGACGTGCTGGCCGTCGCCGTCGCGGCCGCCGTGCTGGCCGTCCGCGCCACGGACCTGCGAGCCCTCGCCGGCGTACTGCGGGCCGCGGCGTTCCTCGGTGTCGACCTGAACCGGGTCGACACCCGCTCCGCTGACGCGACGCGGGGCGGGCTGGACTGGGCGGTGGCCCACCTGGTGGCCCAGCAGCGACCCGACGGGGGGTACGGCACGGGATCCGACGACCGGGTCACGCTCACCGTCGACTGCGTTTGGACGCTCGGTGAGCTACTGGCTCCCGGGTTCACCGGGCGCTGCCGGGCGGCGCATCAGGAGGTACCGAATCGATGAGCGCACGGTTGCTGGTGCCGTTCACGGCCGCGTGGGGCGGTATGCCAGGCGCACCACGGTCAGCGCCGCTTCGGGCACCCCGCGCTCGATGATCCATCGCGCGTAGACGAAGGCGCTGTGGCTGTTGTGCGCCGGCACGTAGTCGTGCTTCGGGTCCAGGGAACAACGCCAGTCGTTGCACTCGATGTCATAACCCCGCTGCGGCCAGGCAGCACCGGCCAGGCCCTTGTCCACCCGCAGGTAGACCCGCCCACCGTCGCCATAACCCCCGGGCGGCGCGATCACGTGCACCGCGACACGATCCGGAGCCACCTTCCGACCTGGCATCTCACCCTCCTTGCACCGGCACACGGTTGGCCGGTGGACACCGGCACCTGTGAACCGCATGCGGACGCTGCCGTTCACCACACCGGACGTCGGGGGTGGGCGGCAGCGCCGGACCGCATAGGCGAGGGTGTTATCGCCGTTCTCCGATCGGGGTCCGGGCTGGAGCCGGTGACCTGGACCGCTACGGTAGATCCCGATGATCGTTGAACGCCAAAGGACGGTGTGGTGAGCCCCATGAACGACCGGACGTGCTGCCTGCGGTGTGGCGCCCAGCTACGCCTGGACAACCTCGGTGAGCTGTGCGATCCGTGCACCCGCCAGCCCGCGGCGGTGCCGCTGCTCCCACCCGAGTTCTTCACCAACGACGAGCGGATGCGCCGGGCCCTGGCCGGCTACGACTTCGCCACCGTCTTGCTGGCGATCCGACGGACCACCGGCTACAGCCAGGAACGGCTGGGAGAGCTGATCGAGCTGCCCCAAGAACGGATCTCCCGGATCGAACGCCGGACCCACCGGCTGCGCGACATCGCGATCGTCGCCCGGACCTCCTCCCGAACAGGCATCCCCGCCGACATGCTCGGATTCACCGCCGGCGCAGCTACTGTGGGGACGGTCCGGCACAGTAAGGATCGCAGGCACAGCAAGGGTCAGGAGGAGGTGGACTGGATGCTCCGGCGGACCTTGTTCGCGGCCGTCACCGGGATCACCGTGGGCCTCGGTGTGCCCCTGGACCTGGATCGCCTGGCCGCGCTGGTACCGGGCCCCGGCGCCGCGTTGCCCCGCCGGATCGGCGCGGCGGACGTGACAGCCATTGAGCAGGCGACTGCGGCGCTGCGGCAGCTGGACTTCAACTGGGGCGGTGGGCTGTCCCGCGACGTCGCGGTGGCCCAACTTCGTTCCGTGCTCGCCCTACGGAACGTGGCGTGCACCGCGGAGGTGAAGGCCGAGCTGCTGGTGGCGACCGCGGACCTGGGACTGCTCGCGGCGTTCATGAGCTATGACTGCGAGCTGCACGCCGACGCCCGCCGGCTGTGGGTCATCACCCTGGAGGTGGCCCGCCAGGCCGAGCACCCCGCCGCCGTGGATCTGACGGTGATGGGGCTGCTGGACATGACCAGCCAGGCGCTATACCTGGGTCAACCGGAGGAGGCCGGGCAGCTGGTCCAGCTCGGCTACGGTGCGGTGGCCGGCGGTGCTCACCCGGTCCCGGCCAGCACCGCCAGCACCCTGGCCATCTACCAGGCACACTGCGCTGCCGCACGCGGGGACGCCGCCGCCTGCGACCGGGCGCTGGGCCGATCCGTCGAGCAACTCACCACCGCCGAACCGACCCTTGCCGGGCCGTGGAACGCCCACGTCAGCCCCGCCCTGCTGGCCTCTCGGCGGGCCCGCGCCTATCTCGACCTGGCCGCGACCAGCGGGAACCCCCGGCACGCGGCCCGGGCGGTGCCGCTGCTGGAGGAGACCGGGCGGGACTTCGGCCCGGGCTACCCACGCGGCCGTGCGCTCAACCTGGCCAACCTCGCCAGGGCGCGTGCCATCACCGGGGACCTGGACACCGCGGTGCACCTCGGCGGGCAGGCGGTCACCGAGATCACCGCCCTGTCGTCGCGGCGCGCCCTGGACCGGCTGCGCACCCTGGACACCGCGCTCCGACGGCACGCCGCCGAGGCACCGGTCACCGAGCTGCGCGAGCAGATCCGCGGCGCACTGACCACAGCGCGGGCGTGACAGCACGGCGTGACAGTCTCCACCGGCGCGCACCGCGATGTCGGCGCGCTGGTGCGCTGCCCGCCTGCTGATTGCCTGCACGCGGCAGGTGTCTGAAGGCATCGGAGATCTGTCGGAGGTCTTCAGCTTGCAGTGTTTCAGCTGGGCCCAAGCCGAGGTTGTCGGCGGCGTAGCGTGCAAACCCGTTCTGTTGAAGCCCAGGGGCGATACCTCCCGGGCGGCGGGTGGGAGTAATCAACGCACAGCGCCGAGCGTGTCATCAGCGCTGCGCGAACAACGCTGTCGACACGTTCGACGTCGGCGCCACGTGGGTCACCGCCGCCGACCCGGCGCATGGGGTCAACCTCGTGCCGGTCAGCGGACCGCCCAACCGCACTCCTCGAGGACCCGGAAGAAGCCCGCCTCCAGATCCCCGCCCGCGGCGAGACCGTCGACGGTGCCCTGGTACCGCGTCCGACCGGCGACCAGCACCCCGATCCGGTCGCAGACCTGCGCGATCTCGGTGAGCTGATGGCTGGACACCAGGACGGTCGTGCCGTCCGCGGCCAGGCCGCGAATGATGGCGCGCATCTCCCGGATCCCCACGGGATCGAGGCCGTTGGTGGGCTCGTCCAGCAGCACCAGTCGGGGCCTGGCCAGCAGCGCCACCGCGATGCCCAGCCGCCAGCACATACCGAGCGAGTACTGGGCGACCGGCCGGTCATGCACCCCGGCCAGCCCGACCAGTTCCAGAACGGTGTCGATCCGCGTTGCCGCGACGCCACGCAGCCGGGCATGGATGCGCAGGTGCCCGACGGCGTCGAGCCGTGGCCAGAGCCCCGGCGTCTCCACCAGGGCGCCGACCTCGGCCAGCAGTCGCCGCTCGTGCGGCCGGCCGAACAACCGGATCTCACCTCCCGTCGGCCGGACCAGCCCCAGTACCGCCTTCATCAGGGTGGTCTTGCCGGCGCCGTTCGGGCCGAGCAGACCGAACACCTCACCCGCGTCGACCGTGAGATCGGCGCCGTCGAGCGCGGCGTGTCCCCGGTAGTCCTTGCGCAGGCCGCGCACCTCGAGAGCGGCGGGCCGGGTTGAGATGGCCATCAGATCTCCTTCCGGGTCAGATGGACGGCACCGACGGCGAGCAGCACAGCGGTGAGGGACAGCGCGAGAACGATCGCCGGCGCGATGACGCCGCGGTCGTGCAGCGGGCTATCCGCGGGCAGCGGCACACCGTTCGGACCGATTCCGGCCAGCGGCAGGATCACCCGCATCGGCCAGGCCACCGGCACGGCCCACCAGAAGTCCTTGTCGGCAACCAGCGCACCGCACAACATCCCGGCCACCCCGACAGCGATGGTGGGCCCCGTCCCCCAGGCCAGCGCCACGACCAGCGCGAGCGCCGTGCACGCCAGCCCGGTGAGCCACGGGAGGTACGCCGCTGCGACCAGGGTGGGCCAGTCGTCGGCCAGCCTGCCGGTCAGCAGCGCTCCGACGGCGAGCAGCGCACACAGCAGGGTGGTGCACAGCGCCAGCAGCGCCGACAGCGCCACGAACTTGCCCACCAGGTAGCGCCACCGCGGCACACCGTAGGAGAAGAGCAGCCGCCACGCGTCCTCGTCGGCCCGCACCGACATGGCTGCGTAGAGCGCGGCGGTGATCGGGACCAGCACCCCCCAGAACTCGAGGGTGACGTTGCGGAAGATCTCCCACAGCTGGCCCGCCGCGGCCTCCGACGAGCCCAGTGAACCGAGGAACAGCGGCACCGCCGCGACGACGGGCGCCAGCAGCGTGTACCAGGCGAGGAAGCCGTGCCGGGTCCTGGCCATCTCCGTACGGGTCACGGTGAGCAGGGATGGGTTGTCCAGACGGGGTGACGCGGGGGCTCCCGGTGTTGCCGTGTGCACGGTCTCCTCCTCGACAGTGGTGATGGTGGTGTCGACAGGTGTGTAGGGCCGGGCCCGGCCCGGGTTCACCCGGGCGGCCGGGCTCACCCGGTCAGGGGAACGTGCACCCGGATCTGACAACCGTGCTGCCAAACCGGCCGACGAACTGTCAGCGCGTCCCGCCGGTCATAACCGGGTGCCAGCCTCAGGACGTGACAGCGATCGTCTCGATGACCGACTGGAGAAACCTGTGAAGAATCTGCCCGTACGAACCGTCGTCGCGACCCTTGTGCTGGCCGTCCTGGGCCTCGTGCCGGCCGGTGCCGAGGCCACGACGGCCCCGGCTCCCACTTCAGCTCTGCAGACCGCCGCCGTGCCTACCGCCGCGGGCCGCGACTGCATCGGTCGGAACAACCTCGACGAGGTCGCGGCGAAGTTCATCAGCCGCTGCAAGAAGGGCTCGATCAACCGGGAGTTCCCCGACTCGCACCGGCCGCGCACCCTCGGGCAGATCATGGGCGGCCGATCTGCCGACGACAAGAAAGCGTGGAAGCTGCTCAACGACCACGAGTACGACAAGTGATGTCAGCACGGCCACAGACCCCCAGGGACGTCCTGTCCGGGCCGGCGGTTTGAGCCGCGCCTGCCGGGTGAGCCACTCTGACCCGTCGCGCCCCGCCCGCCCGGCCCCGGCAAACGCCGGGCCGGGCGGGCGGGGTCAGAGCTTCTCGCCGCGCAGCCGAGGGTCGAACGACCGGTAGGCGTCGACATCGCGGAAGTGCCGGGAGTACAGCTCGGCGTCCTCGTCGAACCTGTCCTCCAGCACGGGAGCGACGTCCACGACCTCCAACAGCGTCCAGGTGATCCGTTCACCCCGGTCGTTGGCGAACGTGGTCTCCAGGCTGCGGCCGTGCTCCTCGGCCCGGCGCTGCGCGTCGTCCTGTGACACCCCGTAGAGCAATGTGACGTCTTCCCGGTACAGCGACCGGTAATCGTCGCTGTCCGCGGTCGACCCGAACAGCAGCACGGTGATGTACGGCTGCCGTCCGGGAGCCTCACTCGAGCTCATGCTCGCATCCTCCTCATTTGGCGAACCGCCCGTCGTTGAGCAGCTTCCACGCCTTCTTGTCGTCGGCAGTCTGGCCGCTCATGATCTGCCCGAGGGTACGCGGCCGGTGCGAGTCGGGGAACTCCCGGTTGATCGACCCCTTCCGGCAGCGGCTGATGAACTTCGCCGCCACCTCGTCGAGATTGTTGCGCGCGTTGCAGTCTCGCGCCGCCGCGGTACTGACCGCAGGCGCGGCCGGTGCCATCGCCACGGCTACCGGTGCGGCGGCTCCCAGTGGCAGGAACGCGAGGACGGCCACCGCCAGCCATCGTCCGACACGGTTCATCAGAAGACCTCCAGTCTGTGATCGGGTTCGGGGTGTCCGCTCCAGCATCGGTGGCCGTTGCCGGCCTCCTCAATAGCGTGGCAATTAGCTGCCACGCGCTGGTCCCGGTCGAGCAGGCGAACCTAGGGTCAACCGCGTCATCGAGACGAGGGGAGCATCCGTGGACCACGATGGGGCCGTTCGCGCCGCGACCTCGCTGCAGCCGTACCTGACCGGATGCGCACCGGCAGTCGCCCGGTTCGGGCTCCGGCTGGAGTTCGACGACCCCACCGAGCTGGTGGCGAAGGCCAACCGGACCGCCGCGATCCTGCTGCCGGCGACCAACTCGCCGGAGACCGATCTGCTGCGTTCCCTTCGTGCCGAGCGGTTCCTGCTGCCGGTCGCTGGTGTCGTCTCCGACCGCACCGGACACCAGACGTATCTGGCCCTGCGCGCCGGAGCGACGGCGGTGATCAACCTTCTGCTACCGGTGCAGCACCGGGTGGAGGCCTTGCAGTCGGTGCTCGAGCAGGCTCGCAGGGCGAGCCCGACCGCCGGTGGCCCCGCGCTCGGCCCAGCGCTACGGGCGGTCGCGACCCCGATCCGGGACGGGCTCCGGGATCCGCGGGAGACCGAGGTACTCATCGACCTACTGTGTGGCCCGCACACCGTGTCGTTGATCGCCCGCCGCTTCTTCTGCTCCGAGCGGTCGATGTACCGGCGGATCCGGCGACTGTACGACGAGGCCGGCGTGACCGGACGCGCTGAGCTGCGCGCGGCGGTGGCGCTGCATGGCTACCCCGCCCAGGCGAAGCGGGCCTGAGCGGTGCCGTCGCTCGCGCCCTCGATCCAGTTCCGACTCCGACGATCTTGGCGCTCACGGCGATGCGGCCCAGCCCACCCGCGGGCAGCTAACCGTGGCGGGCGTTCCGGTTCCGACCGTCGGCGGCGAACACAGGAGGCCGGCTCCCGAGCCAGCCCCGGTCAGCGGCAAGCACGCCGGCCTGGAAGCGGCTCGAGGCTCCAAGACAGGCCATGACGTCCGCGACCATACGACGGTAGGTACGAGTCGAGATGCCCATGGAGCGCGCGGCGGACTCGTCGGTGACCCCCCGGCTCATGAAATGGAGCACGGTGCGATTGCGATCCGGGGCAGCCCGGTGATCCGTGGCCGGTGCACATTCCGCGCGGCGCCACATCTCCGTGAACATGGCCGACAGGGTCGCTACGATCGTGGGTTCCCGGACCAGCAGATCCGCACCTGCCAGCGAGCCCGTCGACAGCAGCGCCACCGAGCGGTCGAAGACGACCAGCGCCTGGCGGACGCGGTCCACCCCGCGGACCTGCGCGCCCGCGTCGACCAGTGCCGCGAGTTCCCCCTCCGATGATGAGGAGCAGCGGGTGGTGTCGACCTCGTGAACCAGGCGGACCGACACCCCCCGGGACAGCGCTGCCGCGCAGCCGATCCGGTTCAACGACCAGCCGCTCGATACCGAGTGCTCGCTCGGGACCAGCGCGAGGATCTCCCTGGTTGCCTGCTGCGCCAGAGCCGTCGCCGTGCCGATCACCTGCCAGGAGCGGCAGCGGTGCACGCCAGGGGCCAGCAGCGTACCCGCAACTCCTGCCGGCTCCCCCAGTTTTTTGACCGTGGCCATGAATTCCCCCCAAACATCGACTCTCCCATCGGGATGACCGAACGTTCCTGCATTCCGACGTCCCTTCGCACCCGTCGGCCTGACGAAATAATCTCGAAACCTTCCGGGGAGCCCTCCCACGCGAGACGCTGAGCACCGCCTCAGTGAACTCGACCAGACGTGGATGCACTGCGAGGAGGCTGGGCTCGACGCTCGGGAACATGGTGGCTGACCGCCTCGGCGAGGTCCATGGAATCGACCTGTGCTCCGGCGCAGGGCGCGCGGGGCCGTCAACTCCTTGGGACAGCGATCCCGGATCGTGGGAGCGCCCTATCATCGGCCCATGAGCACTCCGACCCGCGCCAAGCTGCAGGAGTGGACGGCCGCCCTGACGCTCGACGCGCTTGATCCGGCCGATCCGCAAGAGAAACGTTACGTGCCTCTGGAAGACGCCGGCAGCGCGGCCGTCGACGAGATGATGGCGACGATCGAACTCGCGTTCGACCCGACCACGCAACTGCTCTCCGGTCCGTCGGGATCAGGCAAGACGACCGAGTTCAACCGGCTGCGCGGCGATCTCGACAACGCGGGCTTCCGCACCTTGATGTTCGACGTGACGCAGTACGTCAACATGTCAGCCCCGGTTTACATCACCGAGTTCTTGATCGCTCTGGCCCTGGGCATGCACAAATCCCTCGGTCCGACCGCGGAGCAGGACCGTCCGGGGTTTCTTCCCCGGTTGGGGCGCCTGTTGAGCCGCCTGAAGATCAGCTTCGACGTCCCCGGATTCCGGGCCGCAGTGTCCGCCGACCGCGTCGAGGTCGACGCGCTGGGCGCGTCGGTCGAGATGGATCTCCAGCGGGAGCTCCAGACCAGCCAGGCGTTCGTCACGGAGCTGCGCTCCAAGCTGCGGCACAACGTCGGCGAGTTGTACGCCGAGGTTGCGGGGTTCATCAAGGATCTACTCGTCGCCGAGGACCCCGGCCTGGGCTGGGTGGTGATCGTCGACGGGTTGGAGAAATTGCGCGGCGTGGCCGGTAACGACGCTGTCGTGCAGCAGTCCGCTGAGGAACTGTTTGTTGGGCATGCCACCGAACTGAAGTTCCGAAGCCACCACATGATCTACGCTGTGCCTACCTATCTGCTGTTCACCGCGCCCGGAGCGCTCCCGTACGACTCCCGGGTGTTGCAGGTCCCGGTGCCACACGTGGTGCCGCGTGCGGGCGAGGACCCCGCGGCGGTCCAGCAAACCCTCGCCGAGCTGCGCGAGGCGGTCTCCCTACGCATCCCCATCGACACGGTCTTCGACAACGCTGGACAGCTGGACCGGGTGATCCGCGCCTCCGGTGGCCACCTCCGGGTGCTGTTCACGCTGTTGCGGCAGCTCGTGAACCTGACCCTTCGGCGCCGGTTGGAGCTCCCGCTTGGCGACAAGCACATCGAGGAGGCCATCGGCTTCGTGGCACACGACTACGTGCAGCTGACTGCCGAGTCACAAACGTTCCTGCAACGCGTGCCCCAGGGTGGCGGTGTCGTAGTGCCTGCGGCGAAGGAAGTGCAGCTGATGGCCCGGCTGATCGCCAGCCAGATGCTGCTCGGCCACATGAACGGTCAGGACTGGTACGAGGTGCACCCGTTGACGTTGCGCGCCCTCGACCACCGGTGAGTGCGCCGCGTCAGGGGGCACGCGGCCTGGACCCGGTCGCCGAAGAGGTGTGGGACCGGATCCGCGCGGAGTTCGTGCTCCAGTCCGGGTTCTGGCTCGGGTGTCTTTTCGGCGGCGCGGCCACCGACCTCGCCGAGCTGGTCGCCCGCAGCCGCGACCTCACGGCGAGCCGCGTGCAGACCATCGAGGTACTGACGCTCACCGGACCCGACGACGTCGCGCAGGTACTGGGCACGCTGCTCACCACGGCGCCACCGAGCGTGCGAGGAACCTGGGTGATCGATCGGGGCGGCGCGACCCCGGACCGCACCCGGTTGTGGGTCGAGCTGTCGCGGCGGCTGAACGAGCGCCGCGACCCGGTACGGATGCGGCGACCCGGAGCGCTGATCGTGGCCTTCCCGCCGGGGTTCCTTCCCGTTGTCCGAGACGAAGCGCCCGACCTCTGGTCGTTCCGCACCCTTTCAGCGACGTTGGAACGCACCACCGTCTCCACCGTCATCGAGGTCGAGCGGACAGACGAGCTGCCCGCGGGGGCGAACCCGCTCACCCCGCTGTTCGGCGAGCCCATCCGGCCGACAGCTTCGGTGGGGGAACTGCTGCGGCGCGCGGCCGCAGCGCTGCGGTCCGATCGGATCGACCTGGCCCTGGCCGCGGCGTCCGAGGCATTGCGAACGGCCGAGGAGCGCGACGACGCCGTGCTCGCGTATGCGTGGTTAGCGCAGGCGTACGCGGCCGCCGATGAGCCGACAGAAGCGGCCTGGCGCGCCGAGGTGGCGCTGCGGGCGGGCCGGCCGCTGGAGGAGGCGACCACGGTCACGTTGCTGGAGATCCTGAGCGGGAACGTACGCGGCGCCACCGCGCTCGAGGCGGCTCAGGCATTGGTTGCCGCACGCCGTGAGCTGGTCAGCCGCCATGGACAAAGCCCGACGGCCCTGCGCGACCTGTCCATCTCCCTGGACAACGTCGCCGGGATCCAGGCCCGCCGCGGCGACCTCGACGCCGCCCTCACCGGCTACACCGAATCCCTCGACCTGCGTCGCCGACTCCGCGACACCTACGGCGACACCCCCGAAACCCTGCGCGACCTGTCCATCTCCCTGGACAACGTCGCCGGCATCCAGGCCCGCCGCGGCGACCTCGACGCCGCCCTCACCGGC
>JBOHEO010000190.1:0-10389 GCA_050701055.1 Pseudonocardia sp. | reverse complement strand
CCCCTCTCGTACGCTCGACTATCGAGCGCTACAGAACATGTGTCAGCCGAGCTTCTGGTCATCACCGGCGGCAGCGGCGTTGCTACTTCCGTCGGAGCTGCCACCGTCGGCGGCGCCACCGTCGGCGGCGCCACCGTCGGCGCTGGCGTCCCCGCCGGACGACGACGCGGTGGTGTCGTTGGACTGGTCGTCGCCGAAGTTCTCGTTACCGGCGGTGGTCGCCACGGAGGTCGACTGGCCGCCGACCGCGGTGCCGCCGTCGCCACCAGCGCCACCGTCGCCGCCGAAGCCGCCGTCGCCACCGGCGCTCTTGCCACCGAATGCGGCCACCATGGTGGTCCGCGCGGGCAGCAGCTCGATCTGCAGGTCCTCGAAGCTCATTGTTGTTCCTCCCACGATCCGGCCCCGAAAGGGGCCACGGATGGAAGGGGTCAGCTATGGGACCGCGAAACGTCCGTGCATCGTCGATGACGTCGACGGCCGTTCGAATCCCGACATCCCCCTTATCGAAGGTCCCACCCCGGGTACCGATGAGACCTCTTCCATCCTTGGTCAGCAATGGGCCCGATGTCACCACTTAGATCGACCGCGCCCTACCTATGAGTCATGCCGGTGTTACGCATGGCCGTTCCCCGATCCGCCGCGGACCAGTTCGTATCGGGGTGCGGACCGACGAGCTTGGCGAAGCAGCGGCTGCGTGGGGCGCAGCGGTAGACACCGAACCGCGGCATCGGCGCATAGCCCGCGCTCGCGTAGAGCTCCATGGCCTCCGGTTGCCGCGTACCGGTCTCCAGGACCATCCGGCGGCGACCGGCCGCGACCGCGGAGCGCTCCAGCTCGGCGAGCACCGCGCGGGCGAACCCGCGGCCACGCCGGCCGTCGACGACGTACATCCGCTTGATCTCCGCGTCACCGTCGCGCAGCTCCGGATCGTCGCCGCCGTCGCGGGCCCGCCACCCACCGCTGGCCACCGGTACCCCATCCAGGTAGCCGACCACGAAGAAACCGTGCGGTGCGGCGAACTCGGCGGGATCGACCGGTGTGGCATCCACGCCGCCGTATCGGTCGACGTACACCTGCTGGACCGCGGCGATCAGCGCGACGGCGTCGGGATGGACGAAGGGGACGGGACGCAGCTCGAGCATGGTCGCCACCATAGGACGACCCCCGATGGGGGACCTGACCGGTCGCTCCGCGGTCCACGTGCGCCGGGAGGCCCGCCACCGACACCCAGCGGCGGCTACCCGCTCACCTTCGCCCGCTGCCGCCGGGTGGTGAGCACCCGCTCCGTGTAGCCGGCCGGCTCCGCCAGTCCGGACAGCACCAGGTCCAGCGCCGCCTGGAAGGAGTCGCTGCCGTCGAGGTCCGCACTCATCGGCCGGTAACCCGGCTCACCGGCGTTCTGCTCGTCGACGAGCGCCGCCATCCGGGCGAACGTCTCGCGCACCTCCGCCTCGTCGACCAGCCCGTGGTGCAGCCAGTTCGCGACGTGCTGGCTCGAGATCCGCAACGTGGCGCGGTCCTCCATCAGCCCGACGCCGGCCAGGTCGGGCACGGTGGAGCAGCCGATGCCCAGGCCCACCCAGCGCACGACGTAACCGAGGATCGCCTGCGCGTTGGTCTCCAGTTCGTGGCGCCGGTCCCGCGCCGAGAGTCCTGCGCCGCCGTCGGCCAGCACCGGCACCTCGAGCAGCAGGCGCCGGTCGGTGAGCGGCCGGCCGGTGAGCTCACGCTGGCGAGCCAGCACGTCGGTGCGCAGGTAGTGCAGCGCGTGCAGGGTGGCCGCGGTGGGCGAGGGCACCCACGCGCAGCTCGCACCCTCCTCGGGCTGCGCGCCCTTCGTCGCCAGCATCTCGGCCATCGCGGCGGGTTTGGCCCACATGCCCTTGCCGATCTGCGCCTGCCCGGCGAACCCGGCGCGCAGCGCGACGTCGACGTTGCGGTCCTCGTAGGCCAGCAACCACGTCGAGGACCGCATGTCGTCCTTGCGCACGACCGGCCCGGCCTCGAAGTCGGTGTGGATCTCATCGCCGGTGCGGTCGAGGAAGCCGGTGTTGACGAAGATCACCCGGTCCTGCGCCTGCGCGATGCACGCCTCCAGGTTCACCGAGGTGCGCCGCTCCTCGTCCATGATCCCGATCTTGAGCGTGGTCGGCGCCAGGCCGAGCGCCTCCTCGACCGCGGCGAACAGCTCCACGGTGAGCGCCACCTCGTCCGGACCGTGCATCTTCGGCTTCACCAGGTAGACGCTGCCCGCTCGGGAGTTGGCGAACCGGCCCAGCCCACGCAGGTCGTGCAGCGCGGCGGTGGCGGCCACGAGCGCGTCGAGCACACCCTCGGCGACCGGCTCCCCCGCTGGGGTGCGCACGGCGTCGGTGCGCAGGTGGTGCCCGACGGTGCGCACGAGCAGCAGCGACCGCCCGGGCACGGTGAGCGGCTCGCCGTCGGTGCCGGTGTAGGAGCGGTCGCCGTTGACCCGCCGTTTGACGGTCCTGCCGCCCTTCTGGAACGACGCCACCAGCTCCCCCGTCATCAGGCCGAGCCAGGTGCGGTAGGCCGCCACCTTGTCGGGCCCATCGACCGTGGCGACCGAGTCCTCCAGGTCGACGATCGTGGTGACGGCGGACTCGCACGCGATGTCGGCGACGTCGGCGTGGTGCTGGCGCCCCACCTGGTGCTCCGGGTCGATCGTCAGCTCGACGTGCAGGCCGTGGCGGCGCAGCAGGACCGCGGTGCCGACGGCGCCCCCGCCGCCGTCCCCACCCCGGCGGTGGGCGACGAACTGTTCCGGATCGGCGAGCGCGGTCGGTCCGGCGTGAGTCTGCACCACGAGCCTGCCGGGATCGTCGACCCGGTACGCGGTGACGTCGGCGTGGCTGCCGTCGACGAGCGGGAACAGCTCGTCGAGCAGCCGGTCGACCTCGGCGATCACCTGGGCGCCGCGCCGCTCGTCGTAGCCGGGCGCGAGCTCGTGGTCACGCGGGAGCGCGTCGGTGCCGTAGAGCGCGTCGAACAGCGACCCCCACCGGGCGTTGGCGGCGTTGAGGGCATAGCGCGCGACGGTGGCCGGCACGACCAGCTGCGGGCCGGCGACCGTGGCGATCTCCGGGTCCACCCGGTCGACCCGGACCTGCGGCTGCGCCGGCGCCACCAGGTAGCCGATCTCGGTGAGGAACGCCTCGTAGGCGTCCACCTCGCCCGGGCCGTGCGCGCGGTGCCAGGCGTCGATCCGCTCCTGCAACTCGTCGCGGCGGGCCAGCAACCGCTCGATCCGCCCGGCGAAGCGCTCCTGCACGGTGGCGACCACCGACCAGAACCAGTCCGGCTCGAGGTCCAGGCCGGGCAGCAGCTCCTCGGCCACGAAGGCCCGCAGCGCGGGATCGACCTGCAGATCCGTGCTCACACCCACAACCGTCCTCTCTCGTCCGCCCGCATGTGTGTACCACCGGACGGACCTACTGGCCGGGTATGGAGGCGCGGTCCTCGGCGCAGCTGCCGTCACCGTGTCCATGAGGGCGGTGAAGGGGTGCTCGCCGTACTCTTTGCCGTCGGGGTTCCCCCAAGCGCGGGACGTCGACGCGCTCGAGCCGGCCGGACTCCGCGATTGTCAGGGTGACCCGATGCGTCCAGCCACCCGCATCGACGCACGCCACGACGCGCTGGTCGTCGAGCGGCTCCCAGCGCACCGCGGGCGACAGCGCGAAGCAGTTCCGGCAGCGTCCGCGGCGGGCCGGAGATCGGCCGAACCGTCACGGCGGTCACCGCACCCTGCGAGAGCGACGAGCGACCAGCACCCCGTCACCGGCGAGCATCCGGCGTGCCTCGCGGGCGATCTGCAAGTCCTCTCGGGCAGTGATCACCACGGTCCGGGCGGTCGCTCCCGACCCGGTGATGTCGCCGTCGTCGCGAACGGTGTCGTTGCGGTCGTTGTCGACGGCAACCCCGAGGAAGCCCAGCCGCTGCACCGCTCGCCGTCGCACTGTGGCCGAGTGCTCGCCCACCCCGCCGGTGAACACGAGCACGTCCACGCCCGAGGCTGCCGCGCCCATCGCGGCGATGCCGCCCACCAGCCGATGGGTGTAGACGTCGAGGGCGAGCACCGCGTCCGGATCACCGCGCTCCGCTGCGGCCTCGACCTCGCGCATGTCGCCCGTGCCGGCCAGGGCGGTGAGGCCGGAGCGCTCCTCCAGGGCGGTGGCCACCGCTTGCGGTGCGAGGTGCTCGTGCTCTTCGAGCCAGAGCACCAGCCCGGGGTCGACGGTGCCCGACCGGGTCGCCATGACCAGGCCCTCCAGCGGGGTGCAGCCCATGGTGGTGTCGACGCTGCGACCATCGACCACGGCCGCGAGCGAGGCGCCCGCCCCAAGGTGGCAGGTCACTCGTCCAGCACCTCGTCGAGCGTGGCCGCGAGCTGCTCATGAACCGCCGCGGAATCGTCCCCACCGACGAAATGGGGGGCGTAGCCGTAGCCGCGCATCAGTGCGGCGAGCTCGGTCTCCGGAATCCGGGCCAGCACGGTCGGGTTGGCGATCTTGTATCCGTTGAGGTGCAGCACCGGAAGCACCGCGCCGTCGGTCACCTGGTTGAGGAACTTGTTCGAATGCCAGCTGGCCGCCAGCGGGCCGGTCTCCGCCTCCCCGTCACCCACCACGCACAACACCAGCAGATCCGGGTTGTCGAACGCTGCGCCATAGGCATGCACCAGCGCGTAGCCCAGTTCCCCGCCCTCGTGGATGGACCCCGGCGTCTCCGGGCAATGTAGGGGTGTGGCCGTGGGCCGCCATGACCATGATCACCGGTTCGGCGCGATCCCGGCCAGATCTGGCAGAAGAATGCGCCAGGCTGGTGATCTTGGGCCTAGACGAGCTGCCGACGTGATCCAGACCCCCGAAGGACTGATGCGGCCAGCAGGTATGCGGCCAGTAGGACAGTGATCACCTGGCCTTTCCTGCTGCGCGCATCCCGATACTGGCGACCGCACACGGCCACCGCGTCTGCGTGTGGACGCACCCGGTGCAGCGGCCGTCCTTGCCACGCCGGTGCTTCGCGAGTGCACGTTCGACGGCGCCAGGTTGGGCTGCGAGGAACTGGGCGGCGACGTCGATGCATTGGGCGACGTTGGGCGGCATTCCTCCCGTCGCGGGGGTCGGTCCGGTCATCGCGTGCACCACCGAACCCACCAGTACGCGAGCTGCTCCCGCCAGGTCACCCGGTCGAGCCGGACGCTGAGTCGACGGATGCGGCGGCTCTGGCGGCGGCGCGCAGGCATGAGCGGCACGCCGCGTACCGTCGCTGGGCCGCGCCCGGCCTTGCTGTGCTGTGGCATGTGCCCATCGTCGGGTCGCCCGTTCCCTGGAGGAATGATCGTCTGTGGCACTGGTGTGGCACTTCAGCCGCACCGGCCGGACCGGACCTGCCACCATGTCGGCCAGAAGGGAGAAAGATCGCTCATGACGACCGTTCAACGCTGGACCGGACACGAGGCGTGCGCCCTGCGCCTCGCGCTCCGGCTGACCGTCCGCGAGTTCGCGGAGCGCTTGGGCGTCGCGGTCAGGACGGTCTCGAAGTGGGAGGCCGGCAGTGCGGCGATCGTTCCTCGCCCGGACACGCAGTCGATCCTCGACACCGCGCTCGGTCGCGCCGACCGGGAGGTTCAGCAACGTTTCGAGCAGCTGCGTGAGCGTGCGCCGACGCGAACAGCGACCGTACCCACCGTCCCACAGGCAGGGCCGGACGCTCCGGGCGCCGAGTCGATGGAGCTGATCCGGCGGATAGCGGTGTCCGACCTCGGGTCGAACACGCTCGATCAGCTCGACGAGGTGGTTGAGCGCCTCGCCGTCGACTACTTCACCGTTTCGCCCACGGAGTTCCACCGACGGGTCGTGACCTGGCGGCGCTACGCGATGACGCTGTTCGACCGCCGGGCGACCCTGCGGGAACGGAGCCGGTTGTACGCGGTCGCGGGCCGGCTGACGGGCCTGCTCGCCGAGGTGTCACTGGCGCTCGGAGCCGACGCGGAGGTGCACTGCGCGACCGCACTGTCGCTGGCGCAGGAGATCGGGCACGCCGGCCTCGCCGGGTGGGTGCGCGGCACCCAGGCCCAGGTCGCGCTCTACACCGGTGACCCGCGGGAGGCAGTCGCCTTCGCGCAGGCCGGCTCGGAGGTGGCGCCGGCCGGATCGGCCGCTCTCGTGCGATGCCACGCCTACCTGGCTCGCGCCAGCGCGCGTTGTGGTGAGCGGCGCGCCACCCAAGCGGCGCTGACCGCAGCCGAGTGCGCATGGCAGGCGACGACGCAGGCCACGACGCCGAGCATCTTCTCGCTCAGTCCCTCCTACCTGCCATACTGCGCGACAACCGCTTTCGTGTGGCTCGGTGATCCCGGTAGCGCTCGTACATGGGCGGATCAGGCCATCAACACGCCCGGAAGCATCACGCAACCGACCGTTGGTCGCGCCATCGCCCACCTCGACCTCGCCATCGCCCTCGCACAGTCCGCCGAGCCGGAAGAGGCGTCCGCCGTCGGCACGGAAGCGATCCACATCTGCGCGAACCGACTCACGATTCCCGCCCGCCGACGGTTCGACGAGCTCCTGGCGGCGCTGGACCCCTTCACCGAACCGTACGTGGTGGAACTGAGAGAACGGTGGCAATGGATCTCCACATAGCCGGAAAGACTGTGCTTGTCACGGGTGGTAGCCGCGGAATCGGCAGGGCGTCGGCCCTGAGCCTGGCCCGGGAGGGCTGCTCGGTCGGAATCTGCGCCCGCGACCCGTCCGATCTCGCGCGCACCGTGGCGGAGCTGCGCGCCGAGGGCGTGCCGGCCCACGGGACGGTTGCGGACGTGGCCCGAGCCGGGGACGTCGAGCGGTTCGTCGAGGAGGCAGCTGAAGCACTTGGACGGATCGATCTGCTGGTCGCCAACGCCGGCGGTACCGCCGGGGGAAGATTCCTGCACTCGACGCAGTCGGACTGGTCGGAGACCTTCGAGCTCAACGTCGGGCACGCGGCACGGGCGATCCGTTCCTGTGTGCCGCACATGCGCCGATCCGGGGGTGGCGCGGCGGTCATCATCACGTCGATCTCCGGCTGGAAGCCGGCACCGCCCCCTCAGTACGGTGCCGCCAAGGCCGCGGGTATCTATCTGGCCATGGAGCTCGGCCGCGAGCTGGCCCCAGAACAAATCCGCGTCAACGCGGTCAGTCCCGGGTCCATCCTCTTTCCCGGTGGCGGATGGGACTCGATGCGAGAGTCCGATCCGGAGCGGTTCCAGGCCTTCGTCGACCGTGACCTGCCGCACGGGCGGTTGGGCACGGCCGAGGAGGTAGCCGACGTCGTGGCGTTCCTCCTCTCCGAGCGCGCATCCTGGGTCACCGGCGCCCACATCCGCGTCGACGGCGCCCAGGGCCGCGCCAGTACGTCCGCCTGGTAGCACGCGGTGTGGCATTCCTCCGCCAGACGCACGGGGCTGCTTCACCGGCGCGAGCCACGCGGCAACCCACTGGCAATGACCGTTCGACGACCGCAGCTACGACAACCAGCTTCCCCCGCCGGCCACACAGGAAGAGTGCCCGCGTGACGACGTTCCACGATGACCACACCGGCGCAATGCAGGACAGTCCAGACGCTGCTGCCCTACACGGGCACCCATCGGACCTGCTCAGGGACAGATGGACACTGCCCCGATCCGCCGACCAGCGTACGGGCGCCCGCCCCAGGTCAAGCCGGGGTTCTGGGTGTCGCTATGACCGGTTGAGCCCAAGCATGGAGAGACCGTTGCCCTTACGACACGCCAACACGATCGATTAATCTAATCGGAAGATCGAATTTTAAAGATCGACTTGAGCGTTCTGAATAAGCCTCCATCGGTTCCGAAGTGCAAGCTGTCATTCGTGGCAAGCGTTGCCGGTGCATCAGCAGGCAACCGATCGCTCACCAGCAGCGCAAACCGGGCCTGGGCGTCGTCGGATGCCTGAGACAGCGTTGTATCCAGGATTGCCTGATTATCCGGCAGGGTGTGGTGTTCTTGCCGCTCTTCTCCCACTTACCTGATGGTGCTGGCGGCAATGCCGATGGTGTTCCGCGAAGGCACGAACAGTCAGGCGCAACGCCAGCCTGAGTGCCTTCGCTTCACGGCCAGTCCAGCGGTCAACAGTGCTCATCGCCCGGTTGTTCCTCCCTGGTACGCATCCAAGCACGTCAGGGCGGGCTGTGGTCAGCAAAGGTGCAACAAGCGTTCCACACCTGCTCATTGGGTCACATCGTCGGTTCAAGCACCCTCGAAGGCAGGGCATCCGGCATCGGGTGGTTCCTCCCGCAGGAGCTGTCGAGCATTGATCCGAAGGAGTCCGATGGGCTCCTGGTGCTCGTTAGCGCAGATCTTCCCCGGTGCTGGGTGTCATTTAAGCGACGGCAGAGGAGCACGGATGTCCAGGAGTCGGGGCGACGGCGGAACCGAGTGTCGCCGCTGTCATCTGCCGCTAACGGCGCCTGCTGGGCGGCGGTGGCTACCGTGGTGTGACCCCGAACCTGGCGTTGCCGTACTGGCTGTGGCGCTGTACGGCGAAGATCCGGCCCTCCTGCGTCGGGTCCGGGTACCGGGTGGCTGGCACACCCAAGGCAGTGGAGCTAACTACCCGGACTGCATGCCTCCGCGGGCGTGGTCCGCGATCAACCGCTGCTGGGATGGCATCCAGCATCCGGTCGTCGATGCCACGGCTCTCGTGACAACGGGACGGCCGCGAGTCACGGTGATAGCCACCCATACAGCAACACCGCTCACGCAACGCCAAGGCTGGCGCACCGTTGGTGCTCTTCACCGGAAGAGCGGCGGGTGAGTTGGTGGCATCGACGACCGCATCCCCTGAAACCGGCGCTACGCCTCTGAGCACGGTAGTCATGCCGTCGATTTTCTGGATGACCTGTGCCATCGACGGCCGCGAACATGCGGTGACTGACGACCAGGCCATCATTGGGCTCAGGCTCGATCGCGGTACCTACGGCGCACCGCGCGGCCGAATGATTGCGCCCCAAGCAATGGCGTCTGCACCAGAGCAGCGGTGCACTGACTGCTGTACTAAATTGGAAGCGTGCTGCAATCTCCCCGCACCGAGTCGAAAGGAGGTGGTGGCGCCGATTCAGCAGCGAACCGACATGACAACCATCGCAACTGTACCGCTAACATGAAAGGGATCGAGCTATGAATGCCAAGACCACCATCGATACGCAATCCGACGAGACCGTCCGCCAGGTGCTTGACGAGGTCGGAAACGATACCGACACGCACGTTGCAAGGACTCAAGAGCGAGTGCGGGAGTTCCTGCAAGAAAACAACGTCTCTATGATGGGCGGTTGGACCTAAGCGGCTTCTCGAACCAAAGGAGCAGTGTCATGCATTTCCTCAATGTTTACCACTGCTTCGAATCAGTGGGGCGGCTGACGAGGGCGTTAAGCGGTAGCGTGCCGCAGGCCAGCTGTATAACCACCGCTTATCGTCAGGCCATTACCGGGATTCGTCCCATCGCACCGCCGGCGGCCGGTATCTCAATCTCATTCGAATGCGGCCCGTGGGGGTCCTATCTGTTAGAGCACTGCATCTTTGAAGATATCTTTGTGGGTATCAAAGAGTCTGACCGGTTGTCGCGCGCTGCATGGTCGGCTCAAGTAGCGGAAGCCTTGCAATACATCCGCGAGCTGCACCCGGACTTAGGCCGAATAGTTGACTTGCTGGTGACCGACGTCGTCGTCTTGAGTTCTGAGCGGACGGGTGGCGGTTCGGCGTCACACATCGCGGGGCTGGTGTGTATCAGTCCCGGACCTGGTTGGACGATGGTCGACTTTGCCGAGTCGATCGTGCATGAGGCGACGCACCTGAACCTGTTCGTGGCTGACATGGTCTACGGCATGTATCGCCTGCCGGCCAGCGAGCTAGCAGCCGACGAGTACCGTGTGCTGTCAGCTGTGAAAGTCGGCGAGCTGCGACCGCTGGACAAAGCCTTCCATAGTGCGGTGGTAGCGGTGCCCCTGATGTACATGCAGTACCTGCGCGGCGAATCGACGCTGGTCGACCAGTTCACCACCTCACTGCTGGAGTGCTGCGAAGGCCTCGTCGAAAAGCGAGCGTGCTTCACCGACTACGGCATGATGTTGGTGGAGGAGCTACAGCGTTTTGCTCTCACAACGGACTTCAACTATGTGGTCGAATCGCTGTCGAGCCCGGCCTACGCTTTCTGCTCCCTGACGAGTGAGGTCGGCTAGTCTTCGGCTCTTGTGTCGTTCCCGTGGGCCGCTTGTCATGATCGTTTAGGGTGCACGCCGTGCCCTGCCTAGGGTTCCTGGTTGTCGAAGGTCAGGTTCCACAGGTCGGAGTACGGCGTGCGCGCGACAAGG
>JBOHEO010000189.1:0-10433 GCA_050701055.1 Pseudonocardia sp. | reverse complement strand
TCACGTCGTATGCGCCGCCGTAGGCCTTGCGGGTGATCACCGTGATCTTGCCGACGGTGGCCTCGGCGTAGGCATAGATCAGCTTCGCGCCGCGGCGGATGATCCCGTTCCACTCCTGCTCGGTGCCGGGCAGGAAGCCGGGGACGTCGACGAACGTGACGATCGGGATGTTGAACGCGTCGCAGGTGCGGACGAACCGGGCTGCCTTCTCGCTCGCGTCGATGTCCAGGGTGCCGGCGAGATGCAGGGGTTGGTTGGCCACCACACCGACCGACCGGCCATCGACCCGTCCGTAGCCGACCACGATGTTGGGTGCGAACAGCTCGTGGACCTCCAGGAACTCACCCTCGTCCAGCACCCGGTCGATCACTTCGCGGATGTCGTACGGGGTGTTCGGCGAGTCCGGGACGATCGTGTCGAGCTCGAGGTCGGTCTCGGTGAGCGAGTCCGCGATCGTGCCCGCGGTCGGCTCCGGAGCGGGGTAGGACGGAGGTTCGGAGAGGTTGTTGCTCGGAAGGTAGGACAGCAGCGCCTTGACGTAGGAGATCGCGTCGGCCTCGTCCTCGGCGAGGTAGTGCGCCACCCCGGATCTCGTGTTGTGCGCCCGGGCACCGCCGAGCTCCTCGAAGTCGACATCCTCCCCGGTGACCGTCTTGATGATGTCCGGCCCGGTGATGAACATGTGGCTGATCCCGTCGACCATGATCGTGAAATCAGTGATCGCGGGGGAGTACACCGCCCCACCCGCGCACGCCCCCATGACCAGTGAGATCTGTGGGACGACGCCGGAGCTGCGCACGTTTCGGAAGAAGATCTCGCCGTAGAGGCCGAGCGCGACCACGCCCTCCTGGATGCGCGCGCCGCCACCGTCGTTGATCCCGACGACCGGACAGCCGATCTTCATGGCCAGGTCCATCACCTTGACGATCTTCTCACCGTGGACCTCGCCCAGCGCCCCACCGAACACCGTGGCGTCCTGACTGAACACGGCCACCGGACGGCCGTCGATCGTGCCCGTGCCGGTGACGACGCCGTCGCCGAACGGACGCCTGGCATCCATCCCGAAGTTCGTGGATCGGTGCCGCATCAAGGCGTCGAGCTCGACGAACGTGCCCGGGTCGAGGAGCTGGTCGAGCCGCTCGCGCGCGGTCTGCCGGCCCTTGGCGTGCTGGCGTTCGATCGCCGCCTCGGGACCGGCGTGGAGTGCGTCGTCGGCGCGCTGGTAGAGGTCGGCCAGCTTGCCGGCGGTGGTGTGGATGTCGGGTTCGTCGGTTGCCGCGTCGGTGCGCGCTCCACCTCCGCTCCGGGCGGGCTGGATCGGCTCGGTGGCAGCGCTCATGTTCGGGAGCCTAGGAGCCCGTCACCCGACTGTGCCTTGCCGGGTGTCGGGGCTTCCGCTTTGATCCCACAGTGAACCCTCGCGGTACCCGAACCGGGCAAACCGCTGGTGATCGGAGGATCGGATGACCGACCAGCCCTACGCTTCGACACCCGCGGGCGCTGCCGCTGCGCCGAAGGACGTCCAGACCGCCTTCCGCCTGTGGATCGCAGACATCGTGCTCGGTGTGGTCGGCAGCCTGTTGTCGTTGCTCATCTTCGACGATCTGGTGGCCATGGCCGAGCTCCCGCCCGGGCTGACCCCGGAGCAGGCAGCGTTGGCCGCAACCGTCGGAGCGATCTTCGCCGCAGTGATTACCCTGGTGTTCCTCGGGCTCGGGTTGCTGTTCGCGTTCAAGATGCGCGCCGGGCGGAACTGGGCCCGCATCACGCTCACGGTGCTGGGTGCGATCGCTGTCCTGTTCTCGCTGTTGTCGTTCGGAAACTCGCTGGTCGTAGCTGCAATCGGCCTGATCGGCATCCTGTCCGTGGTGATCTCGGTGATCCAGATTCTGCTGATCGTCGCGGCGATCTTCTTCATGTTCCGACCGGCCGCGGCTCAGTACTTCGCTGCGCCCCGGCGCTGATCCCGCTGGCCCGGTAGCGTCCCGGGCGTGGACCGGGCCGCCGCCGCTTTCGACGTCGAGGCGCTGCGCGCAGCCCTGGTCGTCCCGGCCGGGAGCTGGGCCCGGCTCGATGTCGTGGCCCGCACCGGATCGACCAACGCCGACCTCATCGCCGCCGCAGCCACCGGCGTCCCGGATCGCGCCGTGCTGATCGCCGAACATCAGGAGGACGGCCGCGGCCGGCTCAACAGGACGTGGACGTCGCCGCCCGCTTCCGGGCTCACCGTGAGTGTGCTGCTCCGCCCCGAGGGGGTGCCGCCGTCCCGGTTCGGTTGGCTGCCGCTGCTCACCGGACTGGCCGTGCTCGACACCGTCCGTGCGTACACCGCGGCGAGGTCCGGTCTGAAATGGCCCAACGACCTGCTACTCGGCGAGCGACGGCGCAAGGCCGCGGGCATTCTCGCCGAGGTCGTCGACGGGCCGGCGCCGGCCGTCGTGGTGGGTGTCGGGCTCAACCTCACCGCCGCTCCGCCCGACGAGGCCGGCGCCACCTGCCTGGCCGCCGAGGGAGCCCCGGACCTCGATCGGACGGCGGTGCTCGTCGCGCTGCTGGCTCGCCTCGCCGAACGGGAGGCCCACTGGCGTGCCGGTGGCGGCGATCCGGACACCGGTGGTCTGCGCGCGGACTACCGTGCCGGGTGTGTGAGCCTCGGGTCGGAGGTGCGGGTGGAACTGCCCGGTGGGCGGGCCACCGCCGGTGTCGCCGAGGACGTCGACCGGGACGGTCGCCTGCTGCTCCTCGATGCCACCGGACGCAGGCGGTCGGTGGCCGCGGGCGACGTGGTTCATCTTCGTCCGGCGGGTTGACCCGCCGGAGCAGTACGGTGCTCCGGTGGGCTACCCGGATGACCTGCTCGTCGAGGGCGAGCGGATCATCATGCACAAGCACCCGCACTGGAAGATGCTCGTGGTGCCGGTGCTCGCCTTCCTGGCCACCGTCGCGCTGGGTTCGTACCTGGCCGCGCTGATCCGGGATCAGAGCTGGGCGGTGTGGGGTTGGTCGGCCCTGGGCGTGCTGGGTCTGGTCGCCGTCGTGTGGTTCACCCTCACCCCCGTCGTGCGCTGGCGGACCACCCATTTCGTGGTGACGTCGCGCCGCGTGCTGGTGCGCGAGGGCGTGCTCTCCCGCCACGGCATCGACATCCCGATGAGCCGGATCAACAGCGTGCAGTTCCGCCACACCCTGACCGAGCGGGTCCTCGGCTGTGGCACGCTCTTGATCGAGTCAGCCTCCGACGAACCGCTGGAGTTCGACGACGTGCCGGGCGTCGAGCGGGTGCACGCCCTGCTCTACCAGGAGGTCGCCGATCAGACGTGAGTTGTCGAGGGGTGGCGCGGACCCTCGGCCTGACGCCGTCCTGAGCAGGAGATGCGGCTCCGGATCGGGTGGGTCCACGAGGACTGTCGGTGCCGTCCGGCACACTGGGCGCGGCCGAAGAAAGAGGAGGTGCCACTCATGGCGATGCCGCTGCGGCACGGGCTCATGACGCTGGAGGAGTTCGTCGCGCTGCCGGAGGACAACTCCGCGGCGCCCTCGTCGCGCGCCGGGGTGGCTAGCGGTCCATCACCGATCTGCTGATGCCCTACAGCCCCACGTGCGCCAGCGCCGCCTGGTGCAAGGTGCCGTTCGTGGACAGCCCGTTGCCGCCGGCGACGGTGTCCGCGCCCGACAGGTCGGTGAGCCGGCCGCCGGCCTCGGTGACGATCGGTACGAGCGCGGCCAGGTCCCAGGGGCTCGCGGCGGCGTCGACCGCCACGTCGAGCACGCCCTCGGCCACCAGGCAGTGCTGCCAGAAGTCGCCGAAGGCCCGGGTCTCCCAGCAGGCGTCGACGAGCCGCAGGTAGTGGTCGAGCCGCCCCTGATGGGCGAAGGTCCGCAGGTCGGTGGTCGAGAGGTAGGCGTCGGCCAGCTCGCACACCCCGGACACGGCGATCCGGCGCGGGGCGCCACCGCCGAGGTCGGACGTCCACGCTCCCTGCCCGGCGCCGGCCCACCACCGCCGCCCCAGTGCGGGTGCACTCGCCACCCCGACCACGGGTGTGCCGTGCACCGTGAGACCGACGAGAGTGGCCCAGACCGGCATGCCACGGGAGAAGTTCTTCGTGCCGTCGATCGGGTCGAGCACCCAGCCCCGGTCGCTCGCCGGCACCGCGCCGCCGCGCTCCTCACCGAGCACGGCGTCGGCAGGGCGCTCGGCGGTGATCAGAGCCCGCAACGCGTCCTCGGTGTCGGTGTCGGCGTCGGTGACCGGGGTGCGGTCGGGCTTGCGGGTGACCCGCAGGTCGGCCGCGCGGAACCGGTCGAGGGTGATCGCGTCGGCGGCGTCGGCCAGGCGAAGGGCGAGCTCGAGATCGGCGTTCATCGAGCCCACATTTCCAGGCGCCGCACCGATCCGGTCCGGCCACCCCGTGCTCGCCGGGGCGGCCGTTCAGGCCACCGGGACCTGCCGGCGGGCGTCCCGGTGCGGGAACACGAATCGCCGGAACGCCCACCAGCGAAACGCCATCCCGAGCAGCACCCCGACGATCTGCCCGCTGACGAAGTCGGCGATCTCCTGGGCGAGCAGGGTGACCGCAGGCTCCCGGAGGTCGAGCACGTAGCGCGAGACCGCCAGCGGCGCAGTGTAGACCGCCACTCCGATGCCGCTGATCAGGAAGAACAGGGCCGCCTCGTGGTGGCGTTCGCGGCCGCCGCGGGTGCGGAATGACCACTCCCGGTTGAGCACGTAGGACACGATCGTGGCCATCAGCACGGCGATGACCTTCGCCGTGATCGGTTTCTCGGTCAGCACCGTGCTCTTCAACAGCAGGAAGACCGCGGTATCGATCACCCAGGTGGTGCCACCCACCAACGCGAACTTCACCAGCTCCCGGTGTCTGATCGCCACGTCGCGGTAGGGCTGGGGAATGCTCGCCAGCACCGACTCCACCACGGACACCCGATGGATCGTGCCAGACCGCGGCCGGTCGGCCGGTACGGGGCAGGCCGCCGGTAGGCTTCCGGCACCGTGGACACCGCGCGCGACCCCCAGAGACCAGTCGCAGCCCTTCCCGTCGTCGGGATGGTGGGAGCGGGCCAGCTCGCCCGGATGACCCACCAGGCCGCGATCGCGCTCGGGCAGTCGCTGCGGGTGCTGGCCGTCGGCGACGGCGATCCGGCTGCCCTGGTGTGCGCCGACGTTCACCAGGGCAGTGCCGACGACCTGGCGGCGCTCCGCGCGTTCGCCCGCGGTTGTTCGGTGGTGACCTTCGACCACGAGCAGGTGCCGCAGGCGGCGCTGCGTGCCCTCGCGGCCGGCGGCGCGGCCCTGCGTCCCGGTCCCGATGCGCTGCTGTACGCGCAGGACAAGCTGGTGATGCGGCGAGGCCTGGCCGCGTTGGGGGTCGCCGTGCCGGCGTTCGCGCAGGTCACCGACGCCGCCGACGTCGAGCGGTTCGCTGCCGCGCGGAGCGTCGACCCGGCTCACGTCGACACCGCCCGCAGCCGGCCGGTCGTGCTCAAGGCCGTCCGCGGCGGCTATGACGGGCGCGGTGTGTGGCTGCTCGACCAGCCGGACCCGGCGCTGCTCGCCGAGCTGCTCGCAGCCGGCACCCCGCTGATGGTGGAGGCGATGGTTCCCCTGCGCCGTGAGCTCGCCGCCCAGGTCGCCCGATCCCCCTACGGGCAGGCGGCCGCATGGCCGGTGGTGGAGACGGTGCAGGCCGGCGGCCAGTGCGTGCAGGTACTGGCTCCCGCGCCGGGCCTGCACCCGGACACCGCCGTGGCCGCGCAGGAGCTCGCGCTGCGCATCGCCGCCGAGCTGGACGTGACCGGGCTGCTCGCGGTGGAGTTGTTCGACACCGACGGCACCGCGGCCGGCCTCGTCGTCAACGAGCTGGCCATGCGTCCGCACAACTCCGGTCACTGGACCATCGAGGGCGCGCGCACCTCGCAGTTCGAGCAGCACCTGAGGGCGGTACTGGACTACCCACTCGGCGCCACCGCGCCGACCGCGCGCGCCGTGGTGATGGCGAACGTGCTCGGCGCCGCCGCGGTGCCCTCGATGGGCCTCGACGAGCGGCTGCACCACGTGTTCGCCCGGTTCCCCGACGTCAAGGTGCACCTGTACGGCAAGGCCGAGCGGCCCGCTCGCAAGGTGGGGCATGTGACGGCGTTGGGATCGGACATGACCGAGGTCCGCCGCCGTGCGGCGCTCGCCGCGGAATGGCTGTCGACCGGGACGTGGGCCGACAGCTGGTCGTCGCACGGTGCCGACGGGCGCTCCGCTGACGCTGCCCACGGTGCCGACGGGCGCTCCGCCGATGCTGCGCACGGTGACGACGGCAGGAAGGTGCGACGGTGACCGACCCGGTGGTGGGCGTGATCATGGGCAGCGACTCGGACTGGCCGGTGATGGTGGCCGCGGCCGAGGCGCTCACCGAATTCGACGTGCCGCACGAGGTGGGCGTGTACTCCGCGCACCGCACGCCGCACCGGATGCTCGACTACGCCGGCGCGGCGGCCGGTCGCGGCCTGCGAGTCGTGGTCGCCGGGGCCGGGGGTGCCGCGCACCTTCCGGGCATGGTCGCCGCGGCCACGCCGCTGCCGGTGATCGGGGTGCCGGTGCCGCTCGGCAGGCTCGACGGACTCGACTCCCTGCTCTCGATCGTGCAGATGCCGGCGGGCGTGCCGGTGGCCACGGTGGCCGTCGGCGGTGCCCGCAACGCCGGCCTGCTCGCGGTCCGGATCCTCGCGGTGGCCGATCCCGCGCTGGCCGCCCGGATGGTCGAGTTCCAGGCGGAGCTGGCGCGGTCGGTACTCGCGAAGGACGCCGCACTGCGGGCCGGCCTCGCCGGCGGCTGACCGGGAACCCGCTGGCATTCACCCAAAGGGGCTACATCCGCCACTGCCGGTCGAGCCGAAGGTCTGTTGACAGATGCTCGAACGATCCTGAAAGGCCGCACCCGGTATTCGGTGGCTATGCCGTGAATCCCATACCGGTAATTGACGATAATCGACGTTGCCAGTGAAGTGGGGATGTCCATGCGCGTTACCCCGCGGCTGTCGGTGTGCCCGGAGGAGGCTGAGGTCCTGCACAGCTGGATCGTCGCCGGGCGGGTGGGGGAGGCGGCCGTGCGTCGGGCGAGAATCGTGCTGCTGGCCGCCGAGGGCCTCGGGCCCGCGGCCATTGCCGAACGCCTCGGCTGCTCCAAGCAGACCGTCATCACCTGGCGCGAGCGCTACCGGGCCGACGGCGTCGAGGGGTTGCGGGATGCGCCGCGGTCGGGACGGCCGCCCACGGTGGACGAGGCGGCTGTCGTCGCCCGCACCCTGGAGGTGCCCCCCGGTCCCGGGGCTGGTCGATGGACCACCCGGCGTCTCGCCGCTGAGCTCGGGATCAGCAACGCCGCCGTGGCGAACGTCTGGCGGACCAGGGGAATCCTGCCCGGCGGTCTCGGCGGAATCCGGTTGGCCACCGAGCCGGTCCTCGACGCGGTCCTCGAGATGGTGGTCGGCGTCTACGTCGGGTCGGCCGAACGGGTCCTTGCGCTGCTGGTCGGAACCCCGGGGCGCCCCCGGGTAACGGAGGCCGTCCCGGTCCGGGAGCGTCCCGATGTCGGTGCCCGGCTGCTCGACGGCAGGCCCGATACCGGAGCGGGTGGCGCCACCCTGACCGACTTTCTCGGCCGCCTCGTCGCGAGGCAGGGGCGGCTCGCGCTGCTGGTCGAACACGGGGACCGGCCGCTGTGCGAGTGGGTGGCCGGTCGCCCCGGCGTCGCGATGCACCTGGTGCCGGCCGGGCTGGCCTGGTCCGGGCTCGCCTCGGTGGCATGCACCGTTGCGGGTGCGACGGTTCGCGGTGCGGCGTCGGTGGCGGTTCTGGTGCAGGTCCTCGACGACGCACCGCACGGCGACCCGATCAGCTGGACGGCCTGAACCGCTTTGTTGCCATAACTTGGATCAGCGATCACCATTCTCAGGTGCAGAAACTTCGTTCACAGTGAACGTCACATGAATGGGCCAGATAGACGAGTTCTCGCCGTATCGCTTCGGTATCCGTGTCGTTGGCCTGGGTGACGGTCCGACTCGGCCGTTGGGGAAGTTGCCCAGGGTATGCGCGTTGAGGGGCGTGCACCCGTCGCCCGGAACGGCCTCCATGCCGCCGCCGGGGAAAGGATGGAGAATGCCCACGTCTCCCCACAGCACGCTGGCGGCAACGCCGCGGAGCGGATCCCGCCGCGGCCGCACCACCACCGCGTTGATCGCTGCCGGCGCCACGCTCGCCGCGGCCGCGCTCGCGCTGCTCCCCGGTGCCGCGACCGCGTCCAGTCACCGTGAGGCCCCGCTCATCTCGACCATGCCGCTGGTCGACAACACCGACGTGTACGCCTTCGTGTCCCCGGACAAAGCGAGCACGGTCACGCTCATCGCGAACTGGTTCGGTCTGCAGGAGCCCAACGGCGGCCCGAGCTTCTACCAGTGGGCCGAGAACGCCCACTACGACATCAACATCGATGCCGACGGCGACGCCGTGGCGGACACCACCTACCGGTGGGACTTCCGCACCGAGGACCGGCGCGACGACAAGCGGACATTCCTGTACAACGTCGGCGCGATCGACAGCTTGACCGATCCCGACCTGCTCTTCCGCCAGTTCTACGATCTGACGGTGATCAAGGACGGCAAGGGGACGGTTCTCCTCGACGATGCCCAGGTGGCCCCGTCCAACACCGGCCCTGCGTCGGTTCCGGACTACAGCAAGCTGGTCGATCAAGCCACCTACGGACTCGGCGAGGAGGGCAAGACCTACACCGGCCAGGCAGAGGAACCGTTCTTCCTCGACCTGCGGGTGTTCGACCTCATCTACGGCGCCAACCTCACCGAGATCGGGCAGGACACCCTGGCGGGCCACAACGTCAACACCATCGTCCTGCAGGTGCCGATCAACGATCTCGCGCTGAACGGCGATGGCAAGCAGAACCCGGTGATCGGCGTGTGGAGCGACACCGAGATGCGTTCCCTGCAGCTGCAGCCCAGGGGTGGCGCCAAGGCGGTCGGTGACTACGTCCAGGTCTCGCGCCTGGGTAACGCGCTGTTCAACGAGGTCGTCCTCGACGTGAGCCTGAAAGACGGGTTCAACGCGACCTCGCCTGCCGTCGACGTCACCATCCCCGAAGTCGTCGACCGGGTCCTCAAGCCTGAGGTGCCAAGGCTGGTCGAGTCGATCTACGGCATCCCGGCCCCGCCCACCCCACGGACCGACCTGTTCGAGATCTTCCTGACCGGTATGGCGAAGGACGCCCCGGTTCCGGGTGGTGCGCCGATCAAGTCCGACCTGAACAGCCAGATCCTCAACGGTGACGCCGACCCGAAGAAATTCGTCCCGTCGGAGATGCTGCGCCTGAACACCGCGATCGAACCGACCCGGGCGCCGAACCCGCTCGGGGTGCTGGCTGGAGATCTGCAGGGTTACCCGAACGGTCGCCGCCTCGCCGACGACATCGTGGACATCACGATCCAGCTGGAGGAGGGTGCCGCGGTGAACGGCATAGTCGTCGCGCTCGCTGCCGGCGACGCGGTCTTCACGAACGACAAGCCGTTCCGCAGTCGCTTCCCCTACATCGGGCTGCCCAACAACAAGAACATCAACGACGCGGCCAACGCCCAGGTCGGGATCCCGGGGGGTGCGGCCGTTCCCCCGGGCATCCTGCCCAAGCTGCTGGCTCCCTTCGGCCAAGGGCGTCGCGCCGGTGGTTCTGGTGGGCGCCGGCCCGGTCCTGATCGCCTGCCGTCGAACGACAATGACCCCGGTTGCCGCTGACCGGCGGGATTCGACAGTCGGAGGGTCCGGGCCGCTGACGGTGGCCCGGACCCCCGCTCCCCTGGAGAGGTACCCATGACCGGTGAAGCCGACCGTCGGTCGCGGATCCTGGTCCTGGTCGTTCTGATCGGTGCCCTGCTGGCCGTCGTCGCGGTGGTCGGATCCCTCAGCCCCCGCGAGGACAACCCGGCTGCCATCGCTTCGCCGGTCTCGAGGGCCAGCGCGCTGGATAAGATGATCTACCGCGCGCAGGACTCGCTGCGCCGCAATCCCGATGACGCGGTGCTCTGGGCTCAGCTGGGTGCCGCATACGTCGAGCAGGCCCGGGTCACCGGTGATCCGTCCTACTACAGCCGCTCCCAGGACGCCCTGGACCGCTCGCTCCAGATGCAGCCCGACGGCAACGGCGAGGCGGTGATCGGTCGAGGTCAGCTCGCCAACGCCCGGCACGACTTCGCCGCCGCTCGCGGCTTCGGGGAGCAGGCTCGCGAGCTGCGGCCGTTCACCCCCGAGGTCTACGGCGTGCTCGCCGACGCCTACACCCAGCTCGGCGACCCCACCGCCGCCACCGCGGCCGTGCAGCAGATGCTCGACGTGCGTCCCGGGCTGGCCGCGTTCACCCGGGCGT